>WTBR01000090.1 GCA_013138975.1 Bacteroidales bacterium
CGTGGAGTTTCAACACTACAGCTAAATATTAAGGATATTAAAGTAAACAGTAAAATAGAAGTAAATTAACTTATACCAATTCTTCTTCAAAATGCCGTGTTGTTAACGATATTTTGAAGTTTAGAATGGCTAATGCCGTTATATATTCAATCCATATTTGTTTTTCATAAATATGGCATTTTGAATAATAAACGGTATTATTTATTCTGTGATTCAAACTCAATTTTTGGATCAGGAACATTTAACTCATTGTAAAACTCAATTCGATCAATGACTTCTCCTAAAGCAATTAGAATTAAACTAAGAATATAATATTGAGAATTGTATAACATGATTATTGCAATAATTGGAAGAATAGCCCTTAATGACGAAAGGATCAAATCATTCTTTGTAATTACAATTTTTCGGTATACGTATATTGTTAATCTAAAAGATATGATGAATACCAGTAAGTAATACCATCCTATAAAGAAAGCAAAAAGGGATATTCCAATTAAAATTGTTTGTGCTGAATGAATTTTTAATTCCCATCTCCAAGTGGCTATACGGTAGAGCATATCAATGGAAAACAGGTAAAGCAAGCCGAAGCATGCTACTAATAAATCAGGTAAATTAAATAAATAGAAATTGCAAAAAACACTTGCAAAGAATAGTGCGAAAAAACCAATTTCTCTGCTTAACCAAGAGTTTTTGATATTTATTATTGATCGCCATGTTCTTAGTTTTTTGCCCAAATGCAGTATGCTTAATGCTGCGGAAATAATTATAAATCCAGTAAAAATATGTTTATGTGTTGAATTAAATATTTTTGTTATTCCTGATGTGTATAAACTTACTAATCCTGTTGTTAATAAAGTAAAAACAATTAAAGGCCATTCTTTTTGTGCTGTTATTTTATTGTGTTTTTTTGTTTGAATATCGATTTTAGTTTGATTCTTGAAAATTTCTAAGTCCATTTCAGGGCCAGTTTCTTTTCTTAATTTTACTGTCTTTAAATTCGAGCCAATATTAACAGGAACAGGGCTTGATTCAACAGATTCTTCTCTGTTAAATTCAATATTTTCAAAATCGAGAGCTCCCACAGGACACAGGTTTGCACATGCAGGTTTTAATTCGTCTTCAATTCTGTGATTACAAAAAGTGCATTTTTCAATTATTCCCGATTTAAGGTTGAATTTAGGAGCATCATAAGGACAGGCCCAAGTACAATATTTGCATCCAATACATTTTTTAGGATCATGTATAACCGCTCCCGTTTTTTCATCGCGTGAGTAGGCAAGGCTAGGGCAATTTTTTAAACAAGGTGCATCATCGCAATGATTACAGGCTAATGATAAATATAATAATGGCAATTGTGGTAAATGAGGATTATTCGATGAATGAACATTTCTCCATTGATCAGGCGATTGAAAACCGTTTTCGTTAATGCAAGCAACAACACAAGCATGGCAACCTACGCATTTATTTTGATCAAATATGAAAACATTCTTTCTCATAATTTCTATTTGCAGAAATAATTATTCTTTTTTTCACGTAGTGCTTAGCGGATTTCTATTTAATAGAATGTCTTTAAAAACTACTAAAAAAACGTATTAAGTAAGGCCGCTTAGCACTTAATTCTGACAGATTTTTTATAAAACTCGTAATCAACCATCTTATTCTGATCAAATATGAAAATATTCTTTCTCATTTAATATTGGGTTTTTCGTAATCAACCATGTTATCATGAAAAGCGGTTCCATGCCCCATATCGGTTTCGCGACCTTTCGATAGTATATTAGGACAAGATCCTTCTTCGTGCCAATATCCATTAACAATTACAATATTTCCCGGTCGTAAGCTAGCATCAATTTTAACATTAATTGTTAATTCTCCACGATCATTGAATACCTTAATAAAATCACCCTCCTTAATTCCCTTTGCATGTGCATCACCTAAATTTATGCTTGCAAAAGGTTTAGGATCAATTAGTTTTATGCTTTCTAAATTGCCAAATTGAGAATGAATTCTATTTTTTGTATTTGGCGACATTAAATTAAAAGGGAATTTATTTTCTTTGTTACCGTCAATTGTTTTTTCGTAATTCGGTAAAGGATTAACACCCCATTTTTTATGAGCAGTTTCAGAGAATAATTCAATTTTACCCGATGGAGTATTGAATTTATAATCTGAAAATGCAATTTCTTGTAATACAGGTGTTAATATTGGGCCTTTTTTAAGTTTTTCCAAAGTGATATCTGGCCAGGGTTTGAGTTGATTGTTCAACCATTTCTCAGTTGCTTCATCTGAAGGATAGGGAATATTTTTATCAATTTCAGAATCAGGAAAACCCATTTTTTTTGCAAGAAGATAATAAACTTCAGTTTCAGGTTTTACTTCACCAATAGGTTCAATTACTTTTTGTCTTAACTGAATATAAGGATTCCAGTACGATGAAATAATATCGGATTGCTCAAACATAGTCTTTGCTGGTAAAACAATATCAGCTTCTTGAGCTGTGTCTGTTAAAAACTGATCAACTACAACACAATATTCCAGTTTTCGAAATGCTTCTTTTACTTTATTGCTATCCGGATTTTGAGTAACCGGATTCCCTCGTTCAACCCAAGCCATTTTTAAATCAGGATCAGATATTTGTAACATATCCTCACCTAGGCGAGCAGTCGCAATTTCTCTGCGAAAAATACCATCAGGTTTTTCAGGAGGAAAATAATTAACAGGTTCTTTAATTTCACTAAAAATATCACTCTGTAAATCGGCATAGTGCCAGCACGCTCCTGGTTTCCCAATATTTCCTGTAATAATTGATAATGCTAATAAACACCGAGTAGTTTGACCACCGTTGGTATAGCGCTGCATTCCATATCCCGGAATAAGTGTCATTGGTTTTGTTGTACCAATAAAATTAGCCAGTTTGTTTATAAATTCAACAGAAACGCCACATTCAATGCTCGCTTCGTTTATATTAATTTTTAGCACAAATTCTTTGAAAGCATCATATCCCAGAACGTATTTATCTATAAATTCTTTATCTATCTGATTTTTTTCGATTAAAATTTTGGCAATTGAAAGTGCTAGAATTCCATCAGTTCCCGGGATTGGTTGAATGAGTAAATCCGCTCTTTCTGCTGAAGCTGTTCTTCGAGGATCAACAAAAACTAATTTAGCTCCGTTCTGCTGAGCTTTTTCAATTGGAATCATTTGCTGAATATTCGATTCAGCAGGATTTTTACCCCAAACCAGAATTAGTTTGGCATTTTCAACATCCCAGGGAATATTATGTTTGTTTTCTCCTAAGCTTAATCGAGTAGCTTCTAAACCGGCTGGCCAACACAAATTTCCATATACAGTAGTTGCGCCTCCATACAATTTCCAGAAGTTTGTACTTACCGAATTAAGTAAGCCGGACATTCCACTGGCATAATAAAAAAGAACAGATTGTGGACTATACTTTTCCTTAAAGTACTGTAATTTTTCGGAGATTTCACTTAATGCAGCTTCCCACGAAATCTGTTTGAATTCACCATTAATTTTCTTTAAAGGATGTAATATGCGTTGTGGTGAATTCACTCGCTCAACATAGCTTAATCCCTTTAAACATATTCCTTGTGGTGTAGCTTTATTTAATGGTTGAGGATCAATTTTTATAACTTTCCCATTATCAGTCCAAACTTTAAATGAACATGTACTATAGCAATTTCTGGGGCAAGCAGTGTTGTGTGCTTTCATCTTATATTTTATGATGATATATGTCGTTCAATAGAGTCTTCTATAACCAAAGTCAGGATATCTTTAACATTTAAATTGGCTGCCTCAATTTGTTGAGGAACTAAACTGGCCGCAGTCATTCCGGGAACAGTATTAACTTCCATGAAATATAGCTTGTTCTTCGTGAAGATGTAATCCACGCGAATTATTCCATTTAACTGAAAAATATCATAAATCTGCGATGAAAGATTTTGAATATCTTTTGTTAGTTCATTAGAAATTCTTGCAGGTGTAATTTCTTCAGCTATACCTTCAGTATATTTAGCCTCGTAATCAAAGAATTCATTTTTGCTAACAATTTCGGTTGGAGGAAAAATTATATCTCCTTTATTTGTTTTTACAAGTCCGCAAGTTAATTCACTACCGTCAAGAAACTCCTCAATTAATATTTCATTGTCTTCTTTAAATGCTATATCAATCGCTTCGCGAAGCTTTTCTTTTTCTTTAACCTTACTTATTCCAAAACTTGATCCTCCACAATTTGGCTTTACAAAACATGGTAAACCTGTAATGCTAATTATTTGATCCGCATCAATAGTAGCACCTTTTTTTAATGACACAAATTTTGCCAATGGAATATCGAATGATTTTAAGTAATTTTTGCTGAAAATTTTATTAAAAGTTAAGGCAGATGCCAATGTGTTTGAAGTTGTATATGGAATTTTTATTGTGTCGAAATATCCTTGCAGCTTGCCATCTTCTCCCGGAGTACCATGTATAATAATTAATGCACAATCAAATTTTATATTTTGATTATTTAATGAGAAACTAAAATCATTTCTATCTACAATAACATCTTTAAAAGAATCGCCATTTACAGTCCACTTTGTTTCTTTAATTATAACAGTGTAAATATTATATTTTTCTTTATCCAGAACTTCATTAATTTGTTTAGCACTGCCAATTGAAATAATATGTTCGGAAGAATCACCACCTGCAACTATAGCAATATTTTTTTTCATATTTCTTTAATTTTTATCAGATATAAAATTGTGCTATCCTATCAAAATTATGTATAGGAATGTTAATAATTATCAAAAATAAGATTAATACTTATAATGTGATAAGAACTACTTAAATATCTTATACCAATTAGTTTTGTGCCAGTATTAATTCCGGAAAGAAAATGGCAATACTTTGTTAATTTTTGGCAAAGTTGAATTTTATAAACAGTCAAATTGTTGATAATTAGTTGTATGATTAAAATGAGCTGATTTTGCCAAAGTTCTTAATTTCAAACTAATACAAAAATTTAATAAACTAATTAAACGAAAGAGGCTGTCCAAAAAGTCCATTTAGTGTCATTCCCTTGAAAAAGGGAATCTTTTAATTGGCTTGTATGTAATGAATTATGAGATCCCCAATCAAGTTGGGGATGACAAATAATGATTTTTTGGACAGCTCCTCTATATTAAATTAGTTTTAGTAGTTTTAATTGAACCAGCCGAATTTAAAACTAATAAATCCCCCAAAGTCAGTAAAATCACTGTCCTTATAATTATCGAATTTATCAACATCTAAAGCAAATCTATAGTTTGCACCAATTCCTACTTTTAAAAATTTAGCCACATTAAATTCAGCCTCAATACTTGGAGATAAAACAAAAATGAAATCATCTTCTAACCATGAGTCAAGAATTTCATCATAAATTTCAAGATTACCTTTACCAATTTGAGCATTAACATTAAAATGGACTATTCTTTTAGGCATAAAAATATAACCTAACCATAAACCTCTATGTTCAAAATTCATTTCGTAACCAACATAGTCACTATTATTTGAAAAGATATTATTTTCAAGATTTAAATTGTATATCCCGAAAATAAATTGATCGTTAAAAATTCCGGCGGCATTAAAGCCGGTCATATAAGCTATTTCTCCATCCAGATACGTAGTGTTATATAAAGGACCTGCATATCCCCGAATTTTTTCAGGTTTTGAATTAAAAATTGATTGAGGTTCATTTTGTTCCTCTATTTCTTGTGCATTTAACAATGACACTGTGCTCACCAAAAGGATTAGTATAAATATTTTTTTCATGATAATTATTTTAAATTAATATGAATTATACCAATTAAATTTCAAAATGAGCTATAAATAATTTGAATTATTTTTTGCTTAGATGATTCAAAAAATCCAAGCATAGCCGTAGCTACGGTTTTATTTTTTGAAAAATATAAGTGAAAAAAAAACGAATTATATCGGTCATTTTGGTGTTTAATTGGTATTATATAGTTAAGGAAAGCAAATTGTTTGCCAAAGTCAATTTTTTATTAAAAAAATTAATGAGAATTAAATTCTATTGTTATATAAAACAAAAACGCCACATTGAACAATGTAGCGTTTTTAAGTAGTTTTTTTGATCCCTATACAGTAGCTTCTATTTTACTCCAATTTTCCCCTCTTTTAATTCTTGTAACTTGCATTTCGCTAATTGAAAATAGCTTTGCTATAACATTTTGTCTGATTCCTTTCTCGAGCATACCTTTTAAAACTTTTACATCATCAGGTTTTAATTTCGAGTTTCGAACAATTCCTTTATTTTTTATTTTATTTATTTGTTGTAATCGAGGCATTATTCGCGCATAGGCATCTTCTTTTGTAACCCATTGCAAATTTTTAAAATGATTATTTCGCTTATTCCAGTCAAGATGTATTGAGATAGTCTCATTGTCATTTTCTTTTGGAACAAATACCAATGCAACCAATTTATGAACAAGAAATGTCTTCTTTTTTTCGTTAGTTTTGAAAGTAACAGTGTGAAAGCCCTTAGTTAATCCTGGCTTTAAAATTCTACCATTAGTTTTATCATAACAATAGCTTCTTACCCGACCATAATTGCTAACCTCATATTTCTTATCTGCAATTGGAATCTCTTTCCAAATTTCATCTTCTAATTTTCTTAAATTACGCTCAGTCATTTTTTTATTATGGTTAAAGAAGGTATAGGTTTAATATACCAAACGTGGATACGGAGAGAATTTCAATAAGTTTAAACCTTATGATGAATGTGGTATTTTTGATGATTAATGAGCATTTTATACGTATTAACTTAATTTGTGTGCTAATAAACTTAAGTGAAGTTGAGTATTATTAAATATGCTCATTATTAAACCCTAATTATGTAGTGGAATTGAAAAGAAGATGATAAAGGATAGCTAATAAGGTAATTGCATAAATATGATCATTTATACTTCGAGTTCAGCTCGCTTTTTAATTTGCAGATTAATAAGAAATTATAGATTTTTTTGACAAAAAAATGAATAATGCGGGTTAAATTCAAGAATTGAAGAGGTCGATTATAATAAAGAAAAAGTCAGAACAGTTTTATTTAATGATTTGTCTTTCTAACATATTGTAACTATTTCCTTTTTTTAAGAAATAAAATTCTTTACTTTTTTTAGGTAGTTGGAAAATTGTATCTAGATCTGCCGACCAACGAGTTCGGTCGTAGATTGCTACATAATGTTCTCCTACCACTTCAAATGTATTTTTTTGGACTAATATTCCAGTATTTTCATCTAATCCTATTCCTAACAATTCGGGTTTGTTGTTTATAATCTCAAACATATCGAATTGTCGGTTACGTGCTAATAAGTGTTGGTCGATTGCAATATTTTTAATTAGCGATAATCCTTCTTCATGATCGCCCATCATTATGGTATTTGTTTTGGTATCACCACGTGCTAAATAAGACCCTTGGATTGTTGCTCCAGCTGATGTGCCGGCAATAACTCCATTTCTGTGCAGAACTCCATATATATCTAAATGCGCTAATGTATTTAAATAAGAATCGGCTAATCGCCATTGCCTTCCTCCTTGAAACCAAACACCTGTTGCAGTGTGCAAAGGTTCAATAAATTCAGGTGAATTAGCTACTTTTGGATTTCGTGTATGAAGAACATTAATTTTTTTAAACTTATATTTTTCGAATCGGCTTATTAATTTTTTAAAGTCTGGATCATTTGCAAGGCTTTCGTCATCAAGAGCGGTGGGAATAATTACTATTTCAGCACTATCTCCACCTGCTAATTCTTTAAACATTGGAATAAATATACTATCATCTGCATTTCCTCCAATTATTAGGAGAGTTCCTGATTCCGGCCCTGTAGTTTGTGATATTGAATTAAAACATAATGTAAGAAAAATCAGAATTAGTGAAAGTAGGTTAGTTAAAAGTTTTCTCATTATGCATTAATTTAGAATTATACTTTTTACGATGAAACTATTAAAAAGATTTAAAATTATTCATGTGATTCTCTACCAGTTAAATATCTTTTCCATTTTTCAATAACTTGTGTCATATCATCGGGTAACTCCGAGTCAAAACGCATATATTCTCCAGTTGTAGGATGTGTAAAGCCTAATGTTTTTGCATGTAATGCCTGTCGAGGTAATATGCTAAAACAATTATGAACAAATTGTTTGTATTTTGTAAAAGTAGTTCCTTTTAATATTTTATCACCGCCATATTCAAAGTCATTAAATAGGGGATGGCCAATGTGTTGAAAATGAACCCGTATTTGATGAGTTCGCCCTGTTTCGAGTCTGCATTCTATTAAAGTAATATATCCTAATTCTTGTAATACCTTATAGTGTGTAACAGCGTGTTTGCCTTGCTCTCCATCAGGAAATACATGCATTACTTTTCTGTTTTTAATATTTCTTCCTACATGACCTGTAATAGTTCCTTCTTTTTCATCGAATGTTCCCCAAACAAGTGCGTAATACCTTCTTTCGGTAGTTTTATCAAAGAATTGCTTAGCAAGTTTATTTAATGCTTGTTCTGTTTTTGCCAGCACTAATAATCCTGTAGTGTTTTTATCTATTCTGTGAACTAATCCGGGGCGCATATCTCCGGTATTATATAAAGGTAAATCTTTAAGATGATACAACATCGCATTTACCAATGTGCCATCATAATGACCATACGATGGATGAACTACCATTCCTGCCTCTTTATTAACAATAACTAAGTCATCATCTTCATAAACAATATTGAGCGGAATATCCTCAGGTAATAATTCTATTTCTCTTGGCGGGTATGCCATTACAATTGAAATAGTATCGTTTGGCTTAACTTTATAATTTGATTTTACCGGCTTATTATTTACTAAAATATTATCGGCATCAGCAGCACTTTGAATCTTACTTCGAGATGCATTCTCAATTCTGTTTACAAGAAATTTATCTATTCTTAATGCTTTTTGACCAGCATCAACTTCAAATTTATGATGTTCGAATAACTCCTGCTCTTCATTTTCTTTTATATCTTCTTCTTTCATCATTATATAATTAACGAACTATCATGAATTTTTTGGCACTATTTGCACCTTTTGGATTTGAAATACGAATAAAGTAAATTCCCGAATTTAATTCTGATATATCCAGAGTTGATTTGTTTTCATTTGTGTCAATGAATATTCTTCCGTAAATATCAAATACTGTATATCGGTAATCAGTTGCAAAATCATTGTCAATATTTATGTTAAGTACATCATTTGCAGGATTTGGATAAATTGTATATTCAAGAGAATTATTTTTTAATGGAGTAGTAGTTGTTCCTGTTGAAATATTTAGTTCTTCACCCATTAATGGACGAATCATTATTGTTCCTTCAAACTGTGATTTTACCCATGAATCTGAAAATCGATAGAAAAGTTTATCATTATTAATTTGGTTTACATCGAAACCAACATTTAGCATTTCGGGAGTATTGTTTTTTTGCCAACCTATGTAAAATTTTCCTTCAAGAACTATTGTTGAATCAATAAGATATGTGGTAAATTTATTAAGTTCACCTTCTGTTTGAGGTTTAAGGTCTTCTTTTGTGTAGATTAAATTTCCAGGCGTTCCATTATCATCTTTCCAAATATGAAGCTTAAATGTGTATTGGTTTACTCCTGTTGAAGTTTGGTTAAAAAAGATTTGTACCGCTCTTAAAGTATCCTTTTTATAGGTGTTAAAACGCATTGCAACCATTGCTCTTTCTGTTCCTTCTCCAATAATTCCATACCCGTTTTCTGCAGTGCCATCATCATATGCATAATAATTGTAAAATTTTTGTAAAAAGCGTGTTGTGTCGTTCCAATGGAAAGGAGTTTCTTCTATGTGCTCAGAGAAATAACTTCTTATTTCAAATAATGCAGAATCAAGAGAAGGATTATAAGGGAAAAGATAGTCAATTGAAATTACTTTGGTATATTTAGAATAAGGTTGAATAGGAGGATCTACGTTATTATCTGCCAGTTTACTTATTCCGGTGTAACCTAGTAAATCTTCACTTTCAAATACCCTAGTGGGAAATTTTTCTTCATTTGTAAAGTTACGATATGTCATCTGAGTAGAATCTCCCATTTCGTATGCACTAGCTCTATCAAAATGTTTCCAAGGGATTGCTTGGTAATTTTTTAAAAGAGAACCCATTGGTTCACAAATGGCAACATCTTCAATTAAAGTATCATTAATGCTGCGATCTTTATCGAGAATTATATAATCGATATGCCAATGATCGGCATTACTTGCTGTTCCTTCGATCGTTTCACTTTCTGATAAACTGGTGTAGTTTCTATACCTAAATTGAAAGTTACTTTTGAGATATTTGTCCTCATTAATTGGAATAAAAACTTGTTGGAATCTTTTTTTCAAATCAGTTAAGGTATCGCCTTTGATAGTTTTAATAGTAGTGTCACTTAATAAGTATGTTTCAGATAATATGGAATCCTTTTCATTAAAAATAGCAATCCATTTTTTATCCCAAACCGTATCGTTTTGGCAAAATTCTAAAATTAACGAATCATTTAAATCGGGTGTATCTCCCAGGCCTCCGGGTTCATAATAAAAACTTAGAAATATTGTATTGTTTCCGGGGTAATTTAGGTTAATAATATTGCTTGTTAGTGTGTCGCCGCCAAAGGGAATGTTATTTGTATCTGTATAAATTGCTCCTGTTTCGTCTATTGCATCAAAAGTAGCAACGCCAATACTTAATTGATCGTACGCATAAGTCTGGTTAACGAAAACATTTTTATCTTGCCATAATAAATCGTTAGGGTATCCTATGGTTTTAGCAAAATCATCAATAAATGGAAGCTCAATGGGAGCTTTTGCTTGTTCAGCTTTAGTTTCTGATTTACTTGAATATAGTTGCTTTATGATAGGATTTGTTTGCAAGCCTTTTAATGTTTCTTGTGCTTTGGAAGAAGTAACACAAGAAAGCAGAACTAAACTAGCTAAATAGAATTTAATATTTTTCAAGAGTATTTGCTTTAATCATTATTTATTATTGAGTCTACTGACTCAATGTCTATTTCTTCTGGATAAAGAATTACCGAGTCAACAGTTAACCACACATCAACGCTAGATCCTAATCTTATTAATTTATTTTCTTTGAAAGAAGGATATTGTCTCCAAACTTTTGCATCGATAGAATCTTCAGCTGTTCCAATTGATTCATCATAGATTATTGCACCTAAATTTAATGCTGATCGTAAAATTCGATTTTTAGCTTTTTCCAATGAATAATTGTCGAGATTGGGGATTTGTGTTTTTTGATTGCTCAAACCCATTCCAAGTACTAAGTCAATTTTTGATCCTTTAGGAATCATTTCGCCTTCTTTAATTTCTTTGCTATTAAATTTTTGTTTTAATACATTATTTATTGCAATATCCGGAATGTGAATTAATCTACCGATTTCTAATCCTGCATTTTTTAATACAGCTTCGGCCTGACGGTGCGAAACACCAACAATATTAGGCATTTCTACCTTCTCAGGATTAAAAGCATTAACTATGAGAAATATTCGACGATTCTTTTTTACTTTAAATCCTACAACCGGATTTTGTTCTATTACAGTACCTTTTGGTAAGTTTTTATTAAAAACGGAGTCAGAAACCTCAATACGCATCTTACTATTTTTAGCTTTAATATATACCTCTTCCATGGTTAATCCCTTAAAGTTAGGAACGGATAAGGTTTGTCCATGATGAGTATACACTTTCAGAATTAGAAATGTAAGAAATAACAATGCAGTTACGCCTCCTAGTGCGTATGCTAACAGTTTGTAAAATTTTTTACTGGATAGGAATTTAAATAGAGTCATTATTGTTTGTGCTATTACATTAATATAGTTAACGATGAGACAAATATAAAATTATGTAAGCACAAACTAAAATTAATCTGAAGCAAAATGAATCAATTAATATTCCTTGACAGTGTTGTAAACAGTATCTCTTTCAATTGGTTTTTTGCCTGCTGTTTTTATGAGTTCAACTAAGTCATTGGTAGTCATAGTTGGCTTTTGGTCTTTTGCTCCTGCCATCGAATAAATTTTTGTTGAGTCATCAATGGTTCCATCAATATCATCAACTCCAAAAGATAAAGAGATTTGTGAAACATCTTTTCCAAGCATTGGCCAGTATGCTTTTATGTGATCAAAATTATCAAGGTATATTCTGGATATTGCAAATATTTTCAAGTCTTCAAGTGTATTAACTTCTCCAATATATGAAAGTGAATTATTTGCTTTTTTAAATTTTAAAGGTATAAAAGTGTTAAATCCCTTTGTTTGATCTTGTAGATCTCTTAATTTATCGAGATGTTCAATCCTGTGACGATTATTTTCCAGATGACCATAGAGCATAGTTGCATTAGAGGGCAGCCCAACTTTATGTGCAGTTTTATGTATGTTTAACCATTGTTCAGCTGTGGATTTTTCATGACATACTTGCTTTCTTATTTCGGGCTCGAATATTTCGGCTCCTCCACCAGGAATGCTATTTAATCCGTATTCTTTTAGTTTTAGAAGACCTTCTTCAAGATTCATATGAGCCTTTTTTATCATAAAGTCCAATTCAACTGCGGTGAAAGCTTTTACATGAATGTCAGGTAAGATTTCTTTAATTCGTTGAATCATCTCTCCATAATAATGTAAATCGCGATTTGGGTGAACTCCACCAACAATATGAACTTCGGTGACTCCCTTATTTTTGTAGGACTCAGCTTTTTTTAGAATATCATCCATAGAATATTCCCAACTTCCTTCTTGATTTACTTTTCTGTGATATGAACAAAACTTACAATCGTAAATGCAAATGTTTGTTGGTTCTATATGAAAGTTCTTGTTGAAAAATACTTTGTCTTGATTTTTCTTTTTGTTTTGAAAGTTGGCAATGATTCCTAGTATTCCCAGATCGAAGTTGAATAATTCTATTCCTTCTTCAACTGTTAATCTTTGCTGTTGAAGAATTTTATTGGTAATTCTTTCGTGTAAATCACTCAATTGTCCTGATGAAAGTATCTCGTGTATCAATTTGTTAGAATTTTAAGCTACAAAAATAAGAGAATTTTAATTCTTTTAGGAAATCAAACAAGGAAATAGAGATATTGTTTACTAAAATGACAGAGATAAACTGACTTTAATAAATAAAAAAAGTAAGGAATAAAATGAATTATTCCTTACTTAAAGTATATAGAGTTTTTAATTATTTCCTTGAATTGAATTCGTCGGATACAGTTAATTGTTTTCTGCCCTTAGCTCTTCGTCTAGCTAATATTTTTCTACCGTTTACAGACGACATTCTTTCTCTGAATCCGTGCTTGTTCTTTCTTTTTGTGTTCGAAGGCTGAAATGTTCTTTTCATCTCAATATATTTTTAAAATGTTTTTACTTTATTTTTTAGAACTGCAAAAGTAATATTTTTTTCCTATCTGCAAAAAGTTTTTTGTATTAAAATCAAATTAAATTGGCAGATAAATGATTTTTTTTGTTTCAAAAAACGATTCTGCAAAGAATTCAGAGATTTCAAAGCTACTTATTCTTGATTTAAATTTCTTTAATTCTTCTTCAAGATCGCCTCCTTTTAAATATAAAATTCCATTTTGCAGATTGTTGTGTGATTCTTGTTTAACTTTTTTTCTTGCCCAATTATAAAACACAGGGAATGCTGTAACTGCTCTGCTTACAACAAAATCATAGGTGCTTTTTATTTGCTCTGCTTTTATTTGTTCTGCTTGTATATTTTTAAGGTCTAAGGCCGATGAAATTTCTTGAACTACTTTTATCTTTTTGCCAATAGAATCTACCAAATGAAATTTGCATTCAGGAAAAAGTATAGCTAATGGTATTCCGGGAAAACCTCCTCCTGTGCCAATGTCAAGAATCTTAGTGTTGGGTTTAAATAGAATTACTTTAGCAATAGCTAAAGAATGAAGAATGTGCCTTTCGTAGAGCTGATCAATATCTTTTCTTGAAATAACATTGATTTTATTATTCCATTCTTCGTATAATTCTTGTAATAAAAGAAATTGTCTTTTTTGCTCTTCCGATAATTCGGGAAAGTATTTTAGAATTATCTTCATATTACTGATTTTATTTGATGTTTGGGTTACTGTTTTTTAAAATATTGTAGAGTAACTCACGAGCTCTAAAAAGTTGCGCTTTAACAGTACCAATTGGTAAACTTAGTTCAGTAGCGATTTCTTCGTAAGAGTATTCTTTAAAATATCTTAATTCAACTAAAGTTTTGTATCGAGGTTTAAGTTTTTCGACAACACTTCGTGTTAATTCCATGCGCTGACTCTTAATCATATCTTCTTCCGGATCGGGAGTGTCTGAATGCAATGGTGTGCCTAAAGTCTCTTGATCGGATGTGGAGTGATCTAATGAAATCAGATTTGCTTTTTTCTTTCGAATAAAATCGATACAGTTATTTGTTGCTATTTTAAATAACCATGTGCTGAAAGCATAATTAGGTGTATACTGACTAATATTTTTAAATGCTTTTCCAAAAGCCTCAATGGTTAAGTCTTCTGCATCGCTATTATTATTAACCATTTTTAACAGCATAAAGTAAATCGCATCCCTATATCTACCAAGAAGTTCCGCATAAGCTTTTTGATCACCTGCAATTGCAAGTTTCACAAGCTTGTAGTCGTGTTTGCCTTTTTCTGATAGATTTGAATTTACTTCCATTTATTTTTTTTTGATGTGAAGCTATTTGCTAAAATAAAAGAAAAATTTAAATATGGCATAAGAATATCATAAAGAAGCGAAGGTACTAATAAATTTCTTTCATTAAAACGCTTCATAGTAATTTTATAGACAATCGTTTGTAATATTAATCTAAATGCAAATGCACTTAGTATGTATATATATAAATCTTTAAACCAAATAAGAGATAATATAAAAAGAATGTAGAAGGATACCCTACTTGTATTTTCACAAAATATACGCCATTTTGTTCCGAAATTATACAATTTTCCGGTAGTAGTGTGTCTTTTTTTCTGTTTAAACCAAGCTGCAAAAGTAGGTTCGGATTTTGATCTGGTAATAGATTCCGGAGAAATTTCGATACTCGTATTAATCTTGTTTGCTACTTCTTTAATAAAAAGATCATCATCTCCCGACTCAATGTGATTGTGGCTGGCAAATCCTTTATTTTTAAAAAATAAGGATTTTCGATATGCAAGGTTTCTTCCAACACCCATATATGTTTTTTTGCCCAATGCAAATGTTAAATATTGTAGTGCAATGAATAAGGTGTCGAAGCGAATTAAATTATTAATTAATTTATTTTCTCTTATGTATCCTCCATATCCCAGTACAATATCCGTCTTCTCTGTGAAGTTTTCCTGCATTTTTTCTATCCATTTATTACTATATGCTACACAATCTGCATCAGTTAAAAGTAATAAATCGTTTTTTGCGGCCTTAATACCAATTGTTAATGCAAGTTTCTTGGTGTGATAAAATTTTTCATCGGGCTTAATAGTTGTTACTTTAAGGTGTTTATATTTTTTTTGCATTCTCTCAAGAACAAATTCTGACTCGTCTTCTGAACAATCATTAACAACAATTACTTCATAATCCGGATAATCTTGAGTTAGAATACTTCGCAAGTATTTTTCTAGATTTTCTTCTTCGTTACGTGCGCATATAACTACAGATACAGGCTCTTTAATTTGCTTTTTGTCTTGTTTCTTTCTTGAAAAAAGAATCCTTGAATAGTAGAAAATATAAAAATACAATTGAATTAATAAACTTAATCCAAATGCAATAAGTATAATGTAAATTGGATTTTCTAAAATAAAATTAATATACTCCACGGTATTTTTGGTTTTTTAATTTCTTGGTAATTTTATTAAACATTTTTCGCTTATACAAGAATTGTGTTTCGAAGAAATGATTTATTTATTCACATTATTTATCTTTACCACGAAATTTAAGCTTTATGAAATTTAAAATATTTGCAAAAGAGTCTAATACAAAGGCGAGAGCGGGGGAGATAACAACTGATCACGGTATAATTCAAACACCAATTTTTATGCCTGTTGGAACAGTAGCTAGTGTAAAAGGAGTTAATCAGCGCGATTTAATTGACGACGTTAAAGCTCAAATTATATTAGGTAATACTTATCATTTATATCTGCGTCCGGGAATGGAAACCATGCAAATGGCAGGAGGTTTGCATCAATTTATGAATTGGGATCGACCTCTTTTAACTGATAGTGGGGGTTATCAGGTATTTTCTTTATCTGAAAACAGAAAGTTAAAAGAAGATGGTGCACATTTCAGATCGCATATCGACGGTTCAAAACATATTTTTACACCTGAAAATATTGTTGACATTCAACGTATAATTGGTGCAGATATAATTATGGCTTTTGATGAATGTACTCCATATCCTTGTGATTACGATTATGCCAAAAAATCCATGGAATTAACTCATCGTTGGTTAAAGAGAGGATTGAATAGATTTGATGAGACAGAATCATTATATGGTCATAAGCAAACATTTTTTCCAATCGTTCAAGGTAGTGTTTACAAGGATTTAAGAATTGAATCGGCAAAGAATATAAGCTCACATGATAGAGATGGATATGCTATAGGTGGCTTATCTGTTGGAGAGCCTGCGGAGGAAATGTATGATATGATTGAGGTTGTAAATGAAATATTACCTGAAGATAAACCACGTTATTTGATGGGAGTTGGAACTCCTGTTAATATTCTTGAAGGAATTGATCGGGGAATAGATATGTTCGATTGTGTTATGCCAACTCGAAATGGTAGAAATGGTATGTTGTTTACGCGAGATGGAATAATAAATATAAAAAATGTTAAATGGAAGAACGAATTTTCGGTTATTGAAGAAAATGGTGCTTCATTTGTAGATACTAAGTTTACCAAAGCATATTTAAGGCATTTATTTATTTCGAAAGAATTATTAGGGCCGCAAATTGCCAGTTTACATAATTTAAGTTTTTATCTTTGGTTGGTTGGTGAAGCAAGACAAAAAATACTTGATGGATCATTTCTGTCATGGAAAAATGAAATGGTACAAAATTTATCTCGCAGATTATGAGGTTTTTAGGACTTAAAATAATTGATATATATATAATAAAAAAGTTCTTAGGGACTTTTTTCTTTGCAATTATTATAATAATAAGCATAGCTATTGTATTTGATGTTGCGGAAAAAGTGGAGGATTTTTTGGAAAAGGAAGCTCCATTTAGAGCTATTGCATTTGATTATTACTTGAATTGGATCCCTTATTTTGCTAATCTATTTAGTTATTTATTTACGTTTATTGCAGTTATCTTCTTTACCTCAAAATTAGCAGCTAATACCGAAATAATTGCAATTTTAAGTAGTGGTGTAAGTTTCAAGAGATTGATGTATCCGTATTTTCTTTCAGCACTGGTTATTGCTATAATGTCTTTTGTATTAATGGCATATATTATTCCTCCAGCCAATGTAATACGTAAAGATTTTGAATATAAGTATATTAAAAGCCCTATTCGGAATACTGATAAGAATATTCACAGACAAATTGAACCGGGAGTTTTTATTTATATGAAAAGCTATAATACGACTAACGATGTTGGGTATAAATTTTCCATTGAAAAATTTGAGGAAGGAGTATTAAAATCTAAACTTATTTCGGATTACGTTAAATGGGATACATCAATTTCTAAATGGTCAATTCGAAATTATTATATAAGAGATATTGATAGTTTGAGTGAAAAAATTACTACAGGATCAAGGGTAGATACAACATTGAATATGTTTCCGAAGGAGTTTAAGCTCATGAAAAATCATACTGAAATAATGACCTTGCCTGAATTAAATGAATATATTGAACAACAATACATGAAAGGTGCTGATAATGTTGTTGAATTATTGATTGATAAATATCAAAGATTTGCATATCCATTTTCAACTTTTATTCTAACTTTAATTGGTGTTTCATTATCGTCGCGGAAAGTTCGTGGAGGAATTGGAATGCATATTGGGCTTGGATTAGGATTAAGCTTTTCCTTTATACTGTTTATGCGTTTTACAACTATGTTTGCTATTAGTGGAAGTATGAATCCTTTAATGGCAGTGTGGTTACCAAATATTATTTATACCATTATAAGTATCTACTTGTATCGATTAGCACCCAAATAATGTATTTGTGGTATGCAAAAATTCCCTAACTTGCAAAAGAATCAAAATGTGTAGGTTAAATTATTAGGCTGTATCATAATGAATTGGCCTTTTATGTAGTATATAACTTGCAATTTAATTTTAATAAATAAAATTGATTTTGTAATGTTGCACTTATTTTAGAAAATGCTTATGAGATAAACTAGTTATCATAGGCAATTTATTAACTAAATTAACAATTTATGTCTTTGAAAAGAAAAATTCTTGAACTTCAAAAGAAGCGGGAACAGGTTCTTCAGGGCGGTGGTGAAAAAGCTGTCGAGAAGCAAGTTGCTATGGGGAAAATGACCGCTCGTGAAAGAATTATTACCTTATTAGATGAAAATTCATTTCATGAGTATGATATGTTCATTGAACATGAAGCTCGTGATTTTGGTATGGCGACCAAGGTTCTTCATGGTGATGGTGTAATTATTGGTACAGGTACTATTTTTGGTGCTCCGATTTGTATTTACGCTCAGGATTTTACTGTAGCAGGTGGATCTTTAGGTTTAATGCATGCTCGAAAAATTACCAAGATTATGGATCATGCTATGAAAATGAGAGTTCCAATTATTGGAATTAATGATTCGGGAGGTGCTCGTATTCAAGAAGGTGTTAATTCATTAGCTGGTTATGGTGAAATTTTCTACCGTAATACAACTGCTTCTGGAGTTATTCCTCAAATTTCTGTAATATTGGGTCCATGTGCCGGAGGTGCTGTTTATTCGCCTGCACTAACTGACTTTGTATTTGTTGTAGACAAGATTTCTAAGATGTTTATAACAGGACCAGAGGTTATAAAAACAGTTCTAGGTGAAGAAATTTCTATGGAAGCTTTAGGTGGAGCTAGAGTTCATAGTGAAATTACTGGAAACGCTCATTTCTTTGCAGAAAGTGAAATTGAATGTTTCGATCAGATTAAAAAGCTAATTACATATATTCCTTGGAATAATAGTAAAAAAGCTCAAAAATACGAGGTAAAAGAGCCAAAAGTTGATCAATATAAAATTGATGAAATTGTACCAGGTAATCCAAAGGAACCATATGATGTTCGTGATGTAGTTAGGGCTATTACAGATGATTCTGATTTCTTTGAGATTCAACAGCTATGGGCTGCGAATATGGTAATTGGTTTTGGTAGAATGGATGGTCAAACAGTTGGTTTTGTATGTAACCAACCATTAGTATTGGCAGGTGTTCTTGATTGTGATTCATCAGATAAAGCTGCACGTTTTATACGTTATTGTGACGCATTTAATATTCCAATTGTAACATTGGTTGATTTACCAGGATATCTTCCAGGAGCAGATCAAGAACATGCAGGCGTTATTCGTCACGGTGCTAAAATTCTTTATGCATATTCAGAAGCGACAGTGCCAAAGATTACTGTAATTCTTCGTAAAGCATATGGTGGTGGATACATTGCAATGAATTCACGTCACTTGAATGCTGACTTTGTATTTGCATGGCCGGGAGCAGAGATTGCTGTTATGGGACCTGAAGGAGCTGCTAATATTATTTTTAGAAAAGAAATAATGGGTGCTGATGATCCTGATAAAGTACGTAAGCAAAAGGTTAAAGAATATAAAGAGAAATTTGCTAATCCTTATGTTGCTGCAGCAAAAGGTTATGTTGATTCAGTAATTGAACCTGAAGAAACACGAAAACTTTTACTTCATGCAATTGAAGGATCGCAAAATAAGGTTGATAATAAGCCATATAAGAAACATGGAATTCCTCCATTTTAAATCTATAAGCTCATGGCAAAAAAAGAAAAAGCAAGCGCAAAAGCCGCAGTTTCTACTGAGGATGTTTCTAAGGTTCGTTATAAATCAATTTCGACTGTACATGGTGAAAACTATAAAACTTTATTAACTGAAAAGTATAAGAACAGAAAAAAATGGGAAGAGCCAAATTTTAAAAAAATAGTATCTGCAATACCTGGTACTGTTATTAAAATTCATGCTGAAGAAGGACAGGAAGTTAAAGAAGGAGATTTAATGATGATTCTTGAGGCAATGAAGATGCAAAATAAAATGTATTTTCCAATGGATGGATTTGTAAAGAAAATCTACGTTACTGAAGAGCAGAAAGTGCCAAAAGGTCATTTAATGATCGAATTAAAATAATCTATTTAAGCATCCGAGACATTTTGTTTCGGATGCTTTTTTTATAATACTTCAGTCCAGGTAAAACATTTACTAAAGTTGGTTTGTATATCAATTTTGTTTTTGAAAATGCCGAAGACAGCAGATCCACTTCCCGACATTGAAGCATAACTAGCTCCAAGATCATATAATTGATCTTTTAAATCCTTTAGTATTGGATGATCTTTAAAAACGGAATCTTCGAAATCATTTTTAATAGTTTCTTTCCAATCTTCGATAGGCTGTTTAATTAATTCTAAAAGACTTGTTTTAGGTCGTTTAGGAATTGTTCTTGCATAGGCTTTTGCTGTATTTATATTAATTCCAGGATGTACAAGTACCAAAAAATATCCTTTTAAATTCAGATCAATTGGGCTTAAGATATTGCCTTTCTCAGTGGCAAAAGATGGTTTGTTTATTATAAAAAACGGACAATCACTTCCAACTTCTTCGGCATACCTTATTAAATCATTATTATTAAGATTAAGCTTCATTAATGAATTGATAGTT
The DNA here is from genome assembly GCA_013138975.1 of Bacteroidales bacterium. Lineage (GTDB taxonomy): Bacteria > Bacteroidota > Bacteroidia > Bacteroidales > UBA12077 > UBA12077. Next base: position 20,897 of record WTBR01000090.1, read on the forward strand.
TTTAAAGTAAATGAAGCATCTGATGAGCCACCACCCAATCCGGCACCAAAGGGGATTATTTTATGTAAATGAATATCAATGGGTTTTAGCGAAAAATCCGAAGTTAATTCTTGATATGCTTTGTAACAAATATTCGATTCAAAGCTTTTATTTTCAATACTTAGGCCGGTATTTTTAAAATTAATCTTATCATTTGATATATTGATTTCTAAAATATCTGATAAGGCAATAGGATAAAAAATGGTTTCTATATTATGAAAACCATCCTGCCTTTTTTCGGTAATATTTAAACCAATATTTATTTTTGCATTCGGGTATATTATCATCGATATTGAATTTGTATAAAAGTAAAAATACTATTTTAGAATTAAAACAATTGATAAAAATTAATTAACAATTGTTAATAACTATCGTTGAAAAAAACACATAAAGAAAACTGCGAATCATATACTTATTGATATATGTATTCTTACCTTTGGACTCCCCAAATTTAATGTAAAAAAATGGCAGGAAATACTAAAAACTATCCAAAGAAAACAAATGTAGATCAGGCACTTAACTATGGAAAAATACCGCCTCAAGCTCTTGATCTGGAAGAAGCGGTTCTTGGTGCAATAATGCTCGAAAAAGATGCTATTATTGCTGTAATGGATATTATTAGTCCTGATTGTTTTTATAAAGAAGGTCATCAGAAAATTTTTCAAGCTGTTTTAGATTTATCGCAGGAATTACAACCTATAGATATTTTAACAGTTACTGAAGAATTAAGAAAAAGAGATGAGCTTGATCTTATTGGAGGGCCTTTTTATATTACTCAATTAGCTAGTAAAGTTTCATCGGCAGCTCATATTGAATATCATGCTAGAATTGTCGCTCAAAAATATATTCAACGTGAACTTATTCGGGTTTCAACAGAAATTCAGAGTAAGGCATATGACGATACTATTGATGTTAACGATTTAATAGATTTTTCAGAATCGCAGTTATTTAAAGTTGCAGAAGGGAATATTAAAAAGGAAACACAAAAAATTGATCTTCTAATTCAAGACGCTCTGAGCCTTATTGAGGAAGCTGCAAAGCGTGAGGATGGATTAAGTGGAGTTCCGTCAGGATATACAAAATTAGATAGAGTTACTTCTGGTTGGCAACGTTCCGATTTGGTAATTATAGCTGCTCGTCCATCGATGGGTAAAACAGCATTTGTTTTATCAATGACCAGAAATATGGCTATTGATCATAATCAATGTGTAGCATTATTTTCGCTTGAAATGGCATCTGTTCAGTTGGTTAATCGTTTAATCGTAGGAGAAACAGAGCTGTCATCAGATAAAATACGTAATGGTAAGTTAGAACCATTTGAGTGGGAGCAATTGGAGTATAAAATAAAAAAGCTGATTGACGCTGAAATATATATAGACGATACTCCCGGGATCTCGGTTTTTGAATTAAGGGCAAAATGTCGTCGATTGACAAGTCAGAAAAAAATTGATATTATAATAATTGACTACTTACAGTTGATGACGGGCCCTCCTGAAACAAAAGGGAATCGTGAACAGGAAGTAAGTATGATTTCCAGATCATTAAAAGCAATTGCAAAAGAATTAAATGTCCCAATTATTGCTTTATCTCAGTTGAATCGTTCTGTTGAGATGCGTTCAGGAACAAAGCGGCCACAATTATCCGATTTACGTGAATCTGGTGCAATTGAGCAGGATGCGGATATGGTATTGTTTATTCACCGTCCTGAAAAGTATGGATTTATAGAAGATGAGGAAGGAAACTCCTTGATAGGAATGGCAGAAATTATTTTAGCAAAACATAGGAATGGTGCACTGGCTGATATTAAACTTCGATTTAGAGGGGAATTAGCTAAATTTGAAGATTTAGAAGATGATTTTAGTGGAGAATTCCCAACGGAGGAAAATTCGAATGGAGGAGGAGCTAAAACTTATGGATCAAAAATGAATGCAGAGGAAAGCTCAGCGAAAAAATCCAATGACGATATGTTTGATCTCGGTAGTAATAAGAATTTTGATAATGAAGCTCCTTTTTAAGGAGCTTTTCATAATATTTCTTGTAACTTTTCTAACGAATTTATTTCATGTGTTATATTTTCAGAATGTTTTTTCTTATAAGGATTAAAGAATATTTGATCTAATCCAAAATCTTTAGCTCCTACAATATCAACCTGAAGATCATCACCAATCATAATGCTTTCCTCTTCTTTAGCATTAGCATTTTTTAACGCATGTTCAAAAATTAATGGGTTTGGCTTTTGAGCACCTGCATCTTCCGAAGTAAATACATTTAAGAAATATTTTTTTAAATTGCTGTTTTCAAGCTTAGTAAATTGTACTTCGTTAAAACCGTTTGTAATAATATGTAGTTTATATTTTTTGTGCAAGTATTCTAATGTTTCGTGGGCAAAAGGGAATAGTTGTTTTTTTGTAGGACTAATTTTTATGTAATCATGTGCAATTCTTTTTGCTAAATCATCGTCTTTAATCCCAAATTCTTCTAAGGTTAATGAGAATCTTTTATAGCTTAAAAATATTTTTTCAATTTTTCCTTGACGATAATCACTCCATAATTTTTCATTATGCTTAATATACGTTTTATGAAAATTATTAAATGATTTAAAGATATTTTCTAATTCGTATTTCAAATAAATTTCTTGAAAGGTATCTAAGGCATTTTTATCAAAATCCCATATGGTTCGGTCAAGATCGAAAAATATATTTTTGTATTTGTTCATTTCCTGTAATTCCTAAAAATAAATGATAATTAATTGGCGCAAAGTTAAAATTTTTGATAAAATTCAATGATAGTAATAGTATGTTTTAAATTAGGTCTTAATTAACGGATTTTTAAAAACGAATCCTTAAATTGTGAAATTTATATTTAAAATTTAAAAGTATGAGGAAAATAATAATTTTATTATTTAGCATATATTTAATTGTTTCATGTACAAGTAGTAGGTGTAATATTGATAAGGAATCTGAAACAAAAAAATTAAATGAATTTATAGATAATTGGCATCATGCTGCAGCTGTAGCCGATGAAAATATTTTTTTTGGAAGTTTAGATGAAAATGCAGTCTATTTGGGAACCGATCCAAAAGAACGTTGGTTAAAACAAGAGTTTATAGATTGGGGAATGAAGTATTTTGAGAGGGATACAGCATGGGCTTTTGCACCTTATAATCGTTTTTGGGAATTTTCAGAGGATATGAATTATGCATGGTTTGATGAATTGTTGGATACGCATATGGGTATTTGCAGAGGATCAGGAGTATTAAGGAGGTATAAAGATGGATGGAAAATTAAACATTACAACTTAGCCTTAACATTACCTAATGAACAAATGAATGAATATCGAAATATGATTAGCGAGGAGTGACTATAGCATAAGGGGTTAGATGGGAAGGGTGAATTAAAATGAAATTTAGACTTTATAATTAGAGATTAAATTATTATTTTTAGTAGCTTTTTAAAAGTCAATTTTACAAGTAATTAAGTATTAAAGTAACTCTTATTAGATGAATAAAATAACTCTTTATATCGCAGTATTAGTATCAAGTTTAATAATCAGTTCATGTAATAAAACAGCTGAAAAAAGTGATTATGTGAAGAAAGTAGCTCTTAATGAAGAAACTATTGCAGTTGGTATTTATAAAGCAACAGGATTTGACTATCCTAATGCAAAATATATTGCTGAGGCTTTAAAAATTGATGGAGGAATTGTGTATGTTTCATTAACCGATGCGGACATATTAAAAACAAAACTTGAAAATATTGATGTTTTGATTTTTCCTGCATTGGAAAATGGTCAGGTAATTGATAAACTCGATGATGAATTAACTGAAATATTTAAAAAATTCATATTAAAAAAAGGAGTAATTGATTTTGCAAATGGATCTAGTTTACTTTTAAAAAACTTAAAATCTCCAACGCTTGGGCTTATTAATGCTAAAATAGATGATAATAATATGATTGAACCTTTTTCTGGTTTGGTAAAATTTAAACTTACAGATGAAGGTGAGAGAATATTCCCGGAATTAATAGATTTAGATAATTTGTATATAGGAATTAATGCTTGTCCTGAACTAGTAGTTACAGATACAACTACAGTTGAGGTGTTGGGAAATAGAATGGTTGATTCTGAATCTCCCTTATTTATAATATCTAAATTTGGAGAAGGGAATGTGTTTATTACAAATACTCAACCGGAAATCACACCCGGAATGCGATGGATGATTCCAAGAATAGTTCGATGGACATATAATAAAGATTTTATATATTATAATAGAATGGTATTTCGTCCTGATTTGTTTATAACAGAAGTTAAGCTTGATGAAGAATTAAATACTAAAATTGAAAAATTGCTTAAACAATTAGAGGTAGGAAAGAAAAGCGAAATAATCTCAGCAATGGATGAGTTATATGAAATTTATCCAATGATAGCAGCAGACGAAGTAAGATCATTATTAATTGAAAAGAATGCTGATATTATGCTTCGTGCAGCAAAATATTTGGTTGATATAGAATATACTTTAGCCATTGATGATTTTAAAAAGCTGATAAAGCGAGAAAGAAGTAAAAAAATAAGAGAACAACTCAATGGTTTTAAAATTGAGCTTGAGAATATGCTTGAACAAAACTAAATTGAAGAATGATTGAAATCTTATTATTTGCATTAATTTTACTGGTAATTATTAATATTGTAATTGGGTTAAAAAAGAAAGTTTCTTTTGATATTAAACCTCAGCTTAAGGAAATTGAAACTTCTATTCTTAAATTTGATACAACTCTGGACAGAACAGAAAAGTCCATAAGAGATGAGTTTCAGAGAAATAGAAAAGAAACCAACGATATTTCTAAAACGAACAGAGAAGAGCTAACAAGATCTCTAAACTCTTTTGGAGAGCAGTTTTCTAAAAATGTAAAAGATTTAAATGATTTGCTTCGAGAGAAGTTTGGAGATTTTAATAAGCAACAAATTGAAAATAATAAACTAGCTACTGAGAATATAAAAGGAGTAGAGACTACGATTGAAAAACACCTTAAAGCAATAAGAGAAGATAATACTCAACAGCTTAATGAAATGAGAAAAACTGTTGATGAAAAACTTCAAACTACTTTGGATAAGAGACTGGGAGAATCATTTAAACAGGTAAGTGACAGATTAGAACAGGTGCATAAAGGTCTTGGCGAAATGCAAAATATTGCAACGGGTGTTGGTGACTTGAAAAAAGTTTTAACAAATGTAAAAACACGAGGTGTACTTGGCGAGTATCAACTGGAGAACATATTAGAGCAAATATTAACACCTGATCAATATTCAAAAAATGTAGCAACTAAGAAGGGTAGTCAGGCTAATGTAGAGTTTGCATTGAAACTTCCCGGAAAAGAGTCTGGAGAAGAGGTTTGGATGCCAATTGATTCAAAATTTCCAATTGAGGATTATCATGTACTTCTTGATGCATTTGAAAAGGGAGACAAAAATGAAATTGAAATTGCGCAAAAGGTGCTATTAAAAAAAATAGAGAGTTTTGCAAAAAGCATAAGCGAAAAATATATAGATCCTCCACATACAACTGATTTTGGAATAATGTTTTTGCCAATCGAGAGTTTATATGCTGAAGTGTTAAGGCATCCGGGCTTATTTGAAATACTTCAGACAAAGTATAAAATAACTGTTACCGGGCCAACAACTTTATCGGCATTATTAAGTAGTTTACAAATGGGTTTTAGGACTCTGGCTGTTCAAAAAAGAAGTAGTGAAGTCTGGGACATATTAAAAGCTGTTAAATTTGAATTTAAAGAGTTTTCAGAAGTTTTAGCCAAAGCTCATAAACAAATAAATACGGCTTCAGGAACACTTGAAACATTGCGTAATACACGGACAAATGCTATTCAAAGAAAGTTGAAGGATGTTGAGACTTTTACAAAAATTGAATCAAAAGAAATATTGGATTTACCGGATAATAATTTGATTGAAGATTCAATGGATGAATAATAAACGGTGTAAATAATTATTCTATTTTGATTTCTCGCAAATATTCCCTAACCTCGCCGTTCAAACCAGAGGGGCAATGAATCGATACATTTTTATTTTAATAATTTTTATTTCAGGATTGTTTATTCAAGGGAACAGGCTCTCTGGAAATCACAATCGTGAATTTTTATATGTAAGTGATACAAGCTTTTCATCTTGGAAAGAGGAATTATCAAGTTCTTATGGAATTCCTGAACCAGCAATTCAACTGGCATTAAATGGTTATTTTGGTTTGAAAAATATGGATTTATTAAAGAATGATACTCTTCTTACTATTATAGATTTTAACCGACCATCATCTGAAAAAAGATTGTTTATTTTAGATTTAAAAAACCAAAGAATAATTAAAAATACCTTGGTTGCACATGGAATGCGTTCTGGAGTAAATATAGCGGAATCCTTTTCAAATAAGCGTCACTCGAATAAAAGTAGTTTGGGATTATATATAACAAACGAAACTTATTTTGGGAAGCATGCTTATTCATTAAGGCTTGATGGAATGAGTTATGGATTAAATGATAATGCTCGCAAAAGAGCCATTGTTGTTCATGGAGCAGATTATGTAAATGAAGGTTTTATTAGTAAAAATGGTCGAATCGGTCGAAGTTTTGGATGTCCGGCAATAGCAAATGAAGAGTCTGAGGAGATAATTAATTTGATAAAAGGGGGTTCTTGTTTGTTTATTTATCACCCTACATTAATTCCTATATCTCAATCTGATCTGGAAAAATTGCCTTAATTTCTTGTTTATCCTTATTATAAATATCCTTAAAAAATATCATATCAGAATTCTGAGCTCCCGAACATGTTATATATTGAACATGTATTTTAATTTTTTTGGAAAGATCTATTACGTGACGCTTCTTTTTTGAAATCAGATTTCTAATATTATTTTTATTATTACATTTTTCTGTAAGGTACTGAGCTAATTTTTCTGGATTTTCAAGGCGAATACAACCATGCGAGAAAGTTCTTTTATTTCTTTTAAAAAGCTTTTTAGATTGAGTGTCGTGTAAGTATACACTATAATCATTTGGGAAAATAAACTTCACTTGTCCTAAGGCATTGCTTTGGTTGTTTATTTGTCGTATCCAATATTTATTTCTAAGAGGATCTTGTTCGTTCCAGTCAATAATAGAATCGTCAACTCTTTCTTCTGAATTGTTTATAACAAAGAAACCGTTTTTTTTAAGATAAGTTGAGTCTTTTCGAATGCTACGAAGCATTTCATTAGTTACTATGCTTCGAGGAACTGTCCAGTAAGGATTTGTTATAACTTTTTCTATATTGCTTGTTAAATTTGGAGTAGGTGTTTTTTTGGTTCCTACGATAACATTAAATACTTCTTTTTCTTTATTAGCTTCTATAAGGTGTAATTTAAACTCTGGAATATTAATAAAAAGATAATTGTCTCCATCATGGTTTAATTTTCTAAGTCTATTTAAATTTAAGCATGTTTGAAGATATCTATATTCCAATAATGAAACCAATGATTCATGAGTTAAAATATTTAAAATAGAATCATTAGGTAAGTGGAATTCAGGATTCAATTTATTAAGTGCATTTGACTTTAGGTTTGTTGAATCAAAGACAAGTGATTCAATTATTCCTGTGTAATATAAGCTTTTTGCCAATAATTTGTCATCAATAAATGCAGGTGTAGTGTATTTTACCGAGTAATGAAGATCGATAAAATGAGAAAGGGAATTTAATAAATTGCGGTGATGAACAAGATCTGGCTGAACCGATAATATTTCATTTTTTAAATTTGTTTGATTTACTGCATTATTTAAAATCCCAGGTAAGCTGTCAATGTTTGTTAGGAAAGCAAAAGAAGTATCTTTTTCAACTATACCGTGCTTAAGATAAAACATAAATTTTAATGCTGAGTATGTTGAGGTCAACTCTAGATCCATTCTTTGCTTTAAAAAATCTTTATTATTTATTAAGTATTTTGTTTCAAAATCTAATTGATGGATTTTCTCTATATTGAAATAATCAAATGGAAAACCAAAATAAGCAGAACTATCTAGCAAATTTAAAAGTGAGGTAAATGAATGATTCGTTTTATAATTTTGTATCCAGGCAGGCTTGTAATTTCTATTTTTATAAAATTTTATTAATAAACTATTTAACTGACTGTTGATATCTTGTAAGGTGTCAGCTGTAGTATTGATACTTAGAAAATTAATTTGAGTTTTAAGTAAGTCATTTAATTGACTTGATTTAGCTAAAACCAGCTTATTATTTATTCTAATGGTTGGGCTTTTATAACTGCTTAATATGATGAAAACTAAAATTATAGAAAAGTATCCAACAATAGTTAAAAAGGATTTCTTACTCTTATTTTGAGAAGGAAGATCTAGTTCTAAAATTGTTTCGTCTATATCCATCTTTTGTGGTTTCTTATTTTGTTTACGCATTTTTTACACAAAAAATATTTTTTTTAGACGAACAACATGTATATTTTGATGAACAATTCATTTTGTGAGGTGAAAATGCCAAATTCACTTAAGTACATGATAATAAGTTACTTAAAACGTATATTTAAGCTTATTATTCTTAAGTATTGGAAAATTAGAGTGTTGAGTTTAGTGAAATGAAATTATAATTTCTAAATACATCAATTTTGAGGAAAAGCATACTGTAAAATTAAAAACAGAAACCCGGATTACGACTTTCTGTTTATATGAACCATTTGAATGATGAAATTAAATTGAGTTTTGATGTTAATTAAATCATCGCAAGTATTATACCAAATTTTATATCATTTTAATGACAGATTTTTATTTCAAATGTTGTGTGAAATATCTTTTAACTTTTTTAAATTTGATAGAATCCTTATAATCTTATAATTATGAATAAAAATATTTATCGATTATTGATAATTCTGTTAATATCCTTGCTTTTTGGTCAATGTTCAATTTCATATAAGGTAAAAAAACATCCCGAAAGGGTAATTCATGGATATGTAGCTCCCGGATTTGAAGAGGTGAAAGAAGAGTTCATCAGGAATTATATGTGTAGAAAAGAGAATGGTTCAGCAGTAGCAATTTATTATAAAGGAGAAAAAGTTGTAGATCTTTGGGGTGGATATAGAGATGTTTTAACAAAATCAAAATGGGAAGAGGACACAAAAGTAATTGTATTTTCAACTACAAAAGGTTTGGCTGCATTATGTCTTGCAATGGCTCATTCAAATGGATGGCTTGATTATGAAGAAAAGGTTTCAACTTATTGGCCTGAATTTGCTCAAAATGGAAAAGAAAGTATTACGGTTCGTCAGTTGTTGGCACATGAGGCTGGTTTATGCCTGGTAGATGAAGTTTTTGAAATTAATGATCTTGCAAATTTTGATTTTATAGCAGAATTAATGGCTCGGCAAAAAACGCTTTGGAAACCTGGTGAAATGCATGGATATCATCTGTCAACAATGGGAATGTATATGAATGAACTTATGCGCCGTGTTGATCCAAAAGGAAGGAGTATTGGCGTTTTTTTTGAAGAAGAACTTGCTAAACCACTTGATCTGGATTTCTACATTGGATTACCTGATACAATTCTGGAAGAAGAATTAGCAAAAGTATATTATCCATCGATTGGACAATTTATTATAAATATGAATAAAATGCCTGAGAAAATGAGAAGGGATTTCAGGAATAAAAAATCCATTTTATATCAATCCTTTAAGATTCCTGAGAAATTTAGTCCGAATAATCGTTCAACTCAAAGAGTTGAAATGCCTTCGGGAAATGGAATAGGCGATGCGCGATCAATAGCAAAAGTATATAGTGTTTTCGCACTAGGAGCCAAAGAACTTGATGTGAAAGAGGAAACAATTTATCTTTTATCACAACCAGCATCTATTCCTAAAAATGGAGCTTTTGACATTGTTATGGGCTTGGATACTTATTTTTCTTATGGATTCTTAAAACCAGGCCCTGATTTATTGTATGGTAATAATCAGCAAGTGTATGGCACTCCTGGAGCTGGTGGATCTTATGGCTTTGCCGATCCGGAAAAAGAGATAGGTTATGCGTATGTTATGTCAAAAATGGGGCTTTATCTTGTTAATGATCCAAGGGAAGTAGCTTTACGTGATGCTATGTATCGTTGTGTGGAAAGAATCGAATCGAAATAATTCATTAAAATAATGTCGGAATAGTATTTATGGACGTTTATGTAATATTTAAGGGTATTTGTAAATAAACATACATATATGGTAATTTTTAGATATATATTTACTGGGTTCAGAATAAATATTTGGGAAGATTATTTGATTTTTTTTTAATGGATAATATAAATATTGTAGAATTTTTAATAATTATTGGCGGCGCACAAGGTGTTGTGTTTGCTATATTGTTGTTAATTAGAAGTTTAAAACAAAATTTTTTTCAAAATTTATGGTTATCTGTATTTATTTATCTTTTTTCAATAGTTGTAATCAAGGGTTGGTATATTGGTTCTGGTTTTTATTTGAAGTTCCCAGAGTTTTTATTTCTACCAGCTTATTTTTCATGGGCTATAGGGCCGAGTTTTTATTTCTACGTGGTTTTCTTAATAAAAAGGAATTATTCTTTTAGATTAAAACACTTATTACATTTTATACCTTTTGTTTTTCAATTAGCCTATCAATTAATAATTTTTGTAAAACCTGTAAGTGAAAAATTAGATTATTTCCATAGTGATTATCTATTTTTAATTTTACCAATCGAGGATATTATAGGAATCATTTCTTTAACAATCTATTATACAATATCATTTAAAATTCTGAAAAAATATCAATCTTCAATAATAAAAAATTATACTGATGTTAGAAAGATGCTTTACAAATGGATTAATCATTTTGTAATAGCTTCATATATAATGCTTGTTGGATGGGCTTTAACTTTTGTGATTGATTTTCTGCTGTTTGATTATAATAAAAGTTATAGTTTTTATTATCCTATTTATTTAACAATGATATTTATTTTATATTGGATAATATATCGTGGGTTCATAAGTACAACTAGAATACAACCTGAATCGCAAAGTATTGAAGGAACAAATTTTATACTTCCTGAAATAGACATCAAAAAATGTTTGCTTAAATTGGATGTAGCAATGAAAAGGGACAAACTTTATTTAAAACCCAAGCTATCATTAAATGAATTAGCAGAAAACATAGATATTAATCCAAAGTACCTTTCTCAGATAATAAATAAAAATTTTAATAAGAGTTATTCCGAATACATAAATACATATCGCATTGAATATGCGAAAAAGGAGTTATTGTCAATAAAGAATACAAACTTTACAATTTCGGCAATAAGTGAAAATTGTGGATTTAATTCAAAATCTACTTTTAACGAAACTTTTAAAAAGTTAACTAATCAAACACCTTCACAGTTCATGAAAAGTAAAACATAACTCTTGTATATTTAATTAAAATGTTGATGCTTTTCGTTTTTACTTCTTATAAAATAGAACAAAAATAATTACAGATAAATATCTGATATTATTCAATATTTAAAGAAATAAAGATGTTTAAATATGGAGTAATATGTCCGAGTTCATCAATCTGGACGTTTGTATTTTTCATTAAACCATGTGTTTACGTTAAAATGTGCATTTTTTTATTTTAATAGTTAAAATTTGAGAAACATGTAGTTCATGTAAGGCGTAAATTTAACCGATTTATAAAATTCTAACACTCTAACAAAATAAAGTTTATAATGAGAAAAATTGTATTATCCCTTGCAGGATTATTGGTAGTTTCATTTGTGTATGGTCAGATATATTCAAGAGAAACCACGCCAACAAAATCCTTATTTGGGGACTCCTTTGAATATTTGATTCATCCCTCGTTTATTTATTCAATGCAAAGCACTTCATTTTACGATAGCGAATTTTTTAATGAGCTAAATAACGGTAAGTTAGATAGACGGTATAGTGATGAGTATTTGTTGCGGTGGACAATTTATCCGGTAATCCTGGATTTTGGACTTAGTTCTTCGCGATTTACAAATAAAGATTCTGCTTTCGCACTTTCAGGTCTAAATTACAGTGGTTCTTTATGTCTGCCGTATAGTATTGAATTCTCAAAATATATCACCCCTTATATCGGTATTGGGCATCAAACTTACTTTAAATATAATTCGGCATCAACATATTGGAAAGCAGGAGTAATGATTAATATAATTAGAGGTAGTCATAACGAAGGTTTATTCATTATAAACGCTGAATACAAACAAAGCTTAAATGTGAGTGGGGCACATGGATTTAATCAGTTTTCTGTAGGAATTGGCATTCGGGGGGATGCCCTATATTATACTTTGGGAGGAATTGGTATCGGCATTTATAAAGCTGGAGCATGGCTCTTTGGATATTATTAAAAGCTAAGCAGTAATAATTTTTTAACCATTTATCATTCACATTTTATATGAAATATTTTATACTCGCTTGTAGCATTCTTTTTCTGGGATCCTGCAATACAATGAAACCAATTTACAAAGACATTTCAATTCCGGATCATAATAGCCGCTCTACAGTATCAGGGGCAGGATATATAAAAAAAAGTAATACACTTGGTATAACTTTTCAAGTTGCTGGTCCAATTGCAGGAGCATATTTAGGCTATAAATCAGATTTAATTGTAAAACAAAACGAAGATACAAAAAAAGCAATTCCTTTAGCTAATGCCGCTATAGGAGCAGTGGTTGGTTATTCCATTCCTTTTATGATGAATATGATAGGTGGGAAAAATAAAAAATCAGATGCTATTGATAGGGAAAAATGGGTGAGAAAAAAATTCCCCGGATATTTAATACTAGACCAAACGTCAATATTAAAATTTAGTATAATTCCCAAAAGTATTGAGAATCAATTTCTGGTTAAGAATATTCAGGATGTAAGAGATTTTGTGTATTTATTTTCAAGAAGTAAATACAGCGATAATATTGCCATGCAAGCAATTGAAGTATTGCCACGTTATGATTTGCCGGAGATTATTGAAACTATCAAAAACCCATTGTATGTAAAGAATGCTAAAGTTAAATATTACAACTTATCAAACACAACTGCTGAATTAAAGAATGCTATATCACGATATCCTGAAGCTAGGGATGGTTTGGAAAAGTGTAAAATGATAAATAGACTAACTCCAACAGGCTCTCAGGAAGAATTAATTTATCTGACTCAGGAATTTTCAGGAAATCCTTGTATTGGTGGAGCTTACAATCGGATAATATCAAATATAGAAACTTTAGATGATTGTTTGGTAATTAATGAGAAATTGCAATTAAGTGATTTAGAGGATAAAGGTATTGAAGAACTGTTTTTGCAGAAGTCATTTGAATTAGCAAAAAATACAAGTCATTATCTTAAACTAAAGCAATCATTTCCCAGTTATAGCCATGAAATCGGAGAAGCAGCTGTTTCTAAGTTTAATTTACTTGGCGAGTTAAAAACAATCTCTAACGAATTTCCAAGCGTTAAATTATCTGCAGAATACAAAGCCGTAAATAGCTTGGATACATACGAGGATAAATTAGAATTTCTTACGTTATTTAAAACAAGCAAATACTATGCTGAAGTAACGAGAAAAGTGGAGAAAGAAAAAGAACTAAGAACATGGCTAAATGAAATTGCTAATAGCTATGCTGAGGAACAGATGAAAAGCATTTCATTGGCAACGGGTATAAACTCTGTTGGATATGTAGAAAGCTATAGACGAGAGAGGGGCTATGTAATAGTAGAGATTAAGGCCGTCTGGGATGCGAAACTTACCTCAAATAGTAGTGCAGCTTGGGGAACATTCGTTGGCATGGATGAGGAAACTATTTTAAGTATGGGGAAACCAGTAAAGCCAGAAGTGGTTGCCTATTTTAAAATTAATTCTGACACTAAAACCAAAATAAGTGAAGAATATGATGAAGTTGCAAAGGAGTGTATAAATGGATTGAAAAATAGGTATATAGCTAAAGCTAGTTTGAAAGTTGTTAATCATCTAGCGGTCAAATACGTAGAATGGGCGGTCAAAGAGGGACTTTTTGACGAGCAATATGATTCCTATTCAGATGAAACCGAGCCTTCCAATTCTAATTATACACAAGAAAATAACAGTTCAAACAATATTTCGGTAAAGAAGGTTGAATATATTGGTAAAGAAAAAAATACACTAGGTCCAGATGAAGATAAATATTTAGTTCATATGTCAAATGGTAGCAAAGTGTACATCAATAAATTAGATGGTGGCAGTTGGCATTTTAATAATGGTTGGAACGAAAAAAATAGAGGTAATAGGTTTTATAATTCTCAAGAGGATATTATTAATGCGATTAAATAAATATAAAAAATTAAACTGAAAATAGAATGAAGAAAAGAGTATTAAATAGCTTCAGTATAATATTATTATTGAGTATTATAGTTTTTATTATCAGCTGTGCCAAAGAAGATGATCCGGAATTTTTGGATGCACTTCTTTTCAGAAATCAAGAAACCGGAACCGTTTTGATTTATATTTCGAACGATATTACAAATCCCGTTGAATTTTATATCGATGATGAATATAAAGGCGAACTTTCAGCTAAATTAGAAGGAGATCCAACTCTAGATACAAATCCTGAAAAATGCTTAAGCTTGATTTTATCAGAGGGTAAGCATACTGTTGAAGCAAAATGTAATAACGAAACTGTTATTTCGAAGAAAATTGTTGTTGAAAAAAATAGCGTTTTAGCAGTTCCTTTTGAAGTAGTTTGTGGTAATACGCAAGAACCGGATTTTGTAAAAGATATTGATGGTAATAGTTATGAAATTATTAGAATAGGAAATCAATGGTGGATGGTAGAAAACCTTAAAACAACTACGTACAATGACGGGACACCAATACCAAATGTAACCAGTAATGCTGAATGGGGATTTTTAAATACACCTGCTTATTGTTGGTATGATAATAATATTAGTAATAAAGATCTCAATGGAGCATTATACAATTGGTATATTGTAAATACAAATAAATTGTGTCCTGAGGGATGGCATATACCTACCAATGAGGAGTGGTTAACTCTTATAAATTATTTGGGAGGAAGCGAAATAGCCGGAGGTAAATTAAAAGAGAAAGGTACAACTCATTGGAAGAGCCCAAATACAGGAGCTACAAATAGTAGTGGTTTTACAGCTTTGCCTAGTGGTTATAGGGATGATTTCTTTGGGAGTTTGGGAGAAGGAGCCAGATTTTGGAGTGCTACAGAGTCCTCAACTAATACTGCAACTATTAAATCCTTGGGATATGGTCATGAAGTTATTGCTAGTGGACAGTTTTATAAAAATAACGGATTTTCTATACGATGTATAAAAAATACGGATCAAGGTACAACGCCTACAGTTACTACAAGTACGGTTAGTAATATTACTCAAACTACGGCAACTTGCGGAGGAAATATATCCGATGATGGAGGAACAGCTGTTACCGAACGTGGTATTTATTACGGGACATTGACAAATCCAGAAAGTAATGGTACAAAAGTTCAGATAGATTCCGGTGAAAGTAGTTTTGCAAAAAGTATTACAGATTTAACAGCAAGTACAACATATTACGTAATTGCATATGCAATTAATAGTGCAGGTACATCGTACGGAACTGAGCTTAGTTTTACAACATCTTCAAGTATAAATTCACCCTCTCTTATAACAACAGAAGTAAGTTCAATTACTTATAATTCTGCTATAAGTGGTGGAAATATTTCTTCCGACGGTGGATTAGCAATAACTTCAAGAGGAATTTGCTGGAATACAACACAAAATCCAACTATAATGGATAGCCATTCGACGGACGGCACAGGAACAGGTAGTTTTACAAGTAGTATCATTAATTTAACTGCAAGTACGAGTTATTATGTAAGAGCTTATGCAACGAATAGTGCAGGTACTTCCTACGGAACTGAACTTAATTTTACAACATCTTCCGGTATAAATACACCTACTCTTACAACAACAGAAGCAAGTTCAATCACAGATAATTCTGCTGTTAGTGGCGGAGATATTACTTCCGATGGTGGATCAGAAGTAACTGCAAGGGGAATTTGTTGGAGTACTTCACAAAACCCTACTATTTCAGATAGTTATTCAACAGATGGCACAGGGACAGGTAGTTTTGCAAGTAATGTCATTAACTTAACTGAAAGCACAACATATTATGTTAGAGCTTATGCATCCAATGTGGCTGGTACTGGTTATGGCGATGAAATAAGTTTTAACACAACGGAATTAATAACATTGCCAAGCCTGACCACTGATGGAATAAGCAATATAACCCATACTATGGCAAAATGCGGAGGCAATATATCTAGTGATGGAGGTGCAAGCGTAACGCAAAGAGGCGTATGTTGGAGTACAAGTACTAATCCAACAATAGCCGGTAATCATACAAATGATGGGAATGGAATTTATAGTTTTGAAAGTTATTTAACAGGACTTACTGCCGGTACTAATTATTATATACGCGCTTATGCAACTAACAGTGTGGGTACTGCTTATGGCGATGAACAGAACTTTACAACTACAAACATCGAAACAGGAACGGTAAGTGATATTGACGGCAATATATATAATACCATTAAAATGGGAGATCAATGGTGGATGGCAGAAAACTTAAAAGTTGCCCGTTACCACAATGGTTCAACAATTCCCTTAATAACGGATAATACTGCATGGGCTAATTTGGCAGACAATAATAGCAACGATGCATTTTGCTATTATAATAACAATGCCGCTAGTGAATATGGCGCATTATATACTTGGGCTGCTGCAATGGGTGACAATGCTTCTAGTAGTAGTTCAAATCCGAGTGGTGTACAAGGTGCTTGTCCAACAGGTTGGCATCTGCCAAGCGATAGTGAATGGACTGAATTAGTAGATTATGTTGGCGATAATGGTCATTCGGGTACTGAAGGTAAAGCTTTAAAAGCAATAAGCGGTTGGAATAGCTCAAGCGGTAACGGAACTGATAATTATGGATTCACGATTCTTCCTGGCGGTATACGTGATGATGGAGATGGGGCGTATGAAAATGTAACTTATCTGGGTATATTTTGGAGTACTACAGAAATATATGGAACCAATGCTTATACCCGAAATTTCGTGTATTCCGATGTGTTTCGTGATAATTTTTATAAATCTTATGGGCACAGTGTTCGTTGCGTTAAGGATTAGATTGTCCATTTTAAAAAGATGGCTTGAAAAATCAATTATTTTTAAAACTTAAAAAATTACTTTTTTATACAAGAGTGTGTCCAAAAAATCCCTTTAGTGTCATTCCCTTGAAAAAGGGGATCTCTTAATTGAATTGTACACAATGAATTATAAGATCCCCAATCAAGTTGGGGATGACAGATAATGACTTTTTGGACATTCGCTTGTGTTTTTATGAATACCTCGATTTCATTATCATTATTGGGGCCTTGATACAAGAAGATATGAAGAATTTAATATCACTAGTTTATAAAATATTTTAATATTGACAGGATGTTTAAATATTGAGTAATACGTCCGAAATCGTAAAACTGGACATTTCTATTTATCATTGAATCAATATATTATTAAAAAAAAATTAAAGATTGCACTTATGCCTACAATTAACTAAAACTTTTTGGTTTGTGAAGGCGTAAATATGATCATTCATTCTTATAAAACACTCAAAAAATTAACTAAATGAAAAAAATTAATTTCTTATTTATCCTGATTTTGTTTCTTATAGCTTTAGCTTGTAGTGAAACCGAATATGTAGATAATAAACCTCAATTGGAGATACAGGTAGTTGATTCTGAAAACAACCTAATTGAACAAGCACAGGTATGTCTTTACGATTCAGAAACTGATTGGGCAAAAAGAACCAATGCTATTTCTGAATTAATTACAAATGAACAAGGAATTGTGCTTTTTGAAGAGCTGGATACAAAGCAATATTACTTTTTTGTTGAAAAAGAAAGCTTAACAAATCTATTTGATATTTATACTCACACTAAGCCTCTTGAGATAAATGTGATTTCCCAAATTAAAACCAAAATAAAATAAAATTATGAAACAATATATTCAATTATTAGGCATATTGATAGTTCTAATTTTTATTGGATCATGTCAAGATGATGAAGAAAATAAAGATTTAGTTAATGAAGTAATTGATGGAGTAGGTTTTGTGGAAACTTCAGATGCTTTAGTAAGTGAGGGTGTAGTAATAATTTCTTCGGAAACGAATGAGCTAAACTTGGAAACTGTTTCAGAAAACGAATTAGTTTTTAATACAGGGAATGATCAAATACAGAGTATTGTTCCGGGAACAATTCTATTAGCAGGAGCATCCGAAAATAATCCTAACGGTTACGCACGTAAAGTAGTATCTGTAACTCAGGAAGGAAGTAATTTAACAGTTGAGACAGACTATGCTAAATTAAATGAATGTTACGATGAATTAGAGATAAGTTCAAAAATTGAGATAACACCGGAATCAGAATTTATTACATATGATTACGATGGAAATGAAATAAGTAAAAAATTAGGCGCATATAAAGGCGATTATGAAGCTTCATACGATGGTAATACAAATACTATTAGTTTTAATACAGTAGTTTTTGATGCCGATAAAAATTTCTCAACTACATGGGATCAGGTAAAATACAAAGGTAGTTTACAAATTGTTGAAAATGATTTTACCTTTGATCTAAAATTAGATGAGAGTGGTAATTTAAAAGTTTTTACCGGCGGATTCATGCAATTTAAAATTGTGAATGCGTTTGAAATAAAAGCTGCACTTAAATTCGAGAGAGAAATATGTATTGGACGATTTCCAATTCCGATACCTTCACCAACGACTTTTGTATTTACACCATATATTTCATTTTATTTAGGGGCAAGTGGAGAAGTTAGTGCTGAAATTTCGGTATCGAATACTACAACTTTAACATTTGGGGCTATTATTAATAATCATAATAGCGAGAATAAAATTAAATGTACAAGTAGTAATATAAAAGCTCAGAACGAGCTTGAAATATCAGATCCTAAATATAAGCTGGAAGCTAAAGCCTATATTTCACCTGCTGTTGAAATTTTATTCATGCAGTATCCTGATGCAAAAGTTTCACTTGCAGCTAAGGCTTATGTGTTTTTTGATGTAGAAACCGATCGAACTCCATTGTGGAGATTGGGATACGGAGTTGAAGCACTGGCACAGGCTAAACTTAAAGTAATGGGTGATATTGTTGATTTAGAAGCAGAATACAAATTTTATGGATTTGAAGAATATCTTAAAGAAGGAGGTGTCGCTTTAAAAGTAATTCCACCGGTTTTAAAGTATCCATTTGCTTCATCCATTGATGTTGAAAGAGATCTTTATTTGCGTTGGGAAAACCATGAAGATCAAACAAATCAATCTGTAAAATATAATGTTTATCTGGATAAAAGCACTAACCCAACTACTATTGTTGCATCGGACATAACTAATTCGTTTTTATTAGTAAGCTTAGATAAGACAAGTACTTATTATTGGAAAATAGAAATTGTGGATGATCAGGGAAACAAAGAAATGTCACAAATTTCAAGTTTTACAACAGCAAATGAAAATTTAGCGCCCGATGCTTTTGAGTTGATTTATCCACAGCATGATATGACCGATGTTACTTCTACGCTTTTTAGTTGGAATGCAGCTACTGATCCTGATGGTGATCCTTTATATTATAGTGTTAGTATACAGGAAATTGGTGCCCTATATGTTTTTGCACAAGCAGATATTACAGACACAAAGGTTGAAGTATCAGGGATGGAAGATAATACACGATATAATGTAGCTGTAACTTGTTTTGATGGTATGGGAAATCATACAGCTTCTCAAGCTGTTTTTTACACTGGTATTATTGAAGAAGGAACAAACAATGCTCCAACAGCTCCTATATTAAGCCTCCCCGAAAACAATGCCGTAAATCAAGAGAATGTAAATCTTTTTTTAGATTGGGAAGCTGGCAATCCTGATGAAATTGATATAAAATATACAGTTTATTTAGGCAAATCATCAGTTTTTTCAGAATCAGATCTATTATTTTCAAGTATTCCATATACTGCTGGTGAAGTGCAATTAGTAGAGAATACTCAATATTTTTGGCAAGTTATTGCTAACGACGCTGATGGAAACGAAACAGCAAGTGAAACTTGGAGTTTTACAACCAAAGGGAATGCAGGAACAAATAATTCACCTACTGTTCCAGTTTTAAATTCACCTTTAAATGGAGCAACAAATCAGGAGTTAGATTTGACTTTAAATTGGAATGCAAGTACTGATCCTGATGGTGATAATATAGTTTACGATGTATATTTAGGTACAGAAAGTAGCCCTATAAGTGTAGTATCAAATAGCCAGAGTGCAATTACATACTCTACTAGCGAATTGTCAAATAATATCACTTATTATTGGAAAATTATCGCCAAAGATGGAAATGGAGGAGAAACAGAAAGTGTAGTATGGAACTTTACAACAAAGTCAGCTAGTGGATTACCAATTTTAACAACCGACGTTATTAGTGAAATTGGAGAAATAACAGCTGCTGGTGGTGGAAACATAACGAATAATGGAGGAACAACAATTACAGCACGTGGAGTATGTTGGAGCACAAATAGTAATCCTACTATTGCCGATAATTACTCAAGTGATGGTAGCGGAATAGGAATATTTACAAGCTCATTAACAGGACTTACAGCAAATACTATTTACTACGTACGTGCTTATGCAGCCAATAGTGAAGGTACAGCTTATGGTAGTGAACAGAGTTTTACAACAAGCAGTGGAAATCAAACTACGACAGTAAATGATTATGATGGGAATGTATATAGTACAACAGAAATAGGAACCCAAATATGGTTACGTGAAGATCTTAGAGTTACACATTATAATGACGGTAATGAGATTCCATATGTTACAGATAATACAAGTTGGGGGAATCTAAAAACTCCAGGGTATTCTTGGTATAACAATCAGGTCTATCCATACAATAATGATTATGGAGCTTTATATAATTGGTATACAGTAAATACGGATAAACTATGCCCGTCAGGGTGGCATGTGCCTTCAGAAGATGAGATAACTGTATTAATGAATTTCTTAGGAGGTGAGAGTATTGCTGGAGGAAAATTAAAAGAAACAGGAGGAGATCATTGGCTAAATCCAAACTCTGGAGCAACTGATGAATATAACTTTGGAGCACTTCCTAGTGGCTTTAGATATTATGATGGGATATCTTATAGTATTTGGAGTGCTGGTTATTGGTGGCTATCAACTCAATCATCAACATCTAATGGTAAATACATTGCTATAGGTTACATGGGTACTGTTGTGGATAGAATCAATTTCGATAAATCAAATGGACTTACTGTTCGCTGTCTTAAAGATTAAAAAATATAAACCCTTATATCCCTTTATAGAGGGATGTAAGGGGAATTAATTAAGTGAATCACATTAAATAATAAATATTACGTTTTAAGAATTGTAATATTAAAATTATGGTAAAATGAAATACTTACTGATAGTACTCAGTTTTTTGATTTTAGATATAAGTAGTTTTAGTCAAAACAAAAATCAGATTGTTCAGTCATATTTCGATTTAACTGAAAAAGATAACTTTTCTCAACTTCATCATGGGCCTGTTCTTGCCAGTTGTACAAATCAAAAGCAAACAACTGTATTTTTTGTGAGCACTTTGGATACAATTACAGATGAATTTTATGTTCAAGGGGTTTTGTACAATCATCAATCAGAATCATACACAGAATTTGGACAATTTGATTTTGATCCATCTTTTGGCAAAGGAGTAATCTCAGTGTTTTTCGAAAATGTAGATTACGATTCCGAAAACGAAATGCTTGTTATAGTCGAAAAATCATGTAGAACTTTTTTTACAGACGGAGGATATGCCGGAATAAAAGCCTGGTATCAAACCCGGGTGTTTGATTTTAATGCTGTAAATGAAGTAATTGTAGAGTATGAATTGCTAGGAGAAATACTAACTATTAATGCCCCCAAAAAAATGGGAACAAAAATTGAAGAAGAACTTATTGGCAGAGAATCGGGAAAAGATCTTAACGAGATTTTAGGAATAACAAATAATGCCGAAGCCATAAGAAAAAGAATTAAATATCTGAAAAGTAAAAGTTTATTGGGTAGTAATAAGCCTAATTAGTCTTTGTAAGAAAACGCCAAATTACTCACAAGTTTAATATTAATTTGTGTTCGTGAGCTTCGCAATGTTCTGCGTTACTCTTGTTTTGAAAACAGTTACTACGACAAGCTCAGCACATCGCATTCACAAAAGTGAACTCCTTGGTTTTCAAAGCTTCGAAAGCCTTGTCTTTGACCCTTTCTTATCAAAGACTTGAAAAGAGGCAGTTTTCTTGCAGACACTTATTGATTTGAAACTTTATAAAACTGTTAATTATGAATCGAGTTTATATATTATTTTTATTTCTAATCATTTTTAAAATTGATATTCAAGCTCAACAAAAAGAAACATCCGATACATCGATTGTTGTTGAAAATTGCCTTAAGAAAACAATAATTAAAGAAGCTAATTTAACCACTACACATATCGAAATTCTGGATTGTTATTGGGATTCAGATGTCGATACCAATATCATTATTAAAGATTGTGTAAAGCAAGTGATAATGGAAAAAATGGGGTATAAAAGGATTTATGAAACCAATTTAGCATGTTATTGGGACAATGCCACAAAGCAAGTCGATACTTTTTTAATTCCTAAATACGATGATAAATGGAGCATGCAATATAGCTACCTTTATACTAAACCAAGCGGAGAAACTAAGACAAGTAAATCAACAATTGGTATTACCAAAAATGAAGCCTATAGAGCAGGACTCGATACGCTTCTTCGAAAAGAATATGATCAAAACCACGCAGTATTTAAACAATATCGTTTAATTAAACAAAATCGAAATACACCCGTTTCAGTTCGCGATACGACAGTTAATAAGCGAAATGTTTTGATTCGAGTTAACGAAATACGCTCAGATTATTGCCAATGTGGTGATAAAAAAATGAATCCAACTACAGCATTGAAATGGAGCGATAAATTAGCTTACGTAGCTTATATGCATGCAAAAGACATGTTTGAGCGAGATTATTTCAGTCACATCTCTCCTGAAGGTGAAGAGCCAGGTGATAGAATTCGAAAATCAGGTTTGTCAGGCATTGCATGGAGTGGAGAAAATATTGCAGAAGGCCAAATGAATGGACTACATGCAGTGGAATCATGGAAAAAAAGTCCGGGGCATTGCAAAAATATGATGGGATCAAGTCATACACATGTTGGCGTTGCCAGATACATGAATGAATATGTAATGCTTTTGGGATCAGATTATTAACCATTTTAGGGAATAGAGAAATACCTTATTGAAAGCATCTTTTTTTAGTAGTGAATTGAATATGGTTTAATATTGGCTATCTTTAAGTCCACAAAAAAATATAAGGTATGTGGTTTTATATTTATTTCGTATGTATACGATATAATTGATTATGCAGGAGATACATAAGTCTTTTGTAGTTACATATAGTAGATTTATTTGCCACTTTGGCGCATATAATTTTGTTAGGGCTCATATGAAAACAATATCAAGATGCTAAATACCTTAATTGAAAAAATTGATGATAAGATAGATGCAATAAAAATTGAGAATTATGATAAAGATCTATCAGAAGTTGATTTTCCCGTTTCATGGACATTTTATTTTTATCTAGAAAGGTACTCTTCATTTTTAAAAAGTTCCAAGCAGTTACTTATAAAATTTGATGAGTTTCCAATGCATGAAATGTCACTTGGATTAATTCTAAGGACAATGATATTAGATTCACTTACTATTTTTGAATTATTGTCTGGCGCAAATAGTAAAGATGACGTTAAACCTAAACTCAACAAGCTTTTAATTGATAACGTGATCCATTATTTTAAAAATTTCGATGGGGAAGATGGATTAAAAAACGATTTAAAGAATAAATTAGAAGCTAAATTTGGAAGTTTGTTAACCCAGCTTGGAGTAACAGAGATTGATGAATTAATAAAAAATCCAAGACAATATTCGTATAAATCGCCTTCAAAAATATACAATACGGTTAAATCCTCAAAGTATAAGAAGTTTGCACAAGGATATGACTTGTATTTACATTATTCTAAATATGAACACTTTGGATTGATTTCTCCTTTAATGTCTAAAATAAAAAATGATAAGAAACTTGAAATACTTATTATTGGTTACAATTATATTTTTGACGTAATAGATTTCATTATGAAATCAGTTGATGATTAAAAGTTACGAGCCCCTGATGAGCGTAGGTTAACTGACTAAAGTAAATTAGATAGTAGTTCGGCATTCCGATAATTATCGGACATCAACTACGTCGTTCTATTTTTTGTAGCATTTGCTACTAATATAAACGCATAGTGTTAAATAATCATTTATCCGTCAGACCAAGCAAGTTGGTCGGACGGCACAAAACCATCTGACCGACTTGTTCGGTCTGATGTGTACCGGTGGACGGCATAGTTCAACGATATTCTATCAACTATTTCTAATCCTAAACGAACTCAACCACCTAACTCTTATATACATCTTGGATTTATTGTTCAGTTGCACTACTTTTAAGGAATTGTTTGATAGAATACTATTTAGTTAGCTGCAATAAAAAACAGATCAATGGAAAAACTGATTTTATTTTTGATATTAACAACTAATTTATCCATTTTCTCTTATGGGCAAAGAAGATATGAAGGAGAGCCGATAATAATTTATGGGGAAGAAAGATCAAGAAAAAATGATCGGAATTATGATCGAGGAAGAAATACTGAAGATAAACATGAGAAACGCAAAAGAGAAGAAGAAGCTAAAAGAAAGAAGGAAGAAGAGAAAAAAAGAAGATTAGAGCTAGAAAGGATTGAAAGAGAAAAAGCAGAAAAAGAGAAACGAAGATTAAAGGCCGAAAATATGGTTTTCGAATTAATCTCCTTTGACACTCAAAGAAAACTTGCAAGAGAAACAAAAACTCTTTCCAAATTTGAAAGCCTAAATACTGCATATATTAAAACTATAGCAACCTATTTGAACAAAATAAAGCTTAAAGAGGAGCTGCTAACTGAAATTGAAAAGGAAATAAATCTATTAAGAAACAACATTCAAAAAGAAAACAATTCCTTGAAATTAAGAGGAGAATTAGCAATTGCAATGTCCTCTATGTGTGATAGGATTCTTGACCTACTTGCGTTCTCTGCTGATTATACAGGATCAGGAGTAGCAAGCTCTCGGATTCAATTCATTAATAATACGCTTAAAGAATATATCAAAAATGAATCTTTAACAGTACAATGGGTAATCGAAGAAGTTTATAATTACTCATCATCAAATTATCTAAAAAACACTCAAAAAAGTCTACTAAAGTCTATTGAAGGTCTATATGGGATTAGCAAGCTTATGAAAGAGTTAGATGAAAATCAAAGAGGCTATAATAAACTACAAAAAAAGAGTATACGAGAATTAAATAAAATTGAAGAGTCTTACAGAATCTATTATGAAGAATATAAAAAGTTGCAAAATGAATTTATAAATATACCAAATATGGACATCTACATAAAAAAGAACATGAGTTTAATCGAAAATAGAGTAACTTTTTATGAAATACAAATACAAGACGCAAAAGATCAAGCAAAAGACTTGTTTCCTAAAAATTAAAGCAGCTAGGCATTCCGATAATTATCGGACATCAACTATGTCGTTCTATTTTTTGTAGCATTTGCTGCTAATATAAACACTAGTGTTAAATAATTATTTATCCGTCAGACCAAGCAAGTTGGTCGGACGGTACAAAACCATCTGACCGACTTGTTCGGTCTGATGTGTATAGCGGTGGACGGTATAGTTCAACGATATTCTATCAACTATTCCCCAGTTCGGCTTAGGCTTTGCCTGAGTCGTTTATATCCTTACAGGTCGTACCTTAATCAAATCGTTTTCCATTTACAATTTGCTTTAATTATTTCTATTACACTAGCCATGTCTGCATAATTCTTTGCACTTGAATATAAATAATCTTGCGGTTTAGTAACAATACCTGCTTTAACCGGAATTTACTACTTTTTTATATTTATAAAGCTTTCAGTTGTGGATAGAGCTAATAAAAATAAGCCTTATATTTTTTCCAAACTCTCTTGTTTCTTTTTGTTTCCAGAAAAAAATGGTAGCTACAAGCTACAAAAAAATAGACCGACTTAAGCAAAAGCCTAAGCCGAACTACTTTGTGTTATATTTATGTTCTTTTGCAGCCTTAGTCGAACAGGGGTAATTCTCATCCCAAA
>WTBR01000098.1 GCA_013138975.1 Bacteroidales bacterium
GGATGTAAAGCGAAGGAGATTAGCAATTGGGCAAGCAATAGCAGGATGTAGAATGTTGATATTGGATAAAAATAAAAATGTTTGTGATATAGGAATTCCCGGAGAATTATATTTACGTACTCCCTATACATCATATGGATATTATAATGATGATCAATCAACAAAAGAAAAATTTATTAGCAATCCATTCATCGATGATGATGTATTGTTATATTGTACAGGAGATCTAGCAATAGAAAATACAAGTGGAGAAATAGAAATAATAGGAAGAATAGATCACCAGTTAAAGATTAGAGGTTATAGGATAGAATTAGGCGAGATAGAGAGTATTTTATTAAAACATGAAAATATAAATGAAAGTGTAGTACTTGGCATAGAAGAAAATAATGACATATACCTATGTGCATATGTGGTTTGTAAAGAAGAACTTAATCATGAAGAGATAAGATCTTATATCTCACTTCAAATCCCGGATTATATGGTTCCCACTTATTTTGTAGAATTGGAAAGATTGCCATTAAATCCAAATGGAAAAGTAAATCGAAAAGCTCTGCCATCGCCAGAAATAAAAGCAGGAGATAATTATGTAGCGCCATCAAATGCAACGGAAGAAAGATTGGTAGAAATATGGTCAGAAGTATTAAATATAGAAAAAGAAGCCATAAGTACAACAGCCAACTTTTTTGCCATAGGAGGACACTCTTTAAAGGCTACAATATTAACGGGAAAAATATACAAGGAAATAGGAGTTGAATTTCCATTAAGAGATGTGTTTTTACATTCAACAATAAAATCTCAGGCAAGTCAGATAGCAATAGGTACAAAGAAAGAGTTTGTATCCATCCCAAAAGCAAAGGAACAATCAAATTACCCGTTATCCTCAGCACAAAAGCGATTGTATTTGTTGCAACAATTTGATTTGACATCAACAGTCTATAATATGCCAAAATTAATTTCATTGGGAGAAAAGGCAGATAAATCAAAAATAGAGGAAGTATTCAAACAACTTATAAGTCGTCATGAGAATTTCCGTACAAGTTTTAGTGCTGCTGAAGGTGAGCCGGTTCAGATTATAAGTAAGGATGTTGATTTTGAGCTTGAGGAACTAAGTATAGAAAATACAGAACTTGAAAATATACGAAATGAATTCATAAAGCCCTTTGATTTATCCCAAGCACCTTTATTACGAGTAGCTCTTGTAGATATAAAAGGAGAAGATAACCTGCTAATTGATATGCATCATATCATAAGTGATGGAACCTCGCATACAATATTAGAAAAAGAATTTTTGGCTCTGCTATCAGGAGAAGAATTATCTTCATTACACCTACAATACAAGGATTATAGCCAATGGCAAAATAGTAAAGAACAGCAAGAACGTGTAAAAGATCAGGAACAATATTGGCTAACTAAATTTGCAGGAGAGATACCAGTATTGAACCTTCCAAGCGATTATGTTCGGCCTTTAATGCAAAGTCATGAAGGAGCAGCAGTAGATTTTGTTTTGAGCAAAGAAGAGACAAAAGAAATAAGAATTTTCACCAAAGAAAATGACCTTACATTGTATATGTCCTTGTTATCTGCTTTTAGTATTCTACTATCTAAGCTAAGCGGACAAGATGATATAATAATAGGAACACCAATAGCCGGAAGAAATCATGCCGATTTGGAGAATATAGTCGGCATGTTTGTGAATACACTATCCATACGTAATGAAGTAAAAGGAGAAGAAACCGTACAAGATTTCGTATCAAGCTTAAAGCAAACCGTACTTGGAGCTTACGAAAATCAGAATTACCAGTTTGAAGATTTAGTAGAAAAGGTATCAGTAGAGCGAGATATCAGCCGCAATCCTATATTCGATGTAATGTTTAATTTGATGAATCAGGCTGAGTATAATGGATCAATAAATGAAGATATTGATAATAGTCATAAAAAGGGGACATCAAAATTCGATTTAAATTTAGCAGCAATTGAATTTGATACGAATATATCTTTAAGATTAGAATATAGTACAAGATTATTTAAAAAAGAGACAATAGATAGATTTATAAACTATTTTAAACAGACAGTAGTTCAATTTACAGGAAAGTCAGAATTAAAAATCTCGGCAATTGATATTCTTACCGAAGAAGAGAAGCATCAGTTGTTGTATGAGTTTAACAATACAAAAGCAGATTATCCAAAAGATAAGACCATTCATCAGCTTTTTGAAGACCAGGTAGAGAAAACACCTGAGAATATTGCATTATCCTTAGATGGAGAAACCATCAAATATTCAGAGCTCAATGCCAGAGTAAATCAATTGGCATGGACGCTAAGAGAGCAGGGGGTGAAAAATGATTCGGTGGTAGGTTTGTTTGTTGAACGTTCCATAGAGATGGTGGTAGGAACTTTAGGAATATTAAAATCAGGCGGGGCTTATTTACCCATTGATACAGAATATCCTAAGGATAGAATATCCTATATGTTTGAAGATAGTAAGTTACAAATCCTATTGGTCAATACCGATATTTCAAATCTAAATCTTGAAACAGAACAATACCTAATTTATGATCTGAGAGATGAAAGCAGTTATACTTCAAATACATCTAATCCAGAAGTAATTAGTTTGCCGGAAAACTTGATTTACTTAATCTACACCTCAGGTTCTACAGGTAAGCCAAAAGGAGTGATGCTGGAAGATAGGAATATGGTAAATCTGATACATTTTAATTATGAAAAGACCAATATAGATTTTAGCTGTATTTTACAATTTACGACCATTAGTTTTGATATTTCCGCACTTGAAATATTTGGAGCTTTATTATGTGGAGGAAAACTTGTTTTAGTTGATGAGCCTACACGTTTAAATGTAACGAGACTTTTCGATTTAATGACAAAAGAACAAGTTAAAACAGTTTTTTGGCCGATGTCATTTATACAAATGATATTTGGAGATCAAACTTTTGTTCAGCAAATGCCAAAATGCTTACGTCATCTTCAAACTTCAGGAGAAAAGGTATTAATAAATGAATCATTAGGAAATTACCTTAAAACGAACAATGTCTTTATACATAATCATTATGGGCCATCAGAAACCCATGTTGTTACAACTTTAACAATAGCACCTAATGATTATCATCCGAAATTTCCTACAATTGGTAAACCTATTTCAAACACATCAGCTTATATCTTGGATAAAGGTCTCAAACCTGTACCGGTAGGAGTTAAAGGAGAGCTTTATTTTGGAGGACTTCAGGTTGGTAGAGGATATTTTGGAAAAGAGGAACTTACTAAGGAGAAGTTTATTGAAAGTCCATTTATTAAAGGAGAAAAGATTTATCAAACAGGAGATTTGGCAAAGTGGACTAATGATGGTAACATTGATTTTCTGGGAAGGATTGATCATCAGGTAAAGATTCGTGGATTTAGGATAGAATTAGGCGAGATAGAGAGTGTTTTATTAAAATATGAAAACATAAAAGAGAGTGTAGTGCTTGCCAGAGAAGAAAATGGTGACAAGTACCTATGTGCATATATAGTTAGTGCTAAGGAACTCAATCATGAAGAGCTAAGAGCTTATATGTCAGCACAACTTCCCGATTATATGGTTCCTTCTTATTTTATTGAAATGGAAAGTTTACCCTTAACTGCAAATGGAAAAGTAAACCGCAAAGCTCTACCGTCACCCGAAATAAAAGCAGGAGACGATTATGTAGCACCATCGAATGAGATAGAAGAAAAATTAGTTGAAATATGGTCGAAAGTATTAAATATCGAAAAGGAAGATATAAGTGTAAATGTAAATTTCTTTTCCATAGGAGGTCATTCGCTCAAAGCTACCATGTTATCAAGTAATATTCATAAAGAAATAGGAGTTGAATTTCCATTACGAGAAGTATTTTTACATCCAACAATAAAATCCCAGGCAAGTCAGATAGCAATAAGTACAAAGAAAGAGTTTGTATCCATACCAAAAGTAAAGGAACAATCAAATTACCAATTATCTTCGGCACAGAAGCGATTATATTTATTGCAGCAGTTTGATTTGGATTCAACGGCTTATAATATGCCATATGTAATTCCATTGGGAAAAGAGAGCGATAAATCAAAAATAGAAGAAGTATTCAAACAACTAATAAATCGCCATGAGACTTTCCGTACAAGCATAACTGTAGTTGATAGTGAGCCTGTTCAGCTTATAAGTAAGAATGTTGAATTTGAGATTGAAGAACTGAGTATAGAAAATACAGAAATTGAACACGCACGAAATAAATTCATAAAGCCCTTTGATTTATCCCAAGCACCCTTATTACGAGTAGCTATTGTAGATATAAAAGGAGAAGATAGCTTGTTAATGATTG
>WTBR01000039.1 GCA_013138975.1 Bacteroidales bacterium
GGACTTATTACATGTCCTAATCGGCAAGATTCAAACTTTAGGTTGTCGCTGTTGTTCTGTATCAATACACTATAAGTTCCATTAGTTCTGAGTACACTCATGTCTTCAAAAGAAACATAATCTGTTCCGGTTAAAGCTAAGGTAAAATCATTGCTTGGGTTACTTGTTTGGTAATGCAGCTCTACCAAACTACTATCGCCACTCTCGCCACGGAAAGTGATCGTATTGGTGGCGCTCGCTCCACTGATCTCATACAATTTAATCTGTTCATCATATACTCCATCTCGGATCTCGAATACTACGGGACAGGCCACGCCGGCATTATTAAGTGCGGTAGCTACTTCTGTAAAGTTTTCAAAATCAGGTAATATCCCGCCGACAGTATAGGTGCCACAAAGTGCTGTGTAAAGTGTTTTATTTAGAGCGTCGTTAAGGGCATAGCCATCATCTTCTCCATTTGGATTTTCCTGCCAAATTTCAAACACAGTTTTCTGTCCGGAGATGAATGAGTAGCTTCCAATATCGATATTGCTCTCTTTGGTTCCTGAGCTTAAAGATCCTGTCCATGCATAAGATGTCTGTACCACACCATTAATCGACCAGCCAATGGTTGTATTTGTAATGGTATTTGCCCCAAAGTTTGCTAAAGTAACTTGTATGGGGAGCGTGCCAGCAGCGAAAGGCATAGTGGGGGCATTGAGAGTCGTTATTCCTGCATCGGTTGGTAGGGGAGTATAGATGCTTATGTTATCAACTGCCCAATAGCCAATGCTATCGCCTTGCCAGTGGAACCGTATTTTTGAATTGGGCACACCTCCAGCATAACTTGATATATTTAATATTTCTTTTTCAGAGTTTGTTGTTGTGTCAGTATATACTTTAGCAACTTGCCAGTCACTTCCGTCATATATCTCTATTGTTGCACTAGCTCCATCGCCACCCACAAAGTAATGGTCGAATGAGAATAAAATTTCTGCACTTATGGTTGCATCAAAATATGGGGTCTCGAGAATGACATTTTCTGGCACCTGGTTTTTCGAAATAAACTCACTGTCAAAAATAACAAAAGTTCCAATCATAGGATAGTTTACAACTCTTCCTCCTGGATTATCAAAATGCCAAAGGTCTTCAGCTTCTCCACTCACAGTTGTGTTAACCCAATCCGATGGCGGTGTTGTGCCACTAGCCGAAGAAAAATCTTCATTTAAAATATAAGTTTGGGAGAAAAGACTAAATGATAAAAAAATAAAAAAAGCACTTATTGAAAGTTTCTTTTTGAACTGTCCAAGTTGGGTCATAACATATGTTTAGTAAATTACTGTTTATTACGTGAGTAGTAATGAAAGGTTGGTGTTTGTTTTGTTAACTTAATACTAAACTACTATTTAGAAAATTTCTAAATAAAAAGCTTATTGAGAGGGGATATGTATTATCTTAAAAGGAAAAATTCTATAACATATTTGGGTCTACTGGCTATATGTTAATCCATAATAAATTAGCTGAATTTTAGTCGATCTATTTTCGACAATAATATTTCAAAATATACTTAGTTTAAATGAATAAATATACCTTTACTTTAAGTTTTAGTATTTAAGTGTACCTAATTTTATCTTAAAAACATAACAGAATGGATATGAGCGTTAAATATATTCTGTATAGGAAAGTAGGATGGATAAGATGAATGTTTTTTCGAATTGTGTATGTTCAGTTTTTTTATAAATTAAAAAAAATAATGGATAACGAAAAATATAAAAAGCTTAAAGAGCTTTTGTCAGAGAATAAAAATTGGCCTATGTCATATATGTTTAAATGCATAGTGCCCAATAGCTCCCATTGGTGCAAGTCTGTGACTTGTACCTATAATTCGTTAAGTTTAAAACTTAATAATAATCCTACTCTTCTAATGTTATATTTACATAGTCTTTAGAACCACTATAATCTATGGCACTGCTGTAAGGATATTCTTCAGGGAATTAATTTAAGATCCAAGTCACAGACTTGAACCATATGGGGGACATTGGCAATTAACCAACAAAAGATAAAGATTTCGTATTACAATAGCGATATGAGATATTTGCTTATTTTTACCCTCAAATAGCACATTTTCGATATGTTTTGTTGTCTATTTGTTGCTCAAATATTGTAATAGTTTGATTAACAGGAAGTTCGCATTCTACATAAAGCGGAAGTAATAATTAAATATATGAATATTAAAGGTGTATGGTCGTATAATGAGGATTTTGAATTTGGAAAATCCACAGGAGAGGTAGAGTTGCAACAATTAGACGATAAGGTTAGTGGAATATTTACTTTTACTGAAGAGGTTGAAAAAGACTACAAAATTGAAGTAGTGGAAAAAGTACAAGGAACCATAATCAATGGGAAAGTACTGCTTGAAAGTGTAGAAGTAAAAGCCACGCAAAATAATAAAGAAATTCACTATCTGCCCAATTGCTTCGATGTGTTTTTAGTGTCGGAAAATAAACTGGTAGGATCAACCTATGACAGCGAAGAGGTTTGTGGAGTGTTTGTTATGGAGCGCTTGTAATTTTTGCATTGAAAAGTGGGAGGGATAAGATGATTATTTTCAGAACGTAGGTGCAATTTTTTATAAATTAAAAAAAATAATGGATAACGAAAAATATAAAAAGCTTAAAGAGCTTTTGTCAGAGAATACAGATTGGCCAATGTCATATATGTT
The DNA here is from genome assembly GCA_013138975.1 of Bacteroidales bacterium. Lineage (GTDB taxonomy): Bacteria > Bacteroidota > Bacteroidia > Bacteroidales > UBA12077 > UBA12077. The sequence goes on from WTBR01000039.1 coordinate 2,702, forward strand.
TAAATGCATAGTACCCAATAGTAAAGAGCATATAAATAGGGTGGTTGCATTGTTGCCTTTTCAAGGAGAATTTGGATTTAAAAATAGTAAAAACAATAAATTTGTTTCCATTAGCTGTGTGGCTCAAATGAGTGATGTCCAAAAGATAGTGGATATTACCACAAGCATTTCGGAAATCCCTGATGTAATGATTCTTTGATGTTTATTTCTGACATGTAACTGCAAGAATCTTAATTCCTTACTCCTGAAGATTTGGGTATATTATTACTCAATTGCAAACTACTATAAATAAAAAGCAAGATGCCATTATTCAGAATAACTCTTTTAATAAAATGATTGGAAGGATTTTTTTACAATAGATAACTCCAATGATCAATCTGAAGAAGAATTAAAGCCTAAGAAAAGGAAATTGAATAGAGATAATGGATATTCAAGATGATTTTAAAATATAGATTAAGTCGCAAAATTACACGCTGTTAGGTTGTTGCGATGCAATATTAGGATGCTTACAAATAAATAAAGTAGTCATTCGAGAAAAACTTTGTGAAAAGTTGTAATTTATTCTTAACTTATAATCTGTTATTTTTGATTGAGTCTAAATCCAAAACCATTGATTAGATTATTAAAAAATATTTTAGTTTTAATTCTTTTAACGCTTGTATCCATAACAAGTCAATCCCAAATAAAGAGTATAGGTATCCCTAACATAATAAATTTCTCCAGAGATGATTATCATGCTAGCACACAGAATTGGGCTGTAGCTCAGGATAAACGTGGAATAATGTATTTTGGGAATAACGATGGATTGTTAGAGTTTGATGGCGTAAACTGGAGATTAATACAAATGCCAAATTCATCAGTTGTAAAATCTATAGCTGTAGATAAAAATGGTAAAGTATATGTAGGTGCTTATGGAGAATTTGGTTATTTACAGGCTACTCAAAATGGAGTTTTGAGTTACGTATCATTAGTAAATTTATTGCCAGAAGATATTAAGAACTTTGGTGATATATGGAAAATCTATGAAACGAATAAAGGTGTAATTTTCCAATCTTTTTCCGAAATATTTTTATACGCAAATAATGAGATAAAAATAATTGCACAAAAAAGAGATTTTCAATTTAGTTTTTTTGTTAATAACGAATGGTATATCACCGAGAGAAATAAAGGTCTTTTAAAGTTAATTGATGAAAAACTGATACCAGTTAAAGGCGGAGACATATTTAAAAATAATATTTGGTCAATGCTCCCTTTTAATAATAATAATAAAATACTCATAGGGAGTTCTAACCAAGGTTTATTTATACTCGAAAATGATTCGATAAGAAAATGGAATGTACCTTCAAATAGTTTTTTGAAGGAAAATCAAATTTTTTGTGCAGTTAAAGTAAAGGATTATTTTGCTTTTGGAACAATATTAAATGGAATTTTAATAATTGATAAAGATGGAAATCCTATTCAGCATATTAATCGGGAAAAAGGTTTACAAAACAGTACAATACTTAGTATTTATGCTGATAATTATGATAACTTATGGTTAGGACTTGACAATGGAATAGATTATGTTATTACTAATAGTCCATTTACAAGTATCGTTAATGAAAATAAAATTGGTGCCGGATATACTTCATATATATATGATGATAAGCTATATCTAGGAACTAATCAGGGATTATTCTATAAAAAATGGCTTGAATCAGGAGATCCATTAAATGACAATTTAGAATATAAAATGGTAAAAAATACTCAGGGACAGGTTTGGGACTTATTTGAGTATGAAAATAAATTGTACTGTGGTCATAACAATGGAACGTATCTTATTAAAGATGATAAAGCAGAATTGTTGTCAGATATTATGGGAGGATGGCTACTTTTTAATTTACCTGATCAGGAAAATACAATGTTACAGGGAACCTATACAGGGATAGTTAAATATAAGTTAGGTGATAATTCCAAATGGGAAATAAGTAAAATTCCGGGATTTAATGAGTCATGTAGAATGATAGAACCTTATCTTGGAAAGGAGAATTACACCTTGTGGATTAGCCATGGATATAAAGGAGTTTATCGAATTGATTTAAATAAAAGTTTAAATAAGATAATCAATTTGAATTTTTATAATAATTTAAGTGGTTTGGCAACAAATTTTGACAATAACGTATTGCGGTTTAATGATGAAATAATTTTTACAAATAATACGGGAATTTATAATTTCGATGAAGACCAACAGGAGTTTGTTCTAAATAATGAATTAATGCAGTTATTTGGGGATAATGGTATATTAAGAGAAATAGTAAAAGACAAATCAGGACGTTTTTGGTTTATACAAGGTGATGAAATGGGATTGGTTAAGAAGTTAAATGATGGAAATTATAAAGTCAGTAGGACTCTTTTCAAGTCATTTGACGGCAGTTTTGTGAGGAGTTTTGAGCATTTCTTACCATACAACGATGAAAGTGTAATTGTTGCAACGGAAGATGGTTTTACTCATTTTAGTACTGATTTTGTTAAAGATATTGATATTCCCTACAACACATTGATTAGATCTATTGTAACAGCAAATGATAGTTTACTATTTGATGGAGCTTTTGTTGACAGCAGTGGTCATATAATTAATAATCAGGATAATTCTCAAATTTATTTTCTCCCATATAAGTTCAATAACCTAAAAATAGACTATTCGTCAACACATTACGAGAATATTAAAAATATAGAATATAAGTTTTATTTAGAAGGATTTGACAACGAATGGTCGGATTGGACAGAAAAAACAAATAAGGAGTACACTAACTTAAAGGATGGTACATATATATTTAATATTAAAGCTAAAAATGTATTTAACATTGAATCTGATATTTCATCCATTAAATTTGTCATTAATCCTCCTTGGTATAGATCAATTATTGCTTATTTACTTTATGGCTGTATCGTTATATTTTTTGCTTGGTCTGTTGTTATTACAATAAGAAAAAGGATAGATAGAGAAAGAAAGTTTCTTCAGTTAAAACAAAAAAAGGAATTGCAGCAGCAAAAGATTAACCACGAAAATGATGTTTTATCAGCACAACAGGAAATAGTTAAGTTACGCAATGAAAAACTTAGAATAGAAAATGAAAAAAATAAAGATGAAGTAGAATTAAAAACAAAAGAACTAGCTAGTTATGCTATGCAAATAACTCAAAAGAATGAATCGCTTTTTGAAATAAAGGAACAATTAAAACATATCTCAAAGAAAGTAAATCCTGATGCACAAAAATATTTACAAAAGTTAATTCGAAATATTGAGCAAAATACCAATCCTAAGGATGATTGGGATAAATTTGAAGTTTATTTCGACCAGGTATATGAGGATTTTACTAAACGAATTAGAGATCAGTTCTCAAACTTAACGCCCAATGATATAAAACTTTGTGCATATCTAAGAATGAATTTATCTACAAAAGAAATAGCTCCTTTACTTAATATCTCAATTAGAGGAGTAGAAATTAGTCGCTACAGATTACGAAAAAAATTAAACCTACCTAAAAATGAAAACTTAATTGATTTCATGATGAGTTTATAAATATTGAATTTTTTCATTTCAAACGTTTTTACTTTTTGGTCAAATATATATTTCACATAATATTTATTAGTGATGTAGTATATTGAAGAGGACTGTGTAATTTTTTAAGTACAGAAATTCAGGAAATTATAATTTTAGTGATGTATTATTGATGTAGTCATGATGTAATATTGAAGTAGAGTTGTAATTGGACATGCATAATTCAATCACTACTTTTGATTATAATAAAAATACAAAATATGAAAAAAGCTTTATTTACTACAATAATCCTATTGTTCTCTGTATTAAATCTTTTGTCTCAAGTTATTAATATTTCAGGTAAAGTTATTTCATCTACAGACAAAACTCCTATTCCGGGAGCATCAATTACAGTAGTAGGCACTACTATAGGAATATCCACTGATTTTAATGGTGATTATTCACTAACAGTTCCCCAGAGCACTGAAAAATTAATGTTCAATTTCATCGGAATGAAATCTCAAGATGTATTAATAGCAGGAAGAACTATAATTAATATTGAGCTGGATGAAGAATTGTTTGAATTAGAAGAAGTTGTGACAATTGGTTATGGTGTTCAAAAGAAAAGTGATTTAACAGGTTCAATATCTTCTATCTCAAGTGATGATATTGATAAAATGCCTGTAATGAGTATCGATCAGGCTATGCAAGGAAAAGCAACAGGAGTTCAAATTACACAAAATTCAGGAGCTCCCGGATCAAATGTGATGATTAGAATAAGAGGTGTAGGAACAGTTAATAATAGCAATCCTCTTTATGTTATAGATGGTTTAGCAACATCATCAATGAATTTTTTAAATCCTTCAGATATTAAATCTATAGAGATATTGAAGGATGCGTCAGCTACAGCAATTTACGGTTCGCGAGGTGCAAATGGAGTAATTCTAATTTCAACAAAATCCGGAGGAAAAGGAAAAACAGAAATTACTTTTGATGCATATACCGGATTACAAGAGAAATGGCGCACTTTAGACTTGATGAATGCTTTTGATTATGCAACAATAACAGGTAAAGATGTTAACGATCCACAATACAGTACATACGATACTGATTGGCAAAGTGAAATCTTTCGTTTAGCGCCTGTACAAAATTATTACTTATCGGCTACCGGTGGGAATGAAGAATCTAATTATTCGATTAGTGGAGGCTACTTTCAACAAGATGGTATTATTATCGGTTCCGACTATGAAAGAATCACATTTAGAATTAACTCAACTCATCAGTTAAATAAGCGATTGAAAATTGGAGAAAACATTTCATTCACACATGATGCTAAAAATTCTATCCCGGAATACAGCGAATATGCTTCAATATTAAATCATGCTATTGCAATGGCTCCATTTGATCCTGTTTATAATGAGGATGGTAGCTTTAGTGCTTCATCAACAAATGACGTAGCAAACCCTATTGGTATGGTTGAACATACGAATAATTTATATAAGAGTAACCGAGTAGTTGGAAACTTATTCGCTCAAATCGAGCTATTAGAAGGCTTAAAATTTAAAACAGATTATGGAATAGACTTATCCTATGGTGATTCACATGTATTTATCCCGGCATATGACATTTCGCCTGATGATCAAAACTTAACAAATGTTGTTATCCGAGACTCACAAAATTGGACAACATGGCAATGGGAAAATACCTTAACATATCACAAGACAATTAATAAGCACGACATAAATCTTTTAGTAGGGATGACTGCTCAAGATGTGAAATATAATAATGTTGGCGGATCTAAATCTAATACACCAACAGATGATCCTGAATTTTGGTATTTAGATGCAGCCACAGAAGATCCGGTAATTGGAGGTGGAGCATGGGAATGGTCAATGGCATCATACCTGGGAAGATTTATTTACAACTATAATAGTAAATATTTACTTACAGCAAGTATGAGAGTAGATGGATCTTCTAAATTTGGAACTAATAACAAATACGGGTATTTCCCTTCAGGTTCTCTTGGTTGGAAAATTTCAGAAGAGGATTTCTTTATTCCAATAAAGAAATATATAAACAATATGAAACTTAGGGTTGGATACGGACAAATTGGTAATCAAGAAATAGGATTACATGCATATGAAACTTTAATAAAAGGTGATCAAAATTATGTTCTTGGAACAAATCAAGAGATGGCTAATGGAAGTGCTCCATTCAGTATAGGAAACCCCAATTTGAAATGGGAAACCACACAACAACTATCTATAGGGTTAGATATTTTTGCTTTTGAAAATAAAATAAACCTGATTGCTGACTATTATTACAAGAAAACAAAAGACATGTTACTTAGGACTCCCGTACCTATGATATTCGGAAATGTAGAATATCCATTTACGAATGCAGGAGAAATAGTAAATGAAGGGATAGAAATCAGTTTTAATTATCGAAATCATTTTAATAAGGTTAATTACGATATTGGTTTCAATATTTCAAAAGTTAATAATATAGTTAATAGTTTGGGAAATGGTGGCGAAGAGATTTATTCAGGTTTGTTTAGAGGATCGTATGTTTCTATTACTGAAGTAGGAAAACCCATTGCATCGTTTTATGGTCTCGAAACAGATGGGATTTTCCAAAACGATTATGAAGTGGAGGAGCATATTAATAGTGCTGGTGCAATAATACAACCATTAGCACAGCCTGGCGACATAAGGTTTATTGATCGAAATGATGATGGTGAAATTGATATCGAGGATAATACTATTATTGGTAGTCCACTTCCTGATTTTACATATGGATTTAACTTTTCAGCTGATTACAAATTTATTGATTTAGCATTCTTCTTCCAAGGTGTATATGGAAACGATATTTTTAATGGGAATAAATATTATACCGAAGGAACAGGTTATTACAATTTATCGAGTTCTATGAATGACAGTTGGACAGGAGAAGGTACCTCTAATGAACTGCCTAACATTAATGGAAGCTCAAATAATTTAAGAATCTCATCAAGATATATTGAAGATGGTAGTTACCTAAGACTAAAAAATATTCAATTAGGATTTACCCTGCCAAAAAAATTATTAAATAAATTCTCAATATCACACGCAAGATTTTATATTGGAGCATCAAATCTGTTCACTTTCACTAAATATGAAGGATTTGATCCTGAAATAGGAGAAGGACTTAATCCAGTAACAAAAGAAGCAAACTACTTAGACATTGGAATTGATAGAGGAAGTTATCCTCAATTCAAAACTTATCTTTTAGGACTAAATATTAAATTTTAAAAAACAAAACATGAAAGTTTTAAAATCACTCATATACATTGTTTTAATTACATTCTTTCTAAATAGTTGTAGCGAAGATTATTTAGATCAACCTGTATTGATTGATAATGTAATTGCAAATTTCTATAAAACAGAAGCCGATGCTAATTTAGCTGTAATATCAGCTTATGACCCTTTACAATGGGAAATAAAGGAAGATGTTTATTTTTGTGAATGGAATATTGGCGATATATGTTCCGACGATGCCATAAAGGGAGGTGAAAATGCTGGTGATCAGCCTTATACTGCTGATATTGAAAAGTTTGATGCAAATTCGAGTAATGAACTAGTATTAATGACATGGAAATACATGTATATTGCCATTGTAAGATGCAATTTAGTAACAGACAATGTTATAGATATTCCTGTTTCAGAGTTTGCTGATCCGGCAACTAAAGATCGAATAATTGCAGAAGCCAAATTTTTAAGAGCATATTATTATTTTAGATTAATTAAGGTTTTTGGAGGCGTTCCATTATTAACAACTGTACATTCTCCATACGATGATTACGTACCAAGATCAACAACGGAAGAAACTTGGGCATTAATTGAAAAAGATTTATCAGAAGCTATACCTCATTTACCTTTAAAAACAGATGTACTTCTAACTGAACTTGGAAGAGTAACACAGGGAGCAGCAAAAGCTTTTTTGGTAAAAGCTTACGTATTTCAAGAAAAATGGTCATTGGCAGAACTACTTGCAAACGAAATTATCCTTTCAGGAGAATATGACCTTGATCTGAGCTATTCAAACGTTTTTAGTTTAAGTGCAGAAAATGGTATTGGATCTATTTTTGAAATACAGTACATGGAAGAAGGTACAAGCGATTGGCCATCAACACGCGGATCGCTCATAAGTAAACTTCAAGAATCAAGAAGCGGATGGGGATGGGGAATGAATCGCCCTACAGCAGATTTAATTGCAGAATTTGAAACTGGAGATCCAAGACTTGATGCTACAGTATATTCTGATGCCAGTGGATATTTAGGTAATTTTAATCATCCGAAAAAGTATGTTTTAGCCTCAGCAGATAGACCAAATCACCCAACAAGAGGACCTTTAAATATTCGAGTATTCAGATATGCCGATTTACTTTTATTACACGCCGAAGCAGCCTATCATAATTCCAATGAAATTGGCGCTCGCGAATCAGTAAATAAAGTAAGAGAAAGAGCCAGAGGAGGCAACTCTACAATATTACCATATCTTACGACTACAACTACAGGTAATGATTTACTACTTGCAATTTGGCACGAGCGAAGGGTTGAACTTGGAATGGAAGGACATCGTTTCTTTGATTTAGTGAGGCAAAAAAGGGCTTCTGAAGTTATGCAAGCTTTTGGAGAAACAAATTTTGTAAAAGGAATTCATGAGCTTTTCCCTGTTCCTGAAGCAGAGATTTTGCTTTCAGGTGGAGTGTTAGAACAAAATTTTGGATATTAATAATTATAAATTAAACTACTAACTTAACAAAAATCAAAAATCATGAAAAAACTAAGCTTTTATCTATTGTCAATGCTAATGTTTTCTTTGGCATTTATGTCTTGTTCAGACGATGAAGATCCTGAACCAAAACCGATAGCAAGATTTACTGCTACAGTTGATACATTTAATCCATTGTTATATGTATTTACTAATGATTCTGAAAATGCAGAAACTTATTCTTGGGACTTTGGTGATGCAAGTACTGCTTCAACTGAGACAAGTCCTTCTTACACTTATGCAGAAGCAGGAGACTATACTGTTATTTTAACTGCAACAGGACCTGGTGGAGAAACTACAAGTACTAAAGTTATAACTGTTTCGGCGTTTACCCTAAATCAATTCTTAGGTGGCACTGATGCTGAAGGAAAAATATGGTATCAGCAATTTGATAAACTTATTGACATGGTAAATCCTAGCAATCCGGGAGAATGGTGGTACGGTTGGAATTCATTACCAACAGTTGCTCAACGAAATGCTGTTCGTAATCAGGAATATATCTTCAAAGCAGATGGTTCTTTCGAATTTAAAACGAATGGTTTTACAGTAAGACCTAAAGGTAGTGGTTTTACAACTCCATTTTTATGGGATTCAGGAGATGAGCAGGTTTATGCTGATTCAGAAAGCTGGGACGGTCAGGATGGAAATGATCTAAGCACTTGGGGTAACAATGCAAACTTAACATTTACTGTTGGTGATGCAGAAAAATATTCAACTTGTAGTAATAGAATAACAATAACAGGAAAAGGTGGTCATATTGGACCAATGGATACAGGTACAGAACTTGTTGTTGACGAACCTGCAGAAAGTGTTTTTTATGAAATTCTACGTTATGGTGATGGTGATGATCAGCCTGATACATTGGTGCTTTACACTCCTTGGGCAGGAAACGATTTAGGACCAGGAGCAACAAGGCCAGGTCTTGGAGTTATTACATTGGTTTCTTACAAAAGTGCAGATCAAAAACCTGCCGATGAAGAAGAAGAAGAAGGAAAACCATTAGAAGCAAATGATATTTATGATACTTTTGATGCAGATGGTTCTATGACTTGGTTAATGGATGACACAGGACAGGGAGATATTTTAGATGAGAGCTTTGACAATCCTTCTACTACTGGTATAAATGCAAGTGCAAAAGTTGCTAAATATTATAAAGCAGGAAGCTACCAATACACAAATGCACAATTTGGGCTAGATTATAGAATGAATCTTGCTACAAGAAATGTATTTAAAATGAAAGTTTATTATGCGGCCGGTTCAGGTGGCACCAAGAAAGTTGCAATGAAACTTCAAAACTCATTAATGGGTGGTACTGCATGGGAAACAGAAACTGTAGTTACTCAAGATATAACTACTGAAGATGCTTGGGAAGAAATTACATTTGATTTTTCCGGTGTTTCAACAAATACAGATTACGATCAAATAATTGTTCAGTTTGGTAGTGGTGATGCAGGAGCTCCTGCAGGTACATTCTATTTTGACGAATTAGATTTGCAATAATAAATTTATATTTATGAGGCTGTCCAAAAAGACCAATTAGTTGTCATTCTGAGCCTGTCGAAGAATCCATTTGATTATTAATGTGATATCTCGACAGGCTCAATATGACATTTCCTATAGAAGATTTACTTTTAGGACAGCCTCATCTTTACTTATTTTGGCATAAACGAGTTAATAAATTTGTAAGCTCTAATTTCTCTATACAATAACCCTGTTATGAAAAAAACAACCTTACTGTTTCTTTTATTATTATTTGTTATTTCTGTATCTGCACAAACTAAATCACTGGTATGGTCAGATGAATTTAACGGTAGCTCTATTAGTTCCACTTATTGGGATTATGATTTGGGCAATGGAACAGGTGGTTGGGGTAACCAAGAATTGCAATACTATACAAGTAGATCTGAAAATGCCAAAGTACAAGACGGGAATCTTATTATTACGGCCAAAAAAGAAAGCTATAGCGGTTTTGATTATACTTCAGCCAGATTAGTTACAAGAAATAAAGTGTCGTGGAAATATGGACGAATTGAGGTAAGAGCGAATTTGCCCGGAGGAACAGGAATTTGGCCTGCCGTATGGATGTTACCTGAAGTATGGAATTATGGGAACGAGAGTTGGCCTGATAATGGCGAAATCGACATAATGGAGTATGTGGGATATGATCCGGGAGTTATAAATGCATCTTTACATAATCATAATAATTCAGGATCAAATTCTATAACACACACAATAAATATTTCTGATGTAGAAGATAATTTTCACGTTTATGCTTTGGAGTGGAGTGAGAATAAAATTGAAATGTTTGTTGATGATACAAAATATTTCACTTACAATAATCCGGGAACAGGATGGGAAGCTTGGCCCTGGGATAAAGAATTTCATTTATTAATAAACATTGCTGTAGGAGGAGCTTGGGGTGGAGCAGAGGGTGTTGATGATGAAATTTTTCCGCAAACCATGGAAATTGATTATGTAAAAGTATATGATTTATCAGTGGGGGCTGAAGAATTAATTCTGGAAAGTGCAAGCATAGATACTAATCAAGTTGAAATTAATTTAGATTTTAATATTGATATGGCGACTCCCTTAAATCAAAATAATAGTTTTGAAGTTCTTGTAAATAATGTTGATTTATATGAAGTAGACTCGGTTTACGTTGATCCTGTTAATCCCCAAAAAATTAAAATTAAAGTTAAAGAAACTTTTATAAACGGTGATGTTGTTTCTTTGAATTATACTCCCGGTAATATTCAATCTTTATCGGGTATAGCTTTAGAAGCCTTTCAAGGGAAACTTGTAAATAATACAATTACAGGTTTTTCAGGTAAATTTAAAATATATATAAATTCAATATATCCGAATCCTTTTACCAATAATTTATTTATAAATTCTGACAATAATATTGAATCCATTGAGGTATTTGATATTACAGGAAATACAGTTTACAAAAATACAATTGTTAATAGCGTTAATATTAGTACATCTGATTGGAAGCCAGGTGTATTTTTCATTAAAATAAATACTAAAAATAAAAAAAACTATACTGTAAAAATGCTTAAAATCAATTATTAATTATTTGATTTTTAAAATACAGATGCTCAACCCGAGCTAATAAAATTAATCTTCGGGGATAACTTACTTGATTGAACAATAAATAATATGAGATATTTTTTCCAGATAGTATTAATTCTAGTTATAATGATCTCATTTTCCTGTAAATCAAGGCTTAAAGAGGATAGTAAAATTGATAAGCTTGTTCAACAAATGACCTTAGAAGAAAAGATAGGTCAAATGAACCAAGTCATGAATTTTATTGACACAATGCCTATTGATCCTTATTTCTACAATTTAATTCAAGAAGGCAAAATAGGTTCCGTTTTAAATGCATACTCTCCAGAGATGATTAAAGAAATGCAGCGTATTGCGGTTGAAGAGAGCAGGTTAGGAATTCCATTATTAGTGGGGCGTGATGTAATTCATGGTTATCGAACAATATTTCCTGTTAATATTGGATTGGCAGCAACTTTTAATACGGAATTAGTAAAAGAAATCGCAAAAATAGCTGCAATAGAAGCAAGATCCGAAGGTGTGAACTGGACATTTGCTCCAATGATGGATATTTCAAGAGATCCGCGATGGGGAAGAATGGTAGAAAGTTGTGGAGAAGATCCTTATGTAGCAGAGCAAATGGCAATAGCAAGCATTAGAGGATTTCAAGGAAAAAATGGCTTTAATAGTAATAGCATTGCAGCAACAGCAAAACATTATGTAGGTTATGGCGCTGCAATTGGTGGTCGCGATTACAATACCACATTAATTCCAGAAGCAGAATTAAGAAACGTTTATTTACGTCCATTTAAAGCCGCAGTTAATGAAAATGTTGCAACAGTAATGGCAGGTTTTAATGAGTTAAATGGAGTGCCAACTAGCGGTAATATCCATACAATAAGAGATATCCTGAAAAATGAATGGGGTTTTAAAGGATTTGTTGTTAGTGATTGGGCTTCCATTAAAAATTTAGAAGTTCATGCTTATGCAAAAGATAGTAGTGATGCTACAATAAAAGCCTTACAAGCAGGAGTAGATATGGATATGTGCAGCCTCTACTATTTAGATAAAATTAAAGAACTCGTATTAAAAGGAAGCCTTAGTGAAGAATTAATAGATGATGCAGTAAGGAGAATACTAAAGATAAAATTTGAACTAGGCCTTTTTGAAAACCCATATGCTAATAAAGACAATAAACTTATAACAGAACAAGCTTTAGACATAGCAAAAAAAGCTGTAATTCAAAGTACAGTCCTGCTTCAAAATAAAAATAAGATCTTACCATTATCAAAAGATATTAATAAAGTTGCAGTAATTGGGCCACTTGCAGATGCACCATACGAGCAAATGGGCACATGGGTTTTTGATGGGAAAAGTGAAAATACGGTTACACCTTTAAAGGCATTAAGGGAGTATTTAGGTAATAAAAAAATTAATTATGCTCCCGGATTAAAAATAAGTAGAACAAGAGATAAAAAAGCTTTTGCAGATGCCATAAAAGCAGCAAAAAATTCAGATGTTGTTTTACTATTTATGGGCGATGAATCAATTTTAACCGGCGAAGCTCACTGCAGAGCAAAACTTACACTTCCCGGATACCAGAACGAATTAATTACAGAAATAAGTAAACTGGGTAAGCCCACAGTTTTAGTGATAATGTCAGGTATAATTCATATGATTGAACCATACTTAGAACAAGTAGATGCTTTACTTTATGGATGGCATCCGGGCACAATGGGAGGACCCGGATATGTTGATTTGTTATTTGGCTTAGAATCTCCTTCCGGGAAATTACCAATGACTTTCCCTCGCACAGAAGGACAAATCCCAATTTACTATAATCACAACAATACAGGACATCCCGCATCCGATGAATCATGGGTAAGAATGTACGATATACCCCTTAAGGCATGGCAAACCTCATTAGGAAACACAAATCATTACTTAGATTATGGTTTTGAGCCATTATTTGAGTTTGGGTTTGGTTTATCCTATACTGAGTTTAATTATAGCGATATTAAACTTTCAAAAGAAACAATATCATTAGATGATTCATTAATTATTACAGCCAGAATTAAAAATATTGGAGGATTTAAGGCCGAAGATGTAGCTCAACTTTATATTCGTGATTTAGTTGGAGATATTGTAAGACCGGTTAAAGAACTTAAAGGTTTTCAGAGAATTAGTCTAAATCCCGGAGAGGAAAAAATAGTAGAATTTATTTTATATCCAAAGGATTTAGAATTCCATAATGGAAAAAAATGGCTTATTGAGCCAGGCGATTTTCATGTTTGGATAGGAAACAGTTCAAAAGCTACATTAATGTCAAAATTTGAATTAAAATAATAATAGATGAATAAAATATATACAATTCGTATTGCACTTATCGTTGCTCTGGGTGGTTTTTTAATGGGATTTGATGCTTCTGTAATTTCAGGAGTAGTGCGCTTTATAGAACCATATTTTGAATTAACAAAAATACAATTGGGTTGGGCTGTAGCTTGTTTAACATTAGTTGCCACAATAACCATGTTTTTTGTAGGGCCTATTAGTGATAGAATAGGAAGAAAAAAAACCTTGTCATATGCAGCAATACTTTTTGCAATATCTGCTATTTCTTCAGCCTTGGCTACCGATTTTTGGTTTTTTATAATTGCACGTATGATCGGAGGAATAGGTGTTGGGGCATCTTTAATTATAGCACCAATGTATATAGCTGAAATTTCACCGCCAAAACTTAGAGGCAGATTAGTTTCATTCAATCAATTGAATATTGTACTCGGAATATCTGTTGCTTTCTTTTCGAATTATATCATTTTAAAATTAAGTGCTTCGGAAGTCGCTTGGATAAAAACATTTCAACTTGATAGTAATGCATGGCGATATATGCTCGGTATTGAAGCCATTCCTGCCATATTTTATTTTGCATTCTTGTTTTTTGTTCCACGTAGCCCTCGTTGGTTAGCTTTAAAAGGATTTGAAGATATGGCGCTTGTAATAATGAAAAAAGCAAGCGGAGAAGAAATTGCTATTGCAGAGTTTAAAGCCGTAAAGGAAAGCTTAAAAAAAGATTCAAAAAAAGATAAGCCACATATAAAAGAACTATTTAAGCCAGCAATGAAACTGGTAATGATTATCGGAATTGTAATTGCCATAACGCAGCAAATAACAGGTATTAATGCAGTATTCTTTTATGCACCAATGATTTTTGAACAATCAGGAGTTGGACTCGACGCTTCATTTTCACAAGCAATTCTGGTAGGTATAACTAATCTTGTTTTTACTATCGTAGCAATCTGGTTAATCGATAGAATTGGTAGAAAACCACTACTTATGATTGGAATTTCCGGAATTGTTATTTCAATGTTCGTAATTGGTATGGCATTTAAAACAGCTACCTATAGCCTAAATTCAGAAAAAATAGTCGAGCTGAATGAAGTTGTTCAAAATCAGAAAATATATCAACTGGAAAATAAGCAATTCGAAAGTGATCTTGAATTTAGAAAAGAAGTTCAAGCAGTATTTGGAAATGAATTAAATGAAGAAATAGAAACATTACTGATTACAAATGCTATAAATATTAATCCAATGATGGTTCTATTTGGGATAATTGCATTTGTAGCATCATTTGCATGTTCCTTAGGGCCGGTAATGTGGGTTTTATTTTCCGAACTATTTCCAAATCGACTTCGTGGTTTAGCAATATCATTTGCAGGAACAATAAATTCAGGTTTTAGCTTTCTTGTACAACTGGTATTTCCTTGGGAACTTGCTAACATTGGGAACTCAAATACTTTTTTCTTTTATGGTGCTTTCGCAGTATTTGGTTTAATTATATTAAAAATTTATTTGCCTGAAACCAAAGGAAAATCACTGGAGGAATTGGAGAAAATCTTAGTAAAAAGTTAATCAATATGAATATGTTAAGAGTTTTTATATTACTGATCATTATAAGTATTTCATCTTGTACAAGTGAAACAAACAAAGAGAATAGTAAATCTGATTTAAAACCAATAAAGGTGGAGCTTATACAGGAAGATGGAAATTACCAACTTTATCGTGATAATAAACCGTATTTCATTGCCGGTGCCGGAACGGAGTTAGAAAGAATTCCTTTTTTAGCACAATGTGGAGCTAATTCAGCCAGATCATGGAGCACTGAAATGGATGATTATACAGCAAAAGAATTTCTTGATTTAGCACAAAAACATAACTTAACAGTTACCATGGGCTTAGATGTAAAAAAGGAAAGAAAAGGATTTGATTATAACGATCCCATTGCAGTAAAAAAACAATTTGAATACATTAAAAAAGAAGTTTTAAAATATAAAGATCACCCGGCACTAATTGTTTGGGGCATAGGCAATGAACTAAATCTAAACTATAACAATCCAAAAGTTTGGGATGCAGTAAACGATATAGCAAAAATGATTCATGAGATTGATCCTAATCATCCAACAACAACTATGCTAGCAGGTATTAAAAAATATGATGTAGATGAGATTGCAAAACGCTGCCCGGAACTTGATTTTCTGAGTATTCAAATGTATGGAGACCTTCCAAATCTTCAGCTAAGAATTAAAGAAAGTGGATACGAAGGTCCTTATATTGTTTCTGAATGGGGAGCAACAGGACATTGGGAAGTTGCAAGAACTTCATGGGATACACCAATTGAACAAACAAGTAAAGAAAAAGCTGATTCATACACACATCGATATAAAGCTGCAATAGAATCTGATTCGCTGCATTGCTTGGGTTCCTATGTTTTTTATTGGGGACAAAAACAAGAGCGAACACCAACATGGTATGGATTATTTACCGAAGATGGAAAACCTACAGAGACTATTGATGCAATGTATCATATATGGAAAGATGAATGGCCTGAAAATAGAGCACCACAATTAGATTCCATGTTTTTGAATGGTTTATCAGCATTTGATAATGTGAAATTGGAAAAATCACAAACTTATAATGCAGAAGTATTTATTCATAATTATGAAAATGATTCACTTAGATATAACTGGGAAATTATGTATGAAAGTACGGATCTTGGTATTGGAGGAGATCATGAAAACAAGCCTGAAATCCTTGAAGGATTAATTACTAATTTTAATAAAAGTAAGATTGTGATTAAAACACCCGATGAAAAAGGTGCGTTTCGATTATTTGTTTATGTTTTTGATGATCAGGACAAAGTAGCAACAGCAAATATTCCGTTTTACCTTAATTAGAGTCTGTCTCTATTATAACAAATTGTTATTCAAATGAATAAAAAAAACATTTACCTCGGCAATACAGAATTGAATACTTCTGTTAAAAAGCTTAAAGGACAGTTTGTAGAAATTGAAGGTGAAAAGTTTTATAAGATTACCAATTATAATCTTATGCCGGATTTCTTTATTAGTATTGTAAGTTATTCCGATCATTGGATGTTTATTTCCAGCAATGGTTCCTTAAGTGCAGGTCGGAAGGATAGAGATAATGCATTGTTCACTTACTTTACTGTGGATAAAATACATGATTATAAAGGATTAACAGGTAGTAGTTCGTGCGCAATAGTAGAACGAAATGGTAAAAATTTTTTATGGGAACCTTTTTCATCTGATTTTGAAAATATATATGAAATCGAGAGAAACATATATAAAAGCATATATGGAAATAAAATAATCTTTGAAGAAATAAACCATGATCTCGATCTTAAATTTCAATACAGTTGGAATAATAGTGAGAAATATGGATTTGTAAAAAAATCTAAAATTGTAAATCAGAGTACATCTGAAGTTTCAGTCGAAATTCTTGATGGCATTAAGAATATTCTTCCAGCTGGGATTGATTATAACTTTCAGAACGAATACAGTAATCTTCTTGATGCTTATAAAAAAAATGAATTAATAAAAGATAGCACACTTGGCTTATTTACTTTAAGTTCAATTCCTATCGATAGAGCAGAACCTAGTGAATCCCTATATGCAACCACAGTATGGTCTACAGGTTTAGAAAATCCTAAAATTCTTATTTCAAATAACCAAATAGATCTTTTTAAGCAAGGAATTTCAATTGAAACAGAATTGGACATAAGAGCTAGTCGTGGTGCATATTTCGTTAATAAAGAAATTAAATTAAAAGCAAATGCTGAAAAAAAATGGATATTGGTTGCTGAAATTAATCAGGATAGTGCTACAGTATCGAATTTAAACCAATTAATACTTAAAAGTGATAAACTGGAAGCATTGATAAATGCCGACATAGATGAAGGAACCAATAGTTTGAAAAAAATGGTATCATTTGCAGATGGTTCTCAAATGACAAATACCGATTTATGTTACGCCCGGCATTATTCAAATACAATGTATAATATTATGCGTGGTGGCATTTTTGCAAATAACTATTTCATTGAAAAAAGAGATTTTAAAAACTATTTGTGGAAAATAAGCAAGATGATTAGGAAGGAATTCCAAGCTTGGATTCAACAAATTCCTAAAATAATATCATATACCGATTTAGTAAATTTAGCAAAGGATAATGGTAATCAACATTTAATTCGAATAACTTACGAATATTTGCCACTTATTTTTAGTCGGCGACATGGCGATCCAAGTCGCCCATGGAATTTATTCTCAATTGAAACTAAAAATAAAGATGGCACATTTAAATATAATTATGAAGGTAATTGGCGTGATATCTTTCAAAATTGGGAAGCACTTTGCTTTTCATATCCTGAATTTGTAGAAGGTGTTATAAGCAAATTTGTAAACGCATCTACTTCTGATGGTTACAATCCATATAGAATAATGCGCGATGGTATCGATTGGGAATGTCCTGATCCAGACAATCCATGGTCGTACATAGGATATTGGGGAGATCATCAAATAATTTATCTTCAAAGATTAATTGAAATCTCAAATAATTATCACCCGGGCAGATTAGATGATTTACTTGAAAAGGAAATCTACACATATGCTAATGTACCATATCAAATTAAACCTTATGAGGAAATAATTCAGAATCCAAAAGATACAGTAATCTTTAATGAAGAGCTAAATAGTCAAATAAAAAGCGAAGTAGAATACCTTGGCGCCGATGCCAGATTATTAAAAAGAAATAAATCCAGTCATATATATCGGGCTAATTTAGCCGAAAAAATATTAGTAACACTCTTATCCAAGCTAAGTAATTTTATTCCTGAAGCCGGTATTTGGCTTAACACACAAAGACCGGAATGGAATGATGCGAATAATGCGCTGGTAGGAAATGGAGCTTCAATGGTAACACTTTATTATCTAAGAAGATTTATAAAGTTTTGGGACGATAAATTTAGCAGTAGTACTCTTACTGAAATTAGTTTTTCCGAAAATATAGCTACACTATTTAATAATATTTTTAGTTTTTTGAATGAGAACTCAACCCTAATTAACATAGGATTTTCCAATAAAGATCGAAGGAAATTTGCAGACAACTTAGGTCAGGCACATTCAAAGTACAGGAATGAAATATATACGTATTCATTCTCAAATGAAAAAGAACAGATTAAACTCACAGAATTATTGGCATTTACAAAGCTTTGTTTACAATATGTAGATCAATCAATTGCAGTAAATAAAAGAGATGATGGATTGTTTCATGCTTATAATTTGATTTCAATAAAAGACAATACAATCTCAATTCGTCATTTATATGAAATGCTTGAAGGGCAAGTTGCCGTTTTAAGTGCAGGATACTTATCCGTTCGTGAAAGTTTAGATGTTTTAAATTCTTTAAAAAACAGCAAAATATACAGAGCTGATCAGTACAGCTATATGCTTTACCCCGACAGGCAATTACCTTTATTTATTGAAAAAAATATAATTCCTGCAATCCAGATTGCAGAATCTCAACTGTTAAGTAAATTATTAGAAGATAATAACACAACAATTATAAAAGTCGATAATACAGGAAACTATCATTTTAATAGCAAATTTAGAAATGCTGAAGCCCTTGAGCAAGCTTTAGATAATTTAAGATCTGAAGGATACAGTCATCTTGTTGAAGAAGAAAAACAAAAAGTTCTTGAAATTTATGAAGAAATATTCGACCATAAATCATTTACAGGTAGATCAGGAGCATTTTATGGATATGAAGGTTTAGGATCAATTTATTGGCATATGGTTTCAAAATTATTATTGGTAACACAAGAAATTTATTTCAGAGCAATTGATGAAAATTCCGATAAAGAAATTATCAATAATATAAAAGACCATTACTATGAAATAAAAGCCGGAATAGGTTTATATAAATCACCAGAATTATATGGAGCATTTCCTACAGATGCTTATTCACATACACCGGCAAATGCAGGCGTTAAACAGCCAGGTTTAACAGGTCAGGTAAAAGAAGATGTAATATCACGATATGGAGAACTGGGAATTAGAGTAAAAAATGGAGAAATTATTTTTGATACTTCGCTTTTAAATGAGGAAGAAATATTAACCGATAAAGCAGATTTTGAATTTTTCACACTTGAAGGAAAACAAAGTAGAATCAAATTAACAAAAAAACAGTTGGCCTTAACTTTTTGCCAAGTACCTATAGTTTACACTTTTTCTGATCACGATAAAATCGTTATATCTTTTAAGAATAGGAAGGAGAAAAAAATTCAAGGTAATTCTATAAATCAGCAATTAAGTAGTTTAATTTTTAATCGAAGTAATGAGATTGAGTTAATTAATGTAAATGTATCAAAATAGTGTCAGCCAAAAAACAGCCTTTTTTCAAGTCTTTGATAAGAAAGCGTCAAAGACATTCCGATAGCTATCGGAATTCGAAGTGTTGAAAACCAAGGAGTTTGCTTTTGTAAGTGCGATGTGCTGAGCGATGTCGAAGTAACTGTTTTCAACACGAGAGTAACGCTGTATTTGGCGTTTTCTTGCAAAGACTAATTAAGATTTTAAAACAATGAAAAAAAAAGAACTCAAAAGGTCAAGTAAAATAGATAAATTGATTATAAGTTTTATTTTGATAAGCCTTTTTGCATGCCATCTAAAAACACAGCAAGAAACGATACAACAATCAGAAAAAGATTTATTAACAGGCCTTTCAAAAGCAGTTTGCTATTCCGGATTTAGAAGTGGACAGCATCCGGATCGAGGCGAAGGAGCCTTAAATCCATCTTACGAAGAAATCCTTGAAGACCTCAAAATACTTTCGCATAATTCTAATTTCGGTCTAATTCGCTTGTACGATAGTGGAGTAAACTCAGAAATGGTTCTAAAGGTTCTAAGGGAAAATAAAATCAATATTAAAGTAATGTTGGGTATTTGGCTAAAGGCAGAAATAAGTAATCATGAAAACTGTGCTTGGTTAGATTCAATTCCATCTGAATTACTTAGGAAAAATAAAGAAGAAAATGAGGAAGAAATCATAAGAGGAATAAGTTTAGCGAATGAATTTAATGAAATTGTTATAGCAGTAAATGTTGGCAATGAAGCCTTGGTTGATTGGACAGATCATAAAGTAAATGCAGATACTGTAATTACCTATGTAAGAAAAGTTAAGCAATCAATAGGACAAGCAGTTACAGTAGCCGAAAATTACAAATGGTGGGCTCAACAGGGATCAGAATTAGCTAAGGAAGTTGATTTTATTTCGGTACATACATATCCGGTATGGGAAGAAAAAGATATTGACGAAGGAATGTCTTATACAATCGAAAATGTATTAGAAGTTCGTAATGCTTTACCAGAAGCTAAAATTGTTATTTCTGAAGTAGGATGGGCAACAGTAGCATCAAAATTTGGAGAGCGGGCAAGCGAAGAAAAACAATTGCAATATTATAATGAAATGATATTGTGGGCAAAAAAAGTGAATATAACAACATTTATTTTTGAAGCTTTTGATGAAGAATGGAAAGGCAATCCGGATAATATGTTAGGTGCAGAAAAACACTGGGGATTATTTACAGCAGATCGAAAAGCAAAAAAAGTAATGCACGAACTTTATCCTGACTTGGTAAAATAAAAATAGAATAGTTATGAATAAAACAGCAACAAAATTATCGTTTAAAGAAAAAGTGGGTTATGGACTTGGCGATACAGCATCTCATTTTGTGTGGGATATGGTTGGGTTCTGGATCCTGATTTTCTATACAGATACTTTTGGTATATCAGCAGCAGCAGCGGGAACAATTATGCTTATTGCAAGATTTTGGGATATGATTAGTGATCCTATAATGGGAATAATTGCTGATAAAACAAATAGCCGTTGGGGTAAATTTCGTCCATATATTTTATGGATGGCATTACCATATAGTGTACTTGCTGTTTTAACATTTACTACTCCGGATTTAGGACAAACAGGAAAAATTATTTGGGCAGGAATAACCTATTTCTCATTAATGACAGTATTTACAGCCATAAATCTGCCATATTCATCTCTGGGAGCAGTAATGACATCAGATTCATACGAAAGAGCAGGATTGAACTCTTATCGCTTTATTTTTGCATTTATTGGTCAACTTATTGTATCAGGGACAGCACTTACTTTAGCAAAATATTTTGGGAATGGAGATAATGCTAAAGGATATCAAATTACATTAATCTTATTTTCAATTATAAGTTTTATACTTTTTATGATCACTTTTAAAACGACAAAGGAAAGAGTTCAACCTCCTAAAGAACAAAAGGAGGCATTAAAAGAAGATTTTAGAAATTTAATTAAAAACAGACCTTGGTTAATCTTATTTATTGTTGGAATTATATCATTTATAATGTTTGCAGTACAAAATTTATCCATTGCCTATTACTTTAAATATTATATCGGCAAAGAAGAAAACGTTCAACTCTTCAATGTTATAGGAACAATTGCACTAATTGTAAGCATTCCATTTTCAAAATCATTAGCAAAGAAATTTGGTAAAAAGAATGTATTTCTCGCAAGTTCCTTAATTTCAGGATTATTCTTTATTTTATTATATATACCCGGGGAGAAAGATATAATATCAATTTACATTTTAAATATACTTGCTAAAATGGCTTATGCGCCTGCAGTACCTTTACTTTGGACAATGTTAGCAGATACAGCCGATTATTCGGAATGGAAATCAGGCAGAAGATCGACGGGTTTAGTATTTTCAGCAGCAACATTTGCACAAAAAGCAGGTTGGGGAATTGGTGGAGCTTTGGCAGGATGGTTATTGGTATTGTTTAAGTTTGTTCCCAACGTAGAGCAAACAGAAACCGCACTTACCGGAATTAAACTAATGATCTCTGTTATACCTGGAATATTGTATATGTCATGCGCTATTTTCTTGTTTTTCTATACAATCGATAAAAAAACCTGTGAGATCATGCAAAAAGATCTGGAAGGAAGAAGAGTTGAGGAAAGTGTAACTTAATCTGTTAAATATCATAAGATTAAGGCAAGTCCTCACCTGTAGAAGCAATATAAATTTTATACCATTGCTCTATACTCATGTCTATATTTAAAGCATCTACAGCATTTTTTATACGTGATATTTTTCCACTACCAATAATTGGAATTATTCCGGATGGATGCTTCAATAGCCAACTGTAAGCAATTTTATCAATACTATCCACTTCTAATTCTTTGGCAACCAGATTTAAACTATCAAATATTCTTTGTTCTTTTTGCCCTTTTGGATTTAGTATCCTACCACCAGCTAAAGGCGACCATGCCATAGGTTTTATTCTATTTTTCAGAAAGAATTCTATATTTCCGTTTTCAAAATGTTCCAAACAGAAAGGCGATATTTCAACTTGGTTGGTTACCAGCTTTTCGTCTAAGTACGAATCTAACATTTCGAATTGTTGAGGATTAAAATTCGATACCCCAAAATGCAAAACCTTACCGCTTTGTTTTAAATAAGAAAAAGCTTTAGCCACTTCTTCCGGGTTAAAAAATGGAGCAGGACGATGAAGTAAAAGAAGGTCAATGTAATCAGTTCTAAAATTGCTTAGAGAATTGTTAACCGAAGAAATTATATACTCAGAGCTATAATCATAATATTTAATTTTTCGTTCAGGAAACTTGTCCGTATTAAGCTTAATACCACATTTGCTTATTATCTGAATATCACTTCTAAGCCCTTTTTTTAAAGCTAAAACATCCCCAAACACCTTCTCACAGCTATAATTACCATAAATATCAGCATGATCAAAACTTGTTATACCAAGTTCTATAATTTCCTCAGTTAATTTTAGTAATTCCTGATTTGATAATTTCCAGTAAAGTAATCTCCAATGTCCATGAACTAAACGAGAAACGTCTAATTTGTTTGCCAGTTTTATTTTATTCATTTTTCTAATCTTCAATAGCTTGTATATACATAATCAATTAATAAAGATATAAATGATTTAGTAATTTTTTCTTTTTGAACTTCTATATTTAATAAATTTGTTAAATCTTCAGCAGATACCTTAAACTTTGCCTGAGCTTGTATTTTAAATACACATAAAACAATTAATATATAAATAATAAATTTTGGCATTACATGTGGTATTAAGAACACAAACAATAATAATCATAATAAAATAAATATATAAACGTTTTGTTAAAAACATGCATATGAATAGTTTAACCTTAAAAGGTATTTTGTTAATTTCAATTCTGTTCATTAATGCATCTCCCAAATATTATAATCCCGAAATATGGTTCGATACTCAATATACAGATGCAATACAATATTGCATTGATAACAAAGTTTTAATAAATTTATCGCTTCAAATTGTTGTTTAATAACTATAATTCATGAAACTGAAATACACCTTTATAATTGCTATTATAAGTTTTTGTCTGTTCTCAAGCTTTAATTTATTTGCCCAAAAGAAAAAATATTGTTTTGTTTATTTTGATGAAACAACAATTGAAAAGACAGACTCTAGCTATTCTAAATCTGTAATCTCTAATGTTGTAAAAGTCAAAGAAAGAGATAACTGGAAAGTAAAAAGTGAGTTTTATTCTGAATTTAAGCTAAAACACTCAAGTATTAGGCTTGATACAAATAATATACAAATAGAATGGGCCGAGTCTAAAGCGAAAGCGAAAAAGAAAAGAAAAAATCGAATTTCTAACTTGAATAAAAGATCAAGTAAAGAAATCTTATTATTTAGTTTTGAATTTAAATATGAATTTTCTTTTGAGATAGGATTTGACTAATTTTAGAATGTAATTTATAAGCTCTGGGGTTCAGAGCTGCACATAGTATTGAATAAAAAAATTACCGTGCTATTTGATAATTCGAGCGAAACAATAGCAAATGCAAATCTTAAATAGTGTCAGCAAGAAAACTGCCTTT
Organism: Bacteroidales bacterium; assembly: GCA_013138975.1. GTDB lineage: Bacteria > Bacteroidota > Bacteroidia > Bacteroidales > UBA12077 > UBA12077. Next base: position 27,373 of record WTBR01000039.1, read on the forward strand.
TTTCAAGTCTTTGATAAGAAAGCGTCAAAGACAAGGCTTTCGAAGTGTTGAAAATCAAGGAGCTTACTTTTGTAAGAGACTGTTTTCAGCACTAGAATAACGCAGAACCTTGCGAAGCTCACGAACACAAATTTATAAATATTAAACTTGTGAGTAATTTGGCGTTTTCTTGCAAAGACTAAATAACATAAAATAGTAATAAGTATATCAAATAAATAAAACTAAAAAATGAGCAAGTATAAAAATTATTTGAGTGTATCAATAGTATGTGTTACAGTAATTATTTCACTGCTAATTCTCACGCACAGTTACAAAGCTCGTGATCGATTTAACGATACAATTAATGTTACTGGTTTGGGTAGGCAGGATTTTGTTTCGGATTTGATTGTATGGTCAGGTTCGTTTGGAAGCAAAGACCTTGTTTTAGAAACAGCCTTTAAATATTTGCAAAAAGACAAAGAGCGCATTCAAGAATACCTTGTTTCTCAAGGTGTGAATGCTGAAGAGATTGTTTTTTCATCGGTTGATATCGATCGTGAAAACAAAAATCTTTACGACAAAGAGGGTGATTATATTGGTTCTGAATTTATCGGATATTCCTTATCACAAAGAGTAGATCTTGAATCAAAGGAAGTGGAGAAAATTGAAAATATTTCCAGAAGTATTACAACATTAATAAATAAGGGCATTGCGATATATTCCAGTTCACCACAATACTACTATACAAAACTGGCTGAACTAAAAATAGATTTGGTGGCTGAAGCAACGCAGGATGCCAGAATACGAGCCGACAAGATTGCCGAAAATGCCAAAGCTAAAGTTGGCAATTTATACGATGCAAAAATGGGGGTTTTTCAAATAATAGAACAAAACTCAAGCGAAGATCACTCTTGGGGAGGCACTTTTAATACCTCTGCTAAAATGAAAACAGCTACAATAACAATGAAATTGGTATTTGGTGTGAATTAGAAATGTCCATGTGAATTTATAAGGCTACAGCTCATGAAAAAAAAGACTGTTCTTATCCATTTATTAATGCTAATGTTTCTTAATTCATATGGGCAATTGCTTACAGAGGAACACTTTGTTAAAGAATTGCAAAAAGAAGATCCGATCTTAGAGAACGTTAAAGAGTATATATTGGCAGGCAATGATATTAATAAAATACTAAACCTTAATGGGGATTGGGATTATGCTATTCATATTGCAGTTAGATCAGATAATTTAAAATTATGTTCTCTTTTATTGGAGTTGGGAGCAGATCCTGATAAACATAGTATAAATGGAGACACACCACTTAATCAAGCTGTGATAAATGAAAACTACAAATTAACTGCTTTATTGCTGCAATCAGGTGCAGATGTTGATAGAGGAGATCATCACTGTAATCCCATACTTTGGGCAGTATTAGGCAATAATTACCAAATAACATCCTTATTAATCGATTCAGGTGCTTACCTTAATCCCAAAACAGCCTCTCAACATACACCACTACATTATGCTGTTGAAGAAAATAATATAGAATTGGTATCTTTATTAATCAAATCGGGAGCAACAATTAATATAACTGATTATTGGGGAGAAACTCCATTGTATTTTGCAGTAGCCGAAGGAAATATTAGAATACTTGAGTTGCTTATTAATGCAGGTGCTGATGTTAATATAGCTAATGATCGTGAGACTACGGCTTTATCCAAAGCCATGTCTGAAGGCTATGATGATATTGTAAAATTACTAAAGCAAAATGGGGCTACCCATTAAATCAGTGAGACTATGATTTTAGGAACGATAGTGAACTGAAATCATACAGTCGAACTGATCCCGAGCGTGCTCCACTGAGCCTGTCGAAGTGTAGTCGAGGGATCTCAAGAGTTATATTATTCGCTTTACTCATGAGAGAAGTTCGGCTAGATGATTTTTATTACAAAATCATAGTCTCACTAATTCAGCCCAATGCGCTGCATTGGGTTTTGCATAAGTAGAGATTTGCGTCCTTACAGGATATAGATAGAGGTCACTCTTTACAAATAGAATTTTCCTAAATAGCTCTTTCATTTTTTAATAATTCTGTTTTTTAATTTTTAAATGTTTGCAACGCCCTGGGCTACGAATAGTTGCTGATTACGGGTCACTTACCTGACTCGTAACACTGAACTCAATGCGGGCTACACACCTTTATTTTACTACCATCCGGCAATTATTTTTAAGCGCTTGTTCTGTAAAAATAGTTAGTTCACAAAATAAGGTGCAGATTAAGAATCTGCACCATTATGGGAATATTTCTTTCCAATAATATTTTTATATACAGCAGAGATAGCATTTACCACTAACCCACTGATATCCGGGCCCGCTACATTCTTCTTCAGTTGTTATTCGTGTTAGTATTGGTAAGCAACCTAATTCACAAATAATAGATCGACTGGCACCACCAAAAATTTTCAATTGTTCTGCTTTGTTAAGCTGTTTAGCTCCTTTTAAGTTTTTCATAATAATTAAATTAAATTTTCACCCTGAGTTTTAATTTGGCTATCAAGGTTTAAGCCAATGTTTTCCTGCTATACATCATCTTTAAATAATTCTCTCTTTTATGTTGCCGTTAAACAATTCGGAAATCATCTTATGTTTCTTCATTATTGGTAGCTTCATAGCCACCCTTTTCAATATTAAACTGCGGCAATATTTCGGTAATTACATGTAAATGTGAGTAGTAAAGGTGGTTTTTGAATTGAAACCCAATTTCTTGTTCACCAATTGATAATAAATATGCTTTAAGTAGTTGGTTAAGTATATGTGATGTAAGATTGGGCATTAGTCATTGGTTATTAGTTAATGATTAAGTGATATTATCATATTGTGTGAGAGATAGTAATCCAATATATCTTAAGTCTTCAAAAGGATAGCCAATTACAAAGCAGTCGTCCCCAATATTGGGTAAAATGGAATCGTCAAAATCACCTTCGTTAATAGAATAATAAGCAAACTTATCAGACGTTTCAAGTTCAATAGCAAGCACATTAACATTTTCTTTATGAATAGGATGAACTAACCATTTTGGAGATGTCATATCTTCGTCAGCATAAAGAAATATTTTATGCAGTAAACTTGAACCATTTTCATTTTTTAATCTTAAATATGTTGTAAACATATCAGGCATTCCACCATGATTTGACAAAGGTTCTCCTGTATTTGGATTTTGTCCACTTACGTTATGCCAATTAGTTATTAAAAAAACCTTATCCTGATATTTATAAAGAAATCCAGAAGCGTTTGAGAACAAGGTATTGGTTTTAGAAAAACCAATAGATAATTGCTGAGTTGTTAATGATAGGAAATCAGGTTTAATAATGTTTATTTCTTTTTCCATGGTTTATATACTTAGAAGCTTACTTTTAGATTTGCGGCTCAAATAGCTTATAAATAATTGCTTAGGCGGAACTCTGTTCCACCTATTTACTTATAGGTTTACCTGCAAAAAGCTGATTTAGCCCTTACAAAATCAATTATGTCGTATATATACGAAAAAATATAAAATACATACTTAATATTTTTTGTGGACTTAAATATAATTAACATTAAACATAAATCCAATTAAATACTTATAAAAAGAAGATGATCAATAAAAGCACACTCTTTCCTACACCCAGTCAATAATCTCATAACTTACTTTTTCACCACGATTAAGAGCATCAGAAATTAATAAATACATAGGTTTAAAATTATCTGCATTCTCATAATTTCTAAAGTGGTTATTGGTGTACAAACCTGCTTTATTGCCTATGATTTGGCACGCTGCTGTAGAACTTTCGAAATTCCCAATATGTATATAAACATTTGTAAAATCAGGCACATTCTGTAATTCTAAATGATATGTAAACCATGAATATTTTGCACGGTACTTTTTAGTTAGTGGTGTTAGTTCTTTTCGGAATATAACAGGATAAATCCCTGCGGAGATACGAGTTTTACCTTTTACATTTACATCTCTTTTTTCATCTTCAATTACAAATAAAAATTTCATACCATCAGCGCTTAGTAAGCCTAAAGTACTTTCGTTATTTCTGGCAATTCTTGTGTTAATTAATTTCATTTTTTAACAAATCTTAGGATTGTATCAAGCTTGTCATTAAGCTGCTTAATGGTTTGAGGAAATAGCTCTTTGCTCACATATATTTCCTTAAAACTGTCTCTTAAATCAGAAATTCGTTTATGCAAAACGGTAAACTCGTTTTCATTAGATTCCATTTCCTTGGCGAGATGGCTAATATCTTTCTCCAGTAAATCGGTTTTGGCATTTACAGTATCCTTAGTTGCATCTGTGCCTGTAGCTTTTTTTATAAGGTGGTTGAATTTTCTTCCGTCTTTGGTATTTCGAGGGCCGGATACAATACCGAGTTGTCCCAATGCTAATCCGTTCATATTTTCGTCTGTTAAATTTTGTGTTGTTGTGATTGTTTCGCCATTTACATTTAGGGTAAGTGTAAAAGACATATCGGCTTTGAGTTGTGCAGTATTTTGAAGCAAAGCCATTGTTAAACCTTTACCCATGAGATTCAGGTAAGGAACTTGAAAAACGATTTCTGGTTCTTGTGTTTTCCCTGCACCAATGGTTAATCCTTTAATGTCGGGCATAGAAAATGCGATTGCCGATCCTTTGTATTTGGCAACCACTTGGTTTACTGCTAATGTTATGAGCAGGATATTGTAGGGCGAGTGTATGAATACTTTTTAGGAAAATCCGCCATAGCCGAAGGTAAGGGAAAAGGAGAATTCTACACCCCAAAAAATATTGTAAACCTCATAGCCGAAATGATAGAACCATACAAAGGAGTAATTTACGACCCTGCTTGTGGTTCCGGTGGAATGTTTGTGCAAAGTATTAAATTTATTGAGAGCCACCATGGGAACAAAAAAGAAGTATCCATTTATGGGCAAGAGCAAACAGCCACAACCTATAAACTGGCAAAAATGAATCTGGCCATACGAGGTATTTCTGCTAATTTTGGTGCAGTGCCAGTCGATACATTTGGCAAAGACCAACACAAAGACCTAAAAGCCGATTACATAATGGCTAACCCACCCTTTAACCAAAAGGACTGGCGTGCAGCCGATGAACTTACCGACGACCCACGTTGGAGCGGTTACGAAACACCACCTACAAGCAATGCCAATTATGCATGGATTCTGAACATGGTTTCCAAGCTATCGCAAAACGGAGTGGCAGGCTTTATATTGGCAAACGGTGCACTTTCCGGTGGAGGCGAAGAGTACAAAATTCGCAAAAAGTTAATCGAAAATAATTTGGTGGAAGCCATTGTTATTTTACCACGTAGTATGTTCTATACTACAGATATTAGTGTTACACTTTGGATTTTGAATAACAATAAAACGGAGCGAGTAGTTAAAATACCAGATGCAACAAGAAACTATCGCATGCGTGAAGAAGAAATTCTTTTTATGGATTTACGCCAACAAGGCGAACCATTCGAGAAAAAGTTTACGCAGTTTAACGAAGACCATATAAAAGAATTTGCAGCAACTTACCACGATTGGCAGCAAAATCTTGATTTTGAAAATGTAGCTGAATATTGCTATGGTGCTAAAAAATCAGAAGTAATTGCCAAAGATTATTCATTAGTGCCAAGCAAATACATTGAGTTTATAAACCGCGATGAAAATATTGATTTTGACACCAAAATGACTGCTTTGCAAACTGAGTTTAAAGACTTATTGCAAACCGAAGAACAGTCAAAAATCGATTTGTTAAATGTATTTAAGGAATTGGGGTATGAGATCAAACTATAAGAAACTCGGTAAATATATACAAGCTGTTAATGTTCGTAATACGGATTTAAAAGTTGAGAAACTACTTGGTGTAAGTATTAAAAAAGTATTGATGCCATCTATTGCCAATACAGTAGGCACAGATATGAGAACCTACAAGATTATTAAACGAAACCAGTTTGCTTATGGCCGGTAACTTCGCGAAATGGTGATAAAATTTCAGTAGCATTATTACAAGATTATGAAGAAGCGATAGTTTCACAAGCTTATACAGTATTTGAAGTTAAGAACGAAGACGAATTGCATCCCGAATATCTTATGATGTGGATGCGCCGAACGGAGTTTGACCGTTATGCTCGTTTTAAATCGCATGGAAGCGCACGAGAAATATTCGATTGGGATGATATGTGCGAAACAGAACTCCCAATACCCAAGATTGAAAAACAACGAGAAATAGTAAAAGAGTACAACACAATTGTAAACCGAATAAAGCTTAACGAGCAACTCAACCAAAAACTCGAGGAAACTGCACAAGCTTTATATAAGCATTGGTTTGTCGATTTTGAATTCCCAAACGAAGGGGGTAAGCCATACAAAAGTAGTGGTGGTAAAATGGTTTGGAATAGTGAGTTGGAGAAAGAGATTCCGGAGGGGTGGAGAGCAAGCACACTAGAGCATGTCTTAGAAGAAAAAGGCTATATAAGAGGCCCTTTTGGATCTGCTTTAAAAGTAGACGACATGCAAACTAAAGGAATCCCCGTTTATGAGCAGCAACACGTATTAGATGAGCATCGTAATTTCCGATATTTTATTTCAAATGAAAAATATAATCAGCTTAAAAGATTTTCAGTTCAGTTGCATGATATACTAATAAGTTGCTCAGGAGTGAATTTGGGTAAACTATCTACTATCAAGAATACAGATCCCCTTGGAATTATAAATCAGGCCTTGTTGATACTTAGAATAAATTGCCAAATAATTGATTCAATATGCGTAAAGCACTTTCTTGTAACTAAAGAAGGTAAAAAGTTATTAATTCAAGAGTCAGGTGGAAGTGCGCAACCCAATATTGCTAAAAGAGAAGTTATTCAATCTATTCCATATTTATTGCCATTAAAACAGGTTAGTGATAGATTAAGTCGATCATTAAAGGTTATTGATGGAAAAATTGAAAATATGAGGAAAACAAATAATAAGTTAGCTCAATTTAAAAACTTACTTCTCTCAAAAATGACCAAAGTAGAACCAGAGCAAATCAGAAATCAACGAAGTAAAACTGAAAAAGAAGTAATTTAAAACAAACATGACTTAATAGCGCTTATTTTGTTGGAAAAAACCAACATTAAACCCTAATATTCGACTTAATGATGGAATATACCAACATATTCCATATGAAATATTTTAAACATCATAAATTATTTGTATATTTGTTGGGAAATACCAACATTAAGTATCAAAATAGACAATAAGGATGGAAAATACCAACAATAATTGGGTTGCAATGGGCGATAATGCCATAATTGCCGCTATTGGCGGGTTTATAAAACAAAAGCGTTTGCAGAAAAATAAATCGCAAGCAATCTTAGCCAAAGAAGCCGGATTAAACCGTTCAACATTAGTACAGATCGAAAATGGAGAATCAATTACCCTTTCTTCGCTTATTCAAATTTTACGAGTGCTTAATCTGCTACACTTATTAGATATTTTTACAATTGACGATAAAATTAGCCCCATTGAATACGCACGCTTAAAAGAAAAAAAGAGATTGCGAGCAAGTAAAAAAGATACAGAATCCGATTCAAATGAAGATTTAGGATGGTAGATTATGCTTACATAAAAATATGGGACACGCTTGTGGGAGCTGTAACCTGGGATAGTAAAAGAAAATTGGCAGATTTCCAGTACGACAAGAAATTCATTGAGAAAAATTGGGATCTTTCTCCATTAAAAATGCCTGTACGTAATAGCGATCAAATTTATAGTTTTCCTGAGCTTTTACCATCGAAAGAAAATACCGAAGATACATTTAAAGGCCTGCCCGGTTTATTAGCAGATTCCTTACCCGATAAATACGGAAATCTATTAATAGATAAATGGTTGGCGCAAAACGAACGTGCCCCGGAAAGTATGAATCCAGTAGAGAAATTATGCTTTATTGGGAATCGTGGAATGGGAGCACTGGAATTTGAACCTAAGCAAATAAAATCAAGTAAAAATACATTCTCAATAGAAATTAAGAGCTTAGTAGAAATGGCCCAAAAAATACTTTCCAATCGAGAGCATTTCGAAACCAATTTAAATGCCGATGAGCAACAAGCCATGAAAGAAATCCTGAAAATTGGAACTTCTGCCGGTGGCGCACGGCCTAAAGCTTTAATTGCTTATAACGAAAAAACAAAAGAAGTAAGGTCGGGGCAAACAAAAGCACCCAATGGTTTTTCGCATTGGCTGTTAAAACTCGATGGAGTAAGCGATGCACAGTTTGGCGAAAGTCTTGGTTGGGGGCGTGTAGAATATGCATACCATTTAATGGCAAAAGCATGTAATATCGAAATGACAGAATGCGACCTGCTTGAAGAAAACGGAAGAGCTCACTTTATGACCAAACGATTCGATCGTGAAGGAAATCAAACAAAACACCACATTCAAACATTATGTGGGATTAACCACTTCGATTACAACAATATGTTTGCTTATAGTTACGAGCAGGTATTTCAAACCATGCGAATGTTAAAATTAACATATCCCGAAGCAGAGCAAATGTTTCGCCGAATGGTATTTAATGTATTAGCAACAAATTGCGACGATCACACCAAAAATTTCTCATTCCGGCTTAAGAAAGGTGGCAAATGGGAATTATCTCCGGCATACGATGTTTGTTATTCGTACGACCCCACAAACCAATGGGTAAATCAGCAAACATTAAGCGTAAACGCTAAGCATAAAAATATTGATAAGGGAGATTTAATGAGCATAGCCAAAACAAATAAAATAAAAAAAGGCGAGCAAATTATCAATGATATTAATGAGGTAGTTAAAAACTGGAGCCATTTTGCATTAAAAGCTAAAGTCAGTGATTATAGGCATAAGAACATAAAGTCAAATTTACATCTGCTAAATAAATAAATAAATAAAAATTGGAAATATTTTTAGGGGATTGTGTGGCATAATTCAAGGAAAAGGATTTTTTTCATACCTTTAAAAATTCTCACAAAATCAATTTTGATAAAGTTATAACTGCATTATGCTTTTATAAAATATATAATTTTCAGCAATCTAATAACAAGACAGTTAAGTAAATAACTTCCCGTACACATAAATAAAATGGAAAATCTCAACAAAAATATATTAACAGACTTAGTAAAAATCAGAATGCCCTATGGGAAATATAAAGGAGTATTAATTTGTAATTTGCCAGAGCCCTATCTGGTTTGGTATAATTCAAAAGGTTTCCCCGATGGAAAAATGGGAATGCTTTTAGCAACAATCTACGAAATAAAGTTGAATGGATTAGAACACTTGCTAACGCCTTTAAAAAGATCAAATTCGTAACGAGTTTTATAGCATATTTTATAATTAATGTCAGTAAGAAAATAGCCTTTTTTTCAAGTCTTTGATAAGAAAGCGTCAAAGACATTCCGATAGTTATCGGAATTTGAAGTGTTGGAAACCAAGGAGTTTGCTTTTGTAAGTGCGATGTGCTGAGCTTGTCGAAGTAACTGTTTTCAACATGAGAATAACGCAGAACATTGCGAAGCTCACGAACACAATTTTATAAATATTAAACTCGTGAGTAATTTGGCGATTTCTTGTAAAGACTAATTAAAATAATGTTAGTATTTTTGCCGCAAATTAATAAGCCAAAATGAAAGAAACTCTTGCAGAGCAACAAAACCTGACTTTTATAAATCGAATTCTTTTATGTATTAAAGAAGCCCTTCCTCAAGGAGTAAAAACAGCAATATGGCTGCTGAAAATTACAATTCCTGTTTCTTTTGGAGTTTTACTTCTTGATTATTTTGGAGGATTGGAATACATTGCCCAATATACAACACCCGTTTTTAAATTTATTGGATTGCCCGGAGTAGCTGCAATAGTTATTATTACAAGTGTATTTACAAATATATATTCGGTTGTTGCAGTACTCACAGCATTGGCTTTGCCCGTGCGAGACGGAACTATAATAGCAGTTATGTGTTTAATATCACACGGATTTATTATCGAAACAGCGGTGCTAAAGAAAACAGGATCATCGCCAATACGTATGATTTTATTGCGCTTGATTTCAAGTTTCATAGTGGGTTGGGTACTGAATAAAATGATGCCAGGAAATGCTTCAATAGGTGAATTAATTAATATCAATAAGAATCTTATATTTCACGAAGTTTTAGTCGACTGGTTATACTTAATAAGTAAAACCATAGTAAAAATACTTGTCCTTGTTAATTTACTCTTGATTTTACAAAAAATACTCGAAGAATTTAAGCTAATAAAGTTGCTTGAGCGTCCCTTAAAACCTATAATGAAATTTTTTGGTTTGCCGGAACAAACAACATTTTCATTGATAGTTGCAAACACCTTAGGCTTAGCATATGGATCAGCTGTAATGATTAATCAAGTTAAAGAAGGCAAAATGAAGAAGAAACAAGCAGATTTGCTCAATCATCATATTTCATTATCCCATTCCCAACTTGAAGATCCATTATTATTTCTAACATTAGGATATAGCATACCTTGGTTAATCTTGCCAAGAGTTGTTATTGGTATTATAGCAGTATGGATAAGAAAAATAGAGATTCGAATTAAACAGAACTGATCCCGAGCGGGCTTCACTGAGCTTGTCGAAGTGTAGTCGAGGGATCTATTGGGTCTTATTCTTCGCTTTGCACATGAGAGAAGTTCCTCGTCCCAAGGGGCAATTTAAGAATAATTCCTTAGCTGATAACCCGTCCACTTGCGGCGAGGTAGTTCATTTCTATTTCTCTAACTCAAAATATTCTTGCCTTGTTAGGATTTTAGCATAAGTGCCATTTAAAGTACTTAAGGTCGAAAAATGAACATCTTTAGCTTTTACAGTAGTATCTCCATACTTTAAATCCCTTGTTGCACATGCATCTTCAATTACAGTACAATTAAAACCAAAATCACTTGCAGCACGTGTTGCAGCTTCCAAACACATATGTGTTTGCATTCCACACAGTATCAAATTTGTTATTTTGTTATAGTTTAAATATTCTAATAAATCAGTTCCAACAAAAGCATTTGCTTTATCTTTTGAAATTACTTTTTCATTCTCTTTCGGAGAAACCAAATTGTGTATTTCAGCTCCCGAATTTGTATTATGTCTTACATGTATAACCGTCATATTTTGATCTCTGAAAAATGTTAAAAGCTTTTTTGCATTCTCGGCTGCTTTTTCAGGTTCGAATAAAGGTACAGACCCTTCAGGAAAATAGAAATTTTGAATATCTATGATTATAAGAGCGGTAGTTTTATTAGTGTTGGATTGAGCCATAATAACAGAACTTGATAAAAAAAGAATTACTAAAACAGTACTAATTTCAAAGAATTTTTTCATGATACAGATTTTGTATTAACACAAAGATGTATTTTTTTTTAAAAAAAAGAATTAGGATCAATTTTCAAAACACTTATTTCTTTTTTAATAATTCAAAAGTACTAATTTTACTCGATAGATATTAAAATTAATAACTCATTAATAATTATGGAAATAATAAAGTGGTCAGATAAATATTTAGTTGGAATAAAAGAGATTGATAATCAACACAAAGGATTAGTTGTTCTTATAAATGAGCTCTTTAACCTAATGACAGAGGGCAAAGCAAAAGATAATATGAATGAGATTTTCATTCACTTAACGGAGTACACAAAAAAACATTTTTATACAGAGGAAGCAATGCTAATTAAATTTGCTTATAAAGATTATACTCAGCATAAAAAAGAACATGAAAAATTTATTGAAAAATTAGATGAATTACGTAGCGAGTTTGATAATGGTAAAGTTACAATCTCCATAGAAACCCTTAACTTTTTAAAAGATTGGTTACTAAATCATATCTTTATTTCTGATAAAAAATACGCTCCTTTTATTTCTGAGGAAAATGAAATACTAAAATTGTAAGATTATAGTATTGAATTGATAAGAAAAGTTTCTTTGCTTAAAGAAGCTTCAAGATATTTCAAATATTCATAACTATATTATTCAAAAAATGTAAAAATAAAATAGGAATTAAAAGTCTTTTTTTTGTAACTTGGAATTATTATACTTATTAAATTATAATATTTAGTATGTTTAAAATTCCAAGAAAGTTTAAGATTCATTATTTAATAATTCCTTTATTACTAACCTTTCTTCTTTATGTATTTTCCTTAATCTTTTTTTTCCTGCCTTTAGTTGAAAAGAGTATTGTAGATAAAAAAAAGGAAATGATTAAAGAGTTAGCAACTACTGTTTGGAATATAATAGATTTTTATAATACCCAAGTTGAAGAGGGTGTTATGAGTTTAGATGATGCTAAGACCATTGCTGTTAATAACATTAAATCTATTAGATATGGTAAACAAAAAAAGGATTATTTCTGGATAAATGATTTTAGGACAATTATGATTATGCATCCCTATTTACCGGAGTTAAACAATCAAAATTTGTCTGAATTTACCGATCCCGATGGAAGATACCTGTTTAAAGAGATGGTTGAAATTGCAAAAAGTATAGACGAAGGCTATATACAATACAAGTGGCAATTAACAGATGATTCAACGCAAATTCTTCCTAAAATATCATTTATAAAAGCTTTTACACCCTGGGGATGGATTGTTGGTACTGGCGTATATATAGACGATATACAAGAAGAAATTGCAACTATGAAAAGGAAACTTTTAGGAGTTTCTTTGCTTATTACATTATTGGTATTATTTATTTTTTTATATGCTATAAAAAAGGGACTGATTAAGGAAAAACATCTTAAAGAAATTGAGATTAAATATAAAAAATTATTTGATGAAGCTAACGATGGTATTTTAATACTGAAAGATCGAGTTATTATTGAATGTAATACTAAAGCTCTTAAACTATTTGGAAGTAAAAGAAGTGAGATTATTGGTAAAAGAATAATTGATCTTTCTCCTGAATATCAGGATGATGGTGAAAGTTCAGATATTAAATCAAGAAAAATTGTAAATGACTGTCTTGATGGTGTTACACAATATTTTGAATGGAAACATGTAACTATTGAAAGTGTGCCATTTATTGCAGAAATTAGTTTGTTTAATGTTGAAATTAATGATGAAATATTAATTATTTCTTTTATCAGAGATATAACAAAAAGGAAAAGTGATGAAAATAAATTGATTAAAGCAATGGAAAAGGCCGAAGTTTCCGACAAGTTAAAAACTGCTTTTTTAGCAAATATGTCTCACGAAATTCGAACTCCGATGAATGGAATATTGGGTTTTGCACATCTTATTCAGGAAAATGATATAGAAGTTGAAAAGAGAAATGAATTTCTGAAAATTATCCTAAGTAAAGGAAATCAATTATTACAGATAATTAATGACATTATTGATATCTCAAAGATTGAATCAAATCAAATTGTAATTAATTATACAGATTTTTCATTAAATGATTTATTAGATGAACTAAGTTTGTTTTTTAGTATAGAAAACGCCAATGTTGAGTTGAAAATTAGTAAAGAATTAACAAATTATAATGATTATATACATTCTGATTATAACCGTTTAACCCAAGTGTTGACAAACTTACTTAGTAATGCATTTAAATTTACAGAAAGTGGATATGTTGAATTGGGTTATAAAGTAAATAAACACGACTTGTATTTATATGTTAAAGATACTGGTATTGGCGTGAACAAAAAAGACAGAAAAATTATCTTCGATCGATTTCGACAATCTGATGATTCATTAACTCGTAAATATGGAGGTACAGGTTTAGGATTGTCAATTTCAAAGGGATTAGTTACATTGCTTAAAGGAACAATCGGTGTAGAGTCGGATGGTGAAAATGGTTCAGTTTTTTATTTAACAATCCCATATACACAAGTAAAGAGTAAAGCTAATAATGTTAAACCTATTTCAAATCTTGAAACAGATTGGAGTAGTAAAAAGATTATGGTTGTTGAAGATGATGAAATGAGCTTTAAATTCATAAAGGAAGTCTTAAGGGATACGAAAGTAGAGCTAATGCACGTTAAGTCTGGTTTAAATGCAATAGAATTGTTAAAGAAAATAAATATTGATTTAATACTAATGGATATTCAATTACCGGGAATCGATGGGAATGATACAACTAAAGAAATACGGAAATTTAATACTAGTATTCCAATTATTGCGCAAACCGCAAATGCAATGGCTGATGATAAAGACAAATCATTACTCGCAGGTTGTAATGATTACCTCGCTAAACCAATTGATGGAAATGAATTGATTAATACAATTAAATCTCATCTCTAAGATTATAAAATCCGGTTTTATATTATCTGCAACTTAAGTATAAAATTATAAATAATGCGAATCAAGGGTTGAAACTTGATAAAGCTTTTTCAATGTAACGCACTGAAAGTGCAGTTTAATTCAGCCCAAAGGCAACGCCTTGGGTTGAATTATTGCGAATAAATACTCGCCTTGAAAAGGCAGCTTAATTTAAATTGTCCTTACAGGACGTAAATCTTTATTTATGCAAAACCCAATGCTACGCATTGGGCTGAATTAAATTAGGCTTTCAGCCTAAAAATAAATAATTTTAATCCTTGATTCGCATTTTTTGTAAAAATATATTTGAAATGAATTTATGAAAAATGAAGTTAATTCATTTGTAATTTCTTTAGAAATTTTCATAAGTTTGAGAAATAATTATAAAAAATTAGATAGTAAGATTTATACTCTATGAAAGAAATCTTGTCACCAATATCCATTATGGAGAAAATGGTTGAAAAATTGCAAAAGTTATATTTAAACCATGATCAAAAAGCAGAAGGAATAATTCAATTTCATTTAAAGCATAATAACGAGATTATAGATTGTTTTATTAAAGCAGATTTAGAGAAATTAGTATTAAACCAAGGTGTGGCTGAGGACTCAACAGTTACAGTAAAATCAACGTTTTATAATTGGTTGGATTTAGCCGGAGGTAAATTAAATCCAGTTTTAGGAGTTATGTCTGGTAAACTTAAATTCAAAGGTGATACATCTTTTTTTAACGTTTTACCACGAAAATCTTTAAATGGAGAAGTATTAGTTCCTAATGATCCAGTTACAAAATTTGAGAAAAATCCCACAAAGTATTGGATAAAACCTAAGAAAGTTTTAGTACTAAGTTCTTCTCCTAGAGAAGATAAAGGATATACTGATTTTTATTTAAAACCATTTATTGAAGGGATAAAAAAGGAAACTGAGATTGAACTTGTTCATTTAAATAAATATAAAATAAATTCATGTACTGGTTGTTTCTCGTGTTGGATGAACATTCCCGGACAATGTATTTATCAAGATAAAGATGATTTTCATAAATTGGCTGAGAAGATGTTCGAGGCTGATCTAATAGTTTATGCTTTTCCAATATATGCAGATGGCATGCCGGGAATATTGAAAAATTATTTTGACCGTTCGGTTTGCAGAGCTTACCCTTATATGATTGAAGGTATGAAAAGGGTTAGGCATCCAAGAAGATATATTAATAAAAATCATTCAATGGTAATCTTTTCTATATGTGGTTTTTTTGAAATGATCAATTTTGATCCAGTAAAAGCATATTTTAAAGCACTTGCTCATAACAGACATACGCCCGTTGTTGCAGAGATTTACCGTACCACAGCAGTTGGTTTGTATAGTAGTCCGTTTAATTACAAAAAATTGAATAATATATTGTTAGCCCTTGAAAAAGCAGGTAGCGAAATTGTAAATTTTGGTAAAATAAAACGAAAAACATTACGAATAATTACACAAAAAATTGGTGGTGAAAAACAAGATTTAACAAAAATAAATGAATGGTGGGACGAGAGAAAAGGAAGTAAAAATTACGATTATTAGAAAAGGCTAAAGATTTTTTTTATCATAATTGCTATTCGTATTTCTCTTCTTCATATCCTTCTTTTGTATTAATATTTAGATATTTAGAAAGAAATTTTACACCAATATAAAAAGGGATTGTATCAAGTAATGCTACAACCATTTTAAAAATATAATTTGATAAAATTAGAATCATTAAGAATGAAAATACATGTTCGCCTTCAGGTAAGTCTATCGCTTTTGCAATATAAAAAGTAATTAATATTACAGCCACAGAATCAACTAACTGACTAGTTAGAGTAGATCCATTATTTCTTAGCCATAAATGTTTGCCTTTGGTTAATTTTTTTAAGAAATGAAAAATCTGTACATCAACAAATTGAGCAGTTAAATATGATATCATAGAAGCAGCAGTGCCACCGAATGTTAATGCACGTATTCTGAAAAAAGCAGTACTATCAACAGTTGAACTTTCTGGTAATTTACCTCCAAACCATAAAATAAATAAAACCCAAAGATTAAGTAATAAACCTGTCCATACTACAATATTAGCTCTTCTTTTTCCATATAGCTCACATATAAAATCAGTACAAAGGAATGTTATAGGATAAGGCAAAACCCCAACGAAAACCATAAAAGAAACTCTTCTTCCATAAAAATCAAAAGACAGGTCAATTAATCTTGATAATCCAAGGATATTTAACATTGCAAGAGATCCAATAAATAAACCTGCTAAAACAATAAAAATAGCCTCTCGTCGAATAACATATTTATTTTCCAAAGTTGAATCTGTAAACATATAGAGTATTTAATTGAATTATAAAGATATATACATTTTAATTAATTATCAATTAGTATATTCTATTATTTAACTTAATGCTTCATTTAATTAAGTCTTGTAATTAACAAAGGCAGCGTTGTATATGTTTATTTATACGTTCATTTATATTTATATTTTATTAACAATTTGATATTAATAACTTATCTATAGATATATAGTAATTTTTTTGAAAGATTTATTATTTTTAGAATTTAGATTGTTAAATAATGCAGTATTAGATAGATTATTTAGTTTTGATAATGAGTTAATTAATTAGTATATTTCACAATTAAATTTGCATTTGTATGAAGAAAGATGTTTACGCTATTTTTAATATTGAGCAGAATGAAAAAACAAGCGTATTATTATTTCTTTTACTATCGGTATTTTTAGGAATATTTTATGGTGCTTTTGACGTAGGTGCACATGCGTTATTTCTAAACGCTTATCCAGCGTCAATGATTCCGAAAGCTTATGTAATATCAGGTTTAGTAGGTATTGTACTCACAACTATCTATGCTAGATTACAGAGTAAATATAAATTCTCTTCTATTGCAATATTAAATCTTATTTTTATTTTTATAGCTACAGCTCTTTTAAGACTGTTATTTCAGTATACCGAAAGTTCTTGGTTAGTGTTTTTAATTTTTATCATGATGGGGCCCTTAAATATTTTGGCAATGCTAGGTTTTTGGGGAGCTGTAGGTAGAATTTTTTCTCTACGACAAGGGAAAAGATTATTTGGTCTAATTGATAGTGGACAAATTTTTGGTGCAATATTAAGCACTTTTGCTATTCCGGTGCTAATTGCTGTTGGATTTGAGCAGAAAAACTTACTATTATTAAGTTCTGTGAGTATTGCATGTGCATTAATAATGCAAATTGTAATATCAATTAAATATAATTTAAAGCAAGTTATAGCAAAAAAGGAGAAGAAAAAAACCAGATTACCTGAACTTTTAAAAAATAAATATATTTTATATATGTCGATATTTGTTGCAATATCGATGTTGGTTGCATTTTTTATTCAATTCTCATTTTTATCCGTAACAAAAGAAAATTACCCCGATCATAACGATTTAGCAGAATTCTTAGGAGCCTTTACAGGTAGTTTATTATTATTTACTTTTTTGTTTAAAACATTCCTGTATAGTAAACTAATGAAAACTTATGGTTTAAAAGTAAGTGTACTTATTTCGTCTTTTTTGCTTGGAATTTTTACTGTAATTGCTATTTTAATAGGATCATTTATGGGATATACGATAGCAGCATCTGGATTTTTATTCTTCTTTTTAGTAATATCCCTAAGCAGACTGTTTTCTAAAGTTTTAAAAGATGCTGTTGAAGTCCCATCCTTTAAAATCCTATATCAATCATTAAAATTAGAAATTAGGCACGATGTACAAGCATACGTTGATGGAACGATTAATGAAATTGCCGCACTTACCGCAGGTCTTATATTAGCAGCATTAAGCTTTTTTGATTTTTTTAAGTTAATTCATTTCTCTTATACATTAATGTTGATTTTGGTGATATGGTTTTTTGTAGCTCGAAAACTCTACTTCGAATATAAAATTTCATTACAAAAGTCATTGGCTGAATATAAAGGGAAGAAAGAGGAAATAGAAAATGTATCTGATTTTATTGATGAAAACCTTCAAGACGATTCAATTGATTTTAGTCGTATAATATCAGGCCTCGATATTGATTTTGAATTACATCCTATAAGGTTCGAAGGAAAAATAGAAGGATTAATAAATCATAAACAGAGTTTAATTTCTGATTATGCAAAGCAAAAAATTGAAAAATTCAGACTGTTAGATTCATTTAATTACTTGCCAAAAAAAGATGGGTCAATCTTGGAATTATTAAATAGAACAGATATTAAAATTGATAAGTCACCCGGTATTGAAAAACTCATTGAAATTTCGAAAGCAAAGGGAACCGAAGATAGGATTCTTGCTGCACATTTAATTGGCAAATTTTATCAACCTGAACTTTTTGTTTATTTAAAAGCCTTAATAAGAGACTTACAAATACAAGTTAAAATTGCTGCAATTAAGGCTGCAATAAATACTAAGAATATAGAATTCTGTTCATTAATAATTGAATATTTAGATACACCGGGATTAATATCATACGCATATGATTCCTTATCTGCATTTGGTGAAAGAGCCTTAAACATTATCGATCAATATTTCTATAAAACCGGCACAAGTCACAGAATACTATTGCGAATTATTAAATTAATAGGCGAAATTGGTGGTGATAAAGCACAAGCATGTCTAATTAAAAAACTAGATCATCCAAACGAAGAAATATTAAATTATGTTTTAATAGCCTTAAAGAAAATTGGTTTTAAAGCCGATGAAAAAACAATAATTCATATACATCAAATAATTGAAAAGCATATTGGAATAATTGCCTATAATATTTCTGTCCAATCAACTCTTGATGAAACAGAAGGATTTGAATATCTTAAAGATGCAATTAAAGAAGAACTTAGTGCTAACTATGATTTATTATATCTGTTATTGTCATTGGCCTATGATGCTAAATCAATTATGCATGTTAAAGAAAATATAGAAAGTGCAACAACAGAAGGAATTAGTTACGCATTAGAGTTGCTCGACCTTTTTATACATGAAGAGATAAAGCCAAAATTATTTCCTGTAGTTGAAGATATTTCTGTCGTTGAGAAGATAAAGCAATTACAGAATTTCTATCCAATAGAAAAATTAACCTTTAAGGATTTATTGATTTCTATTATTAATAGAGACATTAATGAAATTAATATATGGACTAAAGTGAGTGCAATTTTTGCATTTTCTGAAATCGAAAATAATGAGATCCCAAATGATTTAATAGCTCATCTTTTTAATCCACATGAAATATTAAGAGAAACAGCTGGAATTGTAATTAATGGAATAGATAAGGATCGTTTTAATACTATTGGTAACAGATTAGATCAACAATATAGAGAAGAATTAGATAATACAATTGATTTACTGGGTGAATCTGAAAATCATTTACTAATTAAAAAAACACAGTTTTTAAAATCAATTAATTACTTTAAAAATATCGCAGGAAGATATTTATATGAATTTGCAAAATCAATGAATAATTTATCATTTGAATCATATGAATTAAGTGACATAATAGTATCCGATTTAAGAGATAAAGTATTATTAATTAAAGGTGCATCAACAATTCTTTCAGTTGATGATAAAGAAGAGATAGAACTCGAAGAAGGTGAATTATATGATATGAATGAAATTTTGAAGAACGCACAAAGAAAAGTTTCATTAAATCAAAAAGGAGAAAATACAATATATTATATCGATAAAAATGATGTGATTAATAATATGTTTGATTTTCATGAAATAGAAATTGCAATTTTAAATTGGATAAATTTAAAAATTAAAAATTACAATATTAAAGCGAAACAGGTACATAAATAAATATCCATACATATGTTGAAATTTATAAAGAGATTCAATCTTTATTATATGCGTAAAACAACCATTTTTAAGCAACTTATACTGAACGTTGTAATACCAGCGGTAACAGCTTTACTTATTCTAGGTGCATTTAATTATATACAAACAAAATCTATATTAATAGAATCGGGCGATACAAAAAACAGAATAATTTCAGAAGAAGTTGTTGATATTATGGAGATTCAGGATGTTGCTCTTGAGATAATAGAACAATATTTAAATCCAATTATGGAATCGTATAGTAATGAATTGGTTAATAATTACTTTAAGAATACCAAAAATATTGAATATGCAGATTTAGATAAAATTCGTAAAGAATTGGGAATGGATCCCGAAATGGAAGATATTTATATTATAAATGAAGAAGGGATTGTTGTAAATTCAACATTTGAGGCAGACCTTGGACTTAATTTGTTTTTGTTTGGAGAAGAACATAAACATATGCTATTGGGGATATTTGAAAAAGAAGGATTTGTTTATGAGAAGTTTACCGTTGAAGACAACACTAGAAGATTAAAAAAATATACTTATATCCCAACCTTAGATGGTAAATATTTAGTTGAATTAGGAATCTATTCAAGACCTGCCGATGAATTAATTAATTCAATTAATAAAACGGTTAACGAGCTATCTGATGTGGATGTGGCTATTTTTATAAATAAGGACAATCCACGTTCTTTAGCTAAGGATATTAAGTTAGCACCAGATGAAATTGAATTAATGAAAGCTAGGTTTGTAAATCAGGATTCTTTAAAAATTCCGAAAAAAATAAACAAAAAGAAATTATTTTATAATTACCTGTATATACATAGAGCAAATACCGATTTATATAAAGGAGCAGTAATCAGAATTATCAGTGATAGATCAGAAGAAGAAATTTTATTAAGAAATGAACTTATTAAATTTATTTCAATTTTTGGTTTAGCAATATTTATTGTAATTGTTCTTTTATATAGAAAAACAAAAGTAATAACATATCCAATAAAAAAACTCGTTGATAAGGTTAATCGGGTTACAGACGGACACCTAGATGAGCGTGCTGACGTTGTTGGAAATAATGAAATAACAACACTTTCGCAGAAATTCAATTCTATGATTGAAGAGCTGGAGAGTTATTACAATGAACTGGAGCAAAAAGTTAAAGATCGTACAGCAGAAGTTGTTCGACAAAAAGAAGTAATTGAAATTAAGAATAAGCATATTATGGATAGTATTAAATATGCGAAACGAATACAAAATGCCATATTACCTCCTGATAGTTATGTGAAAAAATTATTACCTAAATCATTTATTTTATATAAACCAAAAGATATTGTAAGTGGCGATTTTTATTGGATGACAAAGAAAAGTAATCTTGTAATTTACGCTGCTGTTGATTGTACTGGACATGGCGTTCCTGGAGCATTTATGTCAATCGTAGGTAATAATCAACTAAACTATGCTATTGACGTAAAAAAAGCTCGCAATGCAAGTGAAATTCTTGATCATTTAAACAAAGGCGTAGTTGATACACTTAGAGAACAGGGCTCGGAGGGTAGAATAATGAGCAAAGTTAAAGACGGAATGGATTTAGCTTTATGTGTAATTGATTATAAAAACATGAAACTACAATTTGCAGGTGCAAATAATCCATTATGTTTGGTTCGCGATGGAGAGATGATTCAAATAAAAGGAAACAGAATGGCAATTGGAGGTAATTTCGACGAAGAGCTACCTAAATTTACGAATCACGAAATGGATCTGAAAAAGGGAGATGTATTATATACATTCTCTGATGGTTACCCTGATCAGTTTGGAGGAAATGATGGTAGAAAGTTTATGCTTAAGAAATTTAGAGCTTTATTATTGGAAATACATAAAAATCCTATCGAAGAACAAGAAAAAATATTAGAAGATATACTCGAAACATGGAGAGGCAAAGAAGAGCAGGTTGACGATATTATTGTAATAGGTGTTAAAATTGAATAAGTATGGAGCACGAAAATTCTGATATTCTTATTTATACTCCGTTTAATAAAGAAAAATTAAACGAAAAAGATATTAAATGGATAAATGCTTTTCAAACAATTCTTGAAATAGGGTTAAATCAAATTACAAAACAAAAATTAAGTATAACGAATTTAATTTCGGATAAACCCACAAGCGATAGTAAAGAGATTGAAAGTTATAAAGTTATGGTTCAGTTGTTGTTAGACAATAAATACAAACCTGATGCTCTAGCAAATGAAAATCAATTATTAAATACAAAAATTATTCAGGTAAACTGTAATCCTGAAATTAAAGGAGAGTTTTCTAATAATATACTTATTGTTAATTTATTTGATGAAACTAAAAATAAAACAATTGATTTATCGGAGAATATTGGTGAATTAAAAAATGATATATGGCTTAAAATTCTTGATATTGCATTTAATATAAAAAAAGAATTGCTTGTAATTGAGACTGATAATAAGGAGTTTAAGGGAAAAATATTTGTTGCAGAAACCAGTGCAGATCAAAATAGTAACAGAGAAACAATTATTAGAGAGATTGAACATTTAGGGTATGAAATATTGCCTAAGGAGAATTTTCCAAAAGATATAAACTCTTTTAGTGAATTGATTCACAACAGTATTAAACAATCATTTTTGTCTATACATTTAATTGGAAATCATTATGCTCCATTATTAAATAATATTGATATTTCGAGTATAGAATTGCAAAATGATATATTTTTTGAAGTTGCAGCAGAATTAAATGCTGAAAATAAAGAAATTAAACGATTAGTATGGATTCCGACTGATATAAAACCAAAATCAGAGAAACAAAGACTATATATTGGAAGTTTTAAAAGAAATATTGAGTTACTTAAAAATACAGAAATAATTCAGACACCAATTGAAGTTTTTAAATCAATTATAAGAAATAAAGCTGATGAGATTTTGGAAACAAAATCTCAAATTCAAACAAATGTTGAAGAGAATAGTAGTAAGTCCGTTTATCTTATTTCAAATGATCTTGAAAGCTTAACTTATATTAAAGCTAAAGAAGAACTTTCAAAACGAAAAGTGAAAACTTTAGAGATATCGCAAAAATCAAATAAAATTGATTTAATACAAGAACATTATTATAATCTGGTGAACTGCGATGCTGTGCTAATTGATTATTCAATAGAAAATGTTCAGTGGCTAAATAGTAAGCTTTGTGATATATTAAAAGCACCGGGTTTTGGCCGAAAAAAGGATTTTTTGGCAAAATCAATAATTTTAAATACAAGTAATACTCCGGTTATAGATTTTCAGATCAATGACTTGGAATTAATAAAAGATGATAATAAAGATATTGCAAAAAGACTAAACTCTTTCATTGAAAAAATAAATTAAAATGGTACCTGAAAGCAATTCAAATAGTATGTTTAACCCCTTTCCAGGGCTGAGACCATTCAAGGTTGAAGAAAGTCATTTATTTTTTGGGAGAGAAGGTCAAAGCGAGGAGATATTAAAAAAATTATCAGATGAGAAATTTGTTGCTGTAATAGGTGCCTCAGGAAGTGGGAAATCATCTTTAATTTATTGTGGATTAGTTCCTACTTTATATGGAGGTTTCATCGGAGAAGCAAAATCTAAATGGAATATTATTGCTGCAAGACCAGGAAATGCTCCAATTGAGAATTTGGCATCTGCAATTATCGATAAATCTACTAATGAAAACGAAAAGGAAGATAATTTTATAAAGCAGAAGTTAAACGCCTCAATTTTAAGAAGTAGCTCAAATGGTTTGGTTGAAATACTTGATCAATCTTTTGATTTTAAAAATGAAAATATATTAGTAATTATTGATCAATTCGAGGAATTATTTAGATATAAAACGAGTGGAAAGGGAGAATTAACATATAATGAATCGGAAGCTTTTGTTAAATTACTTGTAAACGCAAATAATACACCAAATATTCCCGTATATGTTGTATTAACTATGCGTTCCGATTTTATTGGGGAATGTTCACAATTTCATGAATTAACAGAGTTAATAAATGATTCGAATTACCTCGTTCCTCAAATGACTCGTGAGGATTTTAAAAATGCAGTTGAAGGGCCCGTAGCCGTAGGTGGTGCAACAATTGATGCACAACTTGTTCAGCAATTACTAAACGAAGTAGGAGATAACCCTGATCAACTCCCAATATTACAGCATTCTTTAATGAGAACCTGGGAATATTGGATGGATCATTCAGATAAAAAACAATCCATAAGTATTGCCGACTACGAAGCAATTGGTAAAATGGAAAAAGCTCTTTCCGAGCATGCCAATGAAGCTTATGACGAGTTAAGCGAAAATGAAAAGTGGATATGCGAAAGCATGTTTAAAACAATTACCGAGAAAGGAAATGATAATAGAGGAATTAGGCATCCTACGAGTATAAATGATATTGCTTCAATCTCAAAATCATCTATTGATGAAGTTATTAAAGTGATTGATCCATTTAGGGCTTCAGGTAGATCTTTTATAACACCTTCGCATGAAAAAGTTTTAAAAGGAGATAGCATTATAGATTTGTCTCATGAAAGTATTATGAGAATTTGGAATAAATTGAAAGTATGGGTAGAAGAGGAGTGGGAGGCCGTTCAAATGTATATGCGTTTATCTGATGCATCAGAAATGTATCAAATCGGGAATACAGGTTTGTGGCGTCCGCCTGATTTACAATTAGCATTAAATTGGAGCGAAAAACAAAAGCCAACTCTGGCGTGGGCACAACGTTATAACCCCGCATTTGAAAGAGCTATTGTATATTTAGATACGAGTGACAAAGAGTTTAAACTGGAAGAAGAAAACAAACTTAAATTACAAAAAAGACAGTTGCGACGTTCAAAAATATTTGCAATTGTGCTTGGTTCTGCTGCTATTTTAGGAATAGGCTTAACGATCTATTCACAAATGATGAAAGCAAAAGCTTTTAAACAAAAGCGAATTGCAAGTGAGCAAACGGAAATAGCAATACAGCAACAAAAAATAGCAGAAGAAAAAACTATAATTGCTACGGAAAAGGAGCAAGAAGCAAGAGTAGAAAAAGAGAATGCTCAACGTCAAGAGCAAATAGCCTTAGAAAATGAAAAGAAGGCAAACATACAAAAGAAAATTGCTGAACAGCAAACAGATTTAGCAATACAAAGAGAAAAGGAAACTGAAAAACAAAGATTAATAGCAGAAGCAAGTGCCGAAGAAGCAAGATTGCAAACTATAGAAGCCGAAAAACAAAAACAAGAAGCATTTAGAATGAGGATGTTGTCGATTGGGCAAAGTATGGCAGTAAAATCTCAACAAATTTCTGATAATACACAACTAAAAGCGCTTGTAGCTTACCAGGCATATTTATTTAATGAAAAATACAAGGGCCCAAAACACAACCCTGATGTATATTTAGGATTGTATTATGCACTAAAAGGATTAAAGGGGAAAACTTTTAATGCAATAAATGGACACACAGGTTCGGTTAAAGATGTTGCATTTGTTCCCGAAACAAATATTTTGTATAGCGCTGGAGGTGATGGTAAAATCTTGAAATGGGATATTTCAGATTTAGAAATACCATATGAAACTTTACTTGAAAATCCTTATGAACAAAGAACCTTAGGTATTACAAACGATGGAAAATGGCTTATCTGTTCTGCCGATAGTAGCAAAATTTTACTTGTTAATCTTTTAAATAGCGTTGAAAAAAACCAAGAATTAGTTGGTCACACGAAAATAGTGAATGGAATTGCAGTGGCACCTAATAATGAATATTTTATTTCATCTAGTAATGATAAAACCATTCGAAAGTGGGATTTAAAAACAATGAAGGGTGAGATTATAACTGAAAGTGAATCAAAAATAAATTCAATTGAAATTTCTCCCGATTCAAAATTAATTGTAGCAGGAACACAAGATGGCAAAATAAGTATATGGAATTCTAATGAGAAATCTGATCCTCGAATAATTGATGACGAATCTAAAATTGCAGTTACAGCTGTAAAATTTAATAATGATGGAAAATGGTTAGTTTCAGGTGATTCAAAAGGAAATTTAAAGATAAGAAATTCCGAAACTTTCGAACTTATTGAAAATCTTGAAGGACATAAATCAAGAATCTCTGAAATCGATTTTTGTCCGAAAGATAAGTTAATGGCAACTTCTAGCCTTGATGGTACAGCAAGAATATGGGATTTTACAAACTTAAATAACCAACCAATTGTCTTATCAGATCACGAAAGATGGGTAATGTCTTTAAGTTTTAGTCCAGATGGAAAAAGATTAGTGACCTCAAGTGATGTACAAGACAGAATTCTTATTTGGCCAACGAAATCGAAATATTTAGCTTCGGATTTACAAAATAGAATTAGTCGTAATATGACTGCTGATGAATGGAGTGCTTATGTGGCTGCAGATGTTCAATATGAAAAAACAATTCCTGAAATAAATAACTAATAAAATGAATCAATTTTTACGCTATATTTCAATTCTTATTTTGTTTTTTGTAAGTGTATCTTCATTTGCTCAAGAGAGTGAGTGTGCTTTTAAACTGCAAGAAGCAGAAGACGCTTATGAAACAGGAGATTTAGACTCAATCCCTTCAATGTTAAGAGATTGCATTAGTAATCATGGCTTTGATGACGAAGAACTTGCAAGGGCATATAGATTGTTGATTAAAACCTATTTGTTTGAAGATTATCAGGAAATGGCCGAATTAACAATGCTGAAGTTTCTAAAGAAATTTCCTGAATATGAAATAAGGCCCACGGATCCAGTTGAGTTTACATACCTTTATAAATCATATCAAACTGTACCTGTTTATTCTATTGGTATTATAGGTGGAGTAAATTATTCTTTTGTAAGGATAATAGAACCATATAGTTTAGATGGTACAGAAGATTACGAAGGTGGTTATTCATCTTCCGGAGTAACATATCAATTTGGATTGCAAATTAAAAGATACATAAATAGAAACATTGACATTAACTTAGATGTTATTTATACAAGTAAGATTTATAACAATACTTTAGATCAGATTGATTCGAAAATTATTTATGATGAAACACAGTCAATGTTGTCGTTTCCATTAAGTGGCACTTATGATTTTATGTTAGGAAAATTTTCTCCTTACGTAAGATTAGGAGTTAATTTGGATTATATGTTAAGTGCATCTGCTAATTTAAAGCGTAATATTGAAAGTGACGTTGGCGTTGATGATGTTACAGGTTCGGCTATAGATATTTTTAGTAATAGAAAACCATGTAATATATCCGCACTAATTGGAGGGGGTGTGAAATATAATGTTAAGAAGGGTTATATAATGTTAGATTTACGCTACAATATGGGATTTACCAATAATGTAAACGGAGAAAATCGCCGTGCAATTCAAGAATTATGGTCAGATTATAATTATGTCGACGACGATTTTTCTTTAAATAATTTATTTATATCTGCCGGATATGTATTTTCATTTTATCAAACTAAGAATAATAAAAAATGAAACAGATTATAAAATATACATGTGGTCTCATATTAATTCTTACAACATTTTCCTGTGATAAACTTGATATATCCTCTATTCAGGCAGACTCGTTTATTAAATTATACGGATCGGGAAGTAAAGAAATTGGTGTTGATGTTAAGTCATTTAACAATGGGTACATTCTATTAGCAACTACCACCCATCCTAATAGAGAAGATACTGATATTGTATTGATAAAAACTGATAAATATGGTAATCAAAAAGGAGATGTAGATACAATTGATAGTGGAGGTGACGATGTTGCTGGAAAATTATTACTAACAGATGATGGAGGGTTTATAATTATTGGTACAATTTCAGATACAACTAATCGAATTTCTGATGACGTAAATAATCTTGATTATAAAAAGTTTTACCAAGATATTTATATAGCAAAATATAATTCGGGTGGTGAAATTGACTGGAGAGATACTGTTGGAGTGAAAGATGTTAACGAACAAGCTAAAGCTATTAAAAAAGCCCAAACCGGATATATTATTGCCGGAAGTACCGATAGAAATGGCTCTAGAGATGTTTATCTTGTTAAAATTTATGATTCAGGAGTTTTTGATTGGGATAATACTTTTGGAGGAGATAAAGATGATTATGCATCGGATATAATAATGCATGCCGATGGTTATTTAATAATTGGTACCTCAAATGGTTATGATTCCTTTACAGGATTAGGAAAATTTGATATATTACTGATAAAAACAAATTTCACCGGAGGTGAAACTCACTCACACGTTTATGGTGGTATATATAATGATTATGGAAACTCTGTAGTTGAAACCAATGATGGCTTTGTATTTACCGGATCTAAAGAAAATATTATTGGAGATGATGCTGATATTTATGTAGCAAAAATTGATAAAGAAAATTTATTAGAAATTATTTGGAATAAGTCTTTTGGAGACAATCTGTACGACCAGGGATTTGATATACTGAAAAATGAAAATGGATTTACGGTAGCAGGTAATTATGAAATATCGAATGGTACAAGCGCTGCATATTTTTTAAATATTGATTCAGAAGGGAATGAACTATTTGAAAATATTTTAGGAAGTTATAATCAAAGTGTGAATTCTATAGAAAGAATCTCAGATGGTAGTTATATTATGATAGGTAACTCCGGGCAGGAAGGTAATGAAATGATTTGCCTTATGAAACTAAACAATGATGGTGAATTATAATAATTAAGTGCTTTTATGAGCAAATTTGGAAATGTAAATTATTGAGATATGAAAACCTTATATAAGTTGTTGATATTTATGCTATTTATTTTCGTGTCAAATAGTATTTATTCACAAATCACAGTTGTAGATGCTGTTGCGATTGATGGTGATAAAAATGGTGCATATGGAACAGTTGAAATAGAATTTTCAATAGCCGTCCACGATGGTGATATTAAAGATCCGGGTGATAGAGATGATTGGGAATTTTCACTTGATCCTGAGTTTGCATCATTTCTTACACCTACTGCTTTTAATACAAAAGTAAGTTACATAGCAGTTGATATTGATGGTAATGACGAATTTATACAATTTACTTTTGATACAGAATTTGCTTCAAGTAATGGGCCAATTTATTTTAGATATACACAAGAGGGTGACGTTGTTTGGGATCAAGCTACTGAAAGTACATCATTTTTATCTGATTTTTCATTATTAAGTGCATCTGATAATAGTTCCCCGGCAATTAATAATGTCACCTCAAATGCTGCCGGAGTGGGAGTATTAAAACTTGGTGAATCAATTATATTTACAGTTGATATTGAGGGTCCATTTGACGAAACTGATATTACTATTTTACCTCCACAGTATAATGGAGGCGATTTAAATTGGGTTACATATGACGGAGGAGATACTTATACCGGTACATATATTGTGGCAGAAGGTCATTCAGATAGATTAACAGCTTGGCCATTAATAGATATTAACGCTGTTGATATATATGGCAATATTAGCGATTCTCTTGATGTTACTAATATTGAAAAAACAATCGATGCCAATACACCGGGAATTAGCTCAGTTACTGTAGTTGAAAGTTTAGGATCAATTTTACTTGTTGATTCAATAATAGAATTTACAGTAACACTATCTACAGCTGCTGAAACAGGATTAACAGTTTCTCCATCAACATATAATGGACGAGCACTTAACTGGGCAACACTGGATGCCGG
>WTBR01000034.1 GCA_013138975.1 Bacteroidales bacterium
ATTAGGGGTATACAGCATCATAGAAATATTAAAATGGTCGTCTGTTGATAGAAGCATGGTTTTATAGTAAATAATTTATTAAAATCTATGAAGAAAATTTGGATTACAACATAGAAGCTTGTCGAAGTATAGACAACTTTCTGACTATTCGGACACCCTCATGATAGATTCTCTTATATTTAAAATACAAACACGAGCAGAAATCTCTATCACATTATATAAAACCTTTACACAATCCTTTAGTATAAAATTCCGTTTAACTCGCCAAGCCGTTCTGTTTTTCCTCTTGCAACCCGCCAAACCGCTAGAGCGGCTAGGTGGATTAAGCAGCTTTGCGGATCAAAAAACAATTTCAATTTAGTTCATAAGCATACGATTGTGTATATTTGTTAGTCTTAATAAATTTCAATTAAATAAAATAAACAATCCAATATGTAAGTCCCCTAGCCGCTCAAAGTTACTGGGCGAATGGGTACAGATTCTCATAATTTTACCGCTCAAAGCGGCTTGACGAATAAATATTAAAAACATAATTTTTAATCATTTAAAGAAAATATACTATGTCAGAAAGAATGATAAAGCAATTTATGGAAATGGTTCAAATTGATAGTGAATCAAGTAATGAAGCAAATTTTATAAATTATTTGGAAAAAGAATTCCAAAAAATAGGAGCAGAAACAGTTCAAGATAGCTATGGTAATTTAATTGCAAAATTACCTGCAAAAGGATGTGAAGGCAAAGATCCAATTTTATTATCATGCCATGCCGATACCGTTAAACCCGGTGTAGGTATTGAACCGATACTTGAAAACGGAATAATACGATCGAAAGGAGAAACTATTTTAGGCGCCGATGACAAAGCAGGTATAGCAGAAATGCTTGAAGCACTTAGAATTGCAGAAATACATCCTCCTATTGAGGTTGCCATATCACGTGAAGAAGAAATAGGATTATTTGGAGTTAAAAATCTTGATTATAGTAAACTTACCGCTAAAAAAGGATTCTTACTCGATAATGACACCCTGGATACAATCATAATTGGTGGCCCATCTTATTTTACTTTTGATGTTACGGTAAAAGGCAAATCGGCACATGCAGGAATGGAACCCGAAAAAGGAATTAATGCAATTGTTGCAGCATCAAAAGCAATTGTAGCCCTAAAAATTGGTAGGTTAGATCATGAAACAACAGCCAATGTTGGAATTATAGAAGGTGGAATTGTTCGTAACGGAGTACCTGATAAAGTAGTTTTTAAAGCAGAATGCCGAAGCTTAAATCACGAAAAAGCAGAAAAACTTGCAAACGAAATGAAAGAAATTATTATTCGTGAAGTTGAAGCTGCTGGAGCAAAAGTTGAAATCGTAGAAAATAATTTATGCAAAGCTGTTGATATTCCTGAGAGTTCATTTACTGTGGAGTTATCGAAACAAGCACTTAAGAAAGTTGGTATTGATGCAAAAGCAACTTTCATGACCGGTTTTACCGATGCTTCGATTTATAATAATATGGGAATTGAAATGGCTGTAGTGGGTATCGGAGCAAAAAACGAGCACGCTCTTGACGAACATATCTATGTTGAAGATATGGAAAAAGCACTAATCATGGTGGTTGAAATATTACGATTGTCGGCTCAATAAAAAATTTATAAATACGAAGTTCGATATAGTCTTATGACTATATCGAATTTTTATTAAAGACTGGCAAAAAAATATATTTGTTTAAAA
Source organism: Bacteroidales bacterium (assembly GCA_013138975.1). Taxonomy (GTDB): domain Bacteria; phylum Bacteroidota; class Bacteroidia; order Bacteroidales; family UBA12077; genus UBA12077. The sequence continues at coordinate 1,725 of WTBR01000034.1, forward strand.
TGAACCGACTTTTATTATTACTTACATTAACTTTCTTTGTATTAAAGTTAAGTTCGCAAAATAAATATTTCATTTCCATAGAAGCTTCTCCTGTATTATCCTACAGGAGCAATATTTTAGCCGATTATAGTTCTGAAACTATAGAAAACCCTTCGGGCAGTTTTATATTTGACAATTTTGAGAAAAATTATGATTCCATTGAAAGTTCTAAATTAGGATATCAGATATCCTTAAACCTGGGATATAATATTACCGATAAAATTAGTATTCATACAGGTATTAAATTTAAGAATATAGGCCTTAAAACAGAATTTAAAGCACCAATTGGAATATATGAAAGCGATATTAGCGTGATAGTTCCGGATTACGATTTTACAATAGAACAATATTCAAATATTTATTATTTAGGTGTGCCGATTAACTTGGCTTATAAAGTTTATTCGAAAAATAAATTTAATTTGAATTTAAATTTGGGTGGGACTGTAGATTTTTTATTATCGTATGATTCTCCAAAAAATACAATATATTCAACTACAGCAACAGAACAAGATTTTTCAGAATATTCCAGTATAACATTAAATATTAATGGAGGAATTCAAATTTCTTATTCAATTAACGATAAATTTAATTTGTATATAATGCCCGAATATACAAGATATCTTACACCAAATATTAAATTTAATATTGATGTTTCCGATGAAATTTATGCTAAGATAAACCAATATCACTATTTTGGTGATTTAAAAATTGGATTACAATATAAACTTTAGAGCAATTATTTAGTAAAAGTTGTAAATTAATACAAGCTTTCTCGTTTTATCTAATTTGTATCATATCCTTACAAGTGGTATTTTTTTTTACCATCTGAGAGTCTATGTATTTTGGAAAGTTAACAGCAATTGAATTGTATTCAAAAGAACTTTTCGCAGTAGATTAATTTTGCTACATGGCTAATTATAATTCGATTATAAGAAACCTGATCATAAATTATCGCAGTCATTTACAGTTCTCAATTTAATTTTTCATATTTGATTGTTCGTAATTCGCGAATCGCGAATCGAAGATCGGCGAAGCCAATTGAGTATAGGCGATATGAAAAAGCATAACGGGATGCGTCTCCAAGACATAGTAGTATTATTGAAAATAATTGCTCTAAAGTATGATGATTAGTACAATTCTGATTTAGCACAATCATTAAAAATTAGCCCATCTGAAGTATTGAATAGGTTCAAAATTGCAGTTGAAGAATTAGAAAAACGCATAAAGAATGTTTAGAAAAAATATTAATACACTGAAAATGGCTGATGATTATTAGAAACGATTAAAATAATGCAATTAGATATAAAAAGGGGAGCTTCGAAAAGCTCCCCTTCTTAATTAACAAATGATTCTGAGTTTATTCTTTAATAAAACGTTTTGAATCAACTTTATTTTCACCTTCAATTACAATTAAATAAATTCCAGTGTTAAAATGTTCGATATCTAAACTCTTATGATTTTCTTCCATAATGAAATTATCAATTATGCGACCATTAATATCAAGTATTTTTACATTGATATTTGCACCATAACCGTTTAATTCGATATTAAGCATTTTGTTTGCTGGATTTGGATACAGGTCAAAAGAATTAGATTCTATAGAAACTTCATCAATTGCCATATCAGAGAAAGCTTCTGAACTACTAATACTTACAGTATAATCTTCTACTTCACCATATGGGAATGTTTCACAAGCAGTTTGTGCTCCGTTATATTTCATTGAAACTCTCATTCTTGAAGTAACACCATTAGCAGAAGTTGGAATGCTCATATTACCAGTAACAGCTGATGTACTCATTGTACCACAATCGTAAACTAGTTCATCTGTATCATTAAAAACACCATCTAAATTTAAATCAATCCAGATTTTCCAGTATTCGTTATAAGTAGAACCACTAAATGCAGGTGTTAAAGTAACACTAGTTGTACCAGAATTTACATTTACTGTTTCAGAAGTGAAATCAGTATATCCTGCTGCACCTGAAGTATTGGTATACGTTCCAATTTGAACTGAACCAATCCACTCATAGCTAAAGTTACTGCCTACTGTTGTACAATAAGTTAATGCTGTAGGATCTGTTATTACAGCCGTTGTACTAGATACTGAAGACTCTGCTGCTTCATCATCTGTTACTTTTAAAGTAACTGTAAATGTACCGTCAGTTGTATACGTATGGCTAGGATTTGCTAAGGTACTAGTTCCACCATCACCAAATGTCCAAGCATAAGAAACTATTGATCCGTCAGAATCAGTAGAACCTGCACTACTAAATGCAACAGATGTATTTATTTGACCTGAATATGGGCCATTTACAACAGCTGTAGGAGGAATATTACCTATTTCTGTTGAGTACTCTGCATATATATTATATAAAAAGCTTGACTGAGTTGCTGTGCTACCCCAAGTAGTTGGCATTCCTGCACTCCAAGTTGTTCCTGCATCTATTCTTCCAGGATCTCCTGTTAAATATTGAATTCCAGGATTAGTTTCATATACCCAAGCTAGGAATATATTATCATCTTCTAATACTTGTACCGGAGTTATCAAGTTAATAGTTTGCCATCCTGTAGTTGAACTTACTACTGTAGATGCTGTTACACCAATTCTATTGCTTGGTACTGTAGCTGTTCCTTCATATATACCTAATATCATATTACCACTACCACCCAGGTGATACATAGTAATACTTTGAATTACTCCACTTTCCGGCATTACCAATGGCATTGCTCTTCTGTTAGCTGTTGTTGTGTTTTGATCACCTAAGTCAGTATAACCTAAATATGATGGAAGCGCAACAAAATTTGCTACAACATTCTTATCTTCTGTCATTACAACACTTGTTGGATTGCTTGTTCCACTAATGTCACCACTCCAAAAATCAAATTCATAACCTGAAGCTGGAATTGCTGTTACGTTAACAGAGGTATTCTCAATATACGATCCACTTGCAGGGCTAATTGATCCTGCTCCTGTACCAATAGATGAAGTTAAAGCAAACTCTGTTGTACTACCACCTGTTACAGGTACTGTTACAGAATATCTATAATAATTTTGCTGTGTAACTGTAACTATTATATTACCACCTACTTGACTAGGGATTGTAATTGATTTAGAAGCACCTGTTCCTATTGCTGTGCCAAGAATTTCTCCATTTGCAGTAATAGCAATTAGAGATCCTGTATTTGCAGTAACACTAAATGTTGTAACTCCTGCTGCAAGTTGAGCAGCATGTGAAATTGTTAAATTTTGAGGTACTTCAGAATAAAGCATTGTAAAAGCATCACCATGTAAATGGAATAAATTATAAGTAATAGCTTTATCAGAAGTATTATATGGCCAGTTCGACTGAGCAAGGAAATATTTTCCATTCACACTTGCAAAACCCGGTAATAATGTTGCCGGTGTAGCATCTACACTAGTCAAAGCACTTTGATTTGGCATAAAATCAGGCCACATAAAATCATATATACCCCAAGCAAAAGCATCATTAACAAAAGAATAAGATACCTGTGTTGCAGCTATTAATCCTAATGCACCTGCATTTTCTCCGTTGTATGTATATCGGTGAAATTTCTCAGCAAAACATTCAGAAGTATAGTCAAATTGACCAGTTGAACAGTTCATTGAAAAAATAAAGGATAAATCAGTATTTGTTAAAGAACTAATATTTGTACTTGTGAATGATGGCTCACCCCAACCCCAGTAAGCACCATGGTCACGATGTTGTAACATAAAAGCTCCACTATTCAAGGCATTAACAACGTCAGTTGCGTCTCCACCTGACCAATTACCAAGAGTTGTAGGGCTAGCAGGGATATAATCTAAACCATTAGGGCCAAAATAATTTACTACTGTAGATGTATTTGTTGCAGTAGACCATACTGAACCTGGAGTACCATCATAAATTTCATTTATTCTTACAGGGCTTTTACCAAGTTCATTTTTTAAGTAACCACCAACGATTTCAGAACAAAGTTGAAACCATCTTTCTGTTTGCCATCCACAAGCTGTAACAGGATGATCATAAAAATCAGAATCTGTTGGAGGATTTAACTCATAATTCTTAAATTTAGTAACCATTACTTCTAATTGGGCAGCATTTTGTGCTGTCATCCTTGCAAAAGTGATATCAGGTAAACCATCACTATTTACTACATCAGCATAATAGTTATCCGAAATGTAAGTTCCTTGGTAAGGGTGAGAATATTCCTTAGAAGTAATTCCAACACCTGAAGTTCCATAATCTGCCATTATTAATACAGCAACAGGTGGAGTATCCCAGTTATTATATGCATCTACAAAATAACTTTTTATAGTTTCAACACTATTACTACCAATATCAGAAATTGTAACAATACCAGTACTAATTCCTTGTAGTGTTCTAAATTGCTTAATTGTGTCAGCCCATGCAATAAAACTTGCGTCATTAGGTACAACAATTACATATTCGTAACCAGTAGCTTTACTATCTGTTTTAGTAGTATAGTCAGCTTTTGGTAAAGAAGTATAGTTCATTATTGTGTTTTCTAAAATAGGATCAAACCAACGGCTTCTTAATCTATTTTCTCCAAACTCACTTTTACCACCTTCAAAGTTTACTTTTAATTCTATATCTCTGTATACAATTAATTCCTTTGTTACAGGATTATACTGAAAAGGACTAATTCCTAAAGTAACAACTTCAACTCCTCTGATTACAGATTTTTTTGAAATCTGAAATGGATTCGCAGGATAAAAAGCATTTTTAGAATAAACCTCTTCATTTTTTGTGAATTTAGTTGCTTCTTCTTGACCTACGAAAGGAATATCTAATGCAGGAGCTATATCCACATTTTTAATAATCTCTTTGCGCACATTAACTATTTCTAAACTAGCTGTTGCACCATTAGGTACTGCTACATATTTAGCATAGCTAGGTAGGTCTGGAGCACCTTCTTCACCTGGTAAAAATTTACCGGAAATTTCAATCGTTTTAAAAGTTGATTTCTCAAGCGTTTTATCTGCTAAAGAAAAATTTTGAACTGAAAAGTTTACATCAACTCCTGTTGCTTTAGAGCTCTTCATGCTCATTCCTTCGGTTCCCCATGAATCCGAATAGGAATAAATGTCTTTTTGTCCAAAACTATAAGCACTTATAAGCATGCAAATAGTTAAGATTACCAATTTTGTTTTAAGTAAATTTTTTTTCATAAAAATTTGATTTGGTTAAATTAAATAAAGTGTTAAAAAATTTGTTAAGGGTCAGAGTTAATTTTAAAACAGAACAAAAGATCTTTTTCTTCATATATATCAATAGATTAACTCTAAAGTCGAAAAGTCTTAATTATATATTTCATATTTAAAATAGGTTTATATTCGTCTTGTATTGATTTATATTAGTTAAAAAAATGGCGTATTTATTTTTATTATGTTTAAAATTAGCAATTATTTATTGAACATGCAATAATCTTTTTGTTATACTTAATTAATGTTAATTCTAATTGGTTTAATCATAATAATTCCTCAAAATTCTACTTTAAATTCGCAAAGCGTAGCACGGATTTATTAATAATCAGTATTTGATTACAATTTCATGACATCTACATTAGTTAACCCTGACACGGCTAATTATACCAATTCTTCATCAAAATGGCATATTTGAAATCTAATTTAAAGTTTAGAATTGTTAATGCCATTACATATTCAATTCATATTTGATTTATAAATATGACATATTGTATTGTAAACGGTATTACTTAATATTTAAATGAATAAATATTTACTTGCGGATATTAGGTTCTACCTCGGAGTAAAAAGGTGAAATATATTGGGAAACGCCAGTTTTTTTTAAATAAGTATTCTAAATGAGACCTCAGGAAACTTTCCAGAGCAATAAAATATGCATTGTTTCTTGAAAATTCAATATACTCTTGCCACTTTAGCTTATTATTCGTAGTAATCTGATATTGAACGTTGCGAAACATTTTCAAGAGATAATATATAATATCTATCTGGATTAGTTCAGCAAGTATAAAAGTAAATTACTTATTTTGGTAGTGAGAAAGTTTTAGTCCATCTGGTTTTTTATCGGGTAATTTAGAATAGTCGCATGACCTTGATAGATCTCAAAATAAATTCGGAATAATTACTATAAAGTTACGTGTTTGATTCATAAAGTTCGAATTCAAGGCTTGTGAAGTCCTATAATTTGGAGCTTACTTTTGTAAATAACCAATTATAGGGCGAGCGTAACGAAGAAGTCGGATTTTATGGACAAACACTAATTATATATTAAAGAATTGAATCATTTGGTATAGAGATATTTTTACTAAATTTACTTTAAAAAATTTCTATGGATTTAAAAACGATAAAATCCTTACAAGAAAGAGCAAAAGAGCTACATTGTATTTACGATATTGAAAAAGTATTTACAAATAAGGCTTTGACTTATAACGAAGTATTTTATCAAATTCTTGAAATTATTCCAAATGGTTGGCAGTATTCTTCTGTTTGTAATGCTGCAATTGAATTTGAAAATCAAAAATTTATTCTTGAAAATTTTCAGGAATCCGAATGGATTCAGTCTTCAGAAATAATTGTTGATAACAACATAGTTGGTAAAATAGAAGTGTTTTATACTAACATACCATTTAGTGGTGAGTGTTTTCTTCCAGAAGAAAAAAAATTATTAAATACAATAGCAGAGCGATTGAGTCTTTTTATTTTCTATGATAGATTGGAAAAAACAGTTAAACTATTATCGGAAGAAGCAACAAATAAGAATGAAGATCACTATTTAAAAAATGTTAGTGACGAGCACTGGAAATGGCGTTTTCGTATGGTTAAAAATATAGCAGATAAAACCGATTTTGTATATTATGGAGTAAAAGCAATGTATATTATAGGCAGCACAAAGGAAGCGAATGCCGGTCCCGCAAGTGATATTGATATATTAGTACACTTTAATGGGACTGAAAATCAGAAAAATCTTTTTAAAGCCTGGATAGATGGTTGGAATCATTCTTTAAGTGAGTTTAATAGAGAAAAAACAGGATATCAATTAAAAGATGGATTAATTGATTTACATATCATAACTGATATAGATATTGAAAAAAAAACAAGCTTTGCGGTAATGATTGAAAATACTACAAACCCCGCAAGATTGATAAAAAAGATAGAATAATATGAAATGTTTTTTTATTTCCGATCTACATGGTAAAATTGATAGATACGAAAAACTAATCCGTCAGATTAAAATTGACACACCGGATATTTTATTTATAGGAGGCGACATACTTCCTGGTTTTCATGTAATTGCACGTTACGAATACGACGATTTTATTTCTGATTATTTAATCCCTAAATTCCAAAACTTAAAATCAGAACTGAAAAATAGATATACTAAAGTCTTTATTATCTTAGGAAACGATGATCCTAAAATTGAAGAACCTAAAATCATTAATGGAGAAAATCAGAATTTGTGGCAATATATACATAACAAAAAAGTAGAATTTAATGATTATGTAATTTATGGATATGCCAATATTCCACCCACACCATTTTTATTAAAAGATTGGGAACGATACGATGTGTCAAGATATGTAGACCCCGGTTGTATACATCCGACAGAAGGTAAGAGAACAGTTATAGAAAAAGACGATATCGAATACTCAACAATTTATAATGATTTACAAATTTTAGTCGGGGATGATAATTTAAAAAAATCTATTTTTTTATTTCATTCGCCACCCTATAAAACAAACCTTGATAGGGCAGCACTTGATGGACAATTAATTGATTACGTTCCACTTGATGTTCATGTTGGCAGTATAGCGATTCAACGTTTTATTAATGAAAGGCAGCCATTATTAACTTTACATGGTCATATTCACGAATCATCAAGAATTACGGGTAGTTGGAAAGATAAATCTAATAATACTTATATGTTTTCAGCAGCGCATGAATTTCCTGATTTAGCAATCATTAAATTTGATTTATCTAAACCAGATACAGCTGAACGAATTATATTATAGATTTTTTTTTAATCCTTACAACTATCATTAGTTTAATTAAAAACGCTAGTCATTGTATTGCATGCCCATTTACAATTATTTGAAACTAAACACATAATCCAATTGTAAAAGAGGTTTTCATGTGCAATTTTATACTCATGTAAGTACACTCAGTATTGGAAATATTAATAGTCCTTTAAGTGATTAAAATATTTAAATATCATATTCGTTTTATTAAAAAAGATACTAAAGGCACTCAAATACTTCTAAATCGGAAGCATATAAGTAATAGAATTACTTGTAAAAACAAGTTAGGCGAAATGCTTTTAATTGGATATGAGCCAGAATCAACACATAGTTCCACAAGTTTATCTTAGAAAATTTGCTTATAAAACTTCTAACAATCAATGGAAAATTTCTGCTTTGGAAAAGGATAAATTTCAGTTAATGGACAAGATTAATAAATTTAGTGCTAAAGTGTATGTAACAAAATAATACATTCTGCCATAATTCTATACTTTTCTACCCATAAATAAATCATCCTTTGTGACAACCACAAAGGATGATTTTATCTTAATTTAATTGTTGAAAATTTTATTTTCACTTACATATCCTTAATTATTTACATAAGGTGTAACAACCCACTTAAGACAGTTTTCTTTCTTATGACCAAAAATGTCATAACCTTTTAGAATATCATTTAGTGGTGCTCTATGTGTAATTAAGAAATTAGTGTTGATTTTACCAGTCTGAATAAGCTTAATTAATTCAGGAATATGGTTAGCATTAACCAATCCCATACTGATAGTAATATTTTTAATCCACAATTTGTTCATAGCTAACTCTTGTGGTTTTTCAAATACACCTATAAGAGATACATTTCCACCTGGTCTTACTGCATCGATAGCTAAGTCATAAGTTGGTTTAACTCCTACTGCTTCAATTGTTACATCGGCACCCCGACCTTGAGTCAATTCTTTAATTCTTTCAACAGTATTTTCTTTAGCAGGGTTAATCGCAATATCTGCAATGCCTTCTTTTAATGCCACATTTAAACGATCTTGATTTGTGTCTACAGCGATAATTTGTGAAGGACCCCATAATTTAGCCGTTGCCATTGCACACATTCCAACCGGACCGCAACCCATTACTGCTATTGTGTCACCAGGTTTAATTCTTCCTTGTTCTGCTCCAAAATAACCTGTAGATAAAATATCACCTACAAATAGTACGTCCTCTTCTGTTAATCCCTCTGGAATTTTATGTAATCCCATGTTAGCATGAGGTACACGAACATACTCAGACTGACAACCATCAATCATATAACCAAAAATCCAACTTCCTGTTGTACACTGAGAATATTCACCACGAAGACAATGAAAACATTCACCACATTGAGTAACGCAAGAAACAGCAACCTTATCACCTACTTTAGCATTTCTTACATTTGATCCTATTTCTATAACTTCTCCAACAAATTCATGACCAATAATTCGCCCTTCTTCAACTTCTGGCAAACCTCCTGCCTTTATATGAAGATCTGTCCCACAAATAGTTGAATGAGTAACTCGAATAATCGCATCATCAGATTCAATAATTTCAGGTACAGGTACATCATCCAGTCTCATATCTTCTGGTCCATGGTAAACTACAGCTTTCATTGTTTTCTTATTCATTTTTAAATCCTCTCAATTTTTAATTTTTATGTTATTAATTATGTTTTATTTAAATATTTCACTTTACGTTTGCTCATCGTATAATTAAAAACAGTGTTAATAAAATAACAGTGCAAAAGTGATTAGAATAATTTTTAAATGAATAGCTCTTATTTTTTAAAAATAGTCGTAATTTAATTTCTATGCTTAATACATTCAATAGATTACTTGAAGTTGCTGATGGACTGCAATCAAACTTAGTAAAATTATTATACTATGAAATTGATGGTGATTTTAATGATTTCTATAAAAGTTATGAAAGCCTACGATTATGCACAATCTTAGAGGGAGAAAAGCATGTATGTCTTAATAACAAGGAAGAGTTTACTTATACTAAGGATAGACTATTAATACTACCTCCTTACTCAACCGTTCACATGGATATACAAAAACATACTAAAGCATTAGTTTTAGAGTTGAATGATAGATTAATATCGGAAGTAAAACTCAAAACATTTACTTCGGAAAGTTTAGAAATAGATGAGAATAAATTTTATCTCGGGCCAAATAACGGAGATGTAAAAAACTGTTTGCAAAGAATTCATAATATTGCTATTTCTCAAGATAGAAATAAACAATATTTACTGGATTTACTAGCACAAGAACTTACAGCGTACGTAGTTAGAGAGTCTGGCGCTAGCCAAATCATCAATAATGAGATTAATACTTTAACTTCGAAAGCAATTATGCTAATGAGAGAAAATCTAAGCCCACCTATTTCTATAAATGACATAGCTTATACCTTAAATATATCTGTTCCCTTTTTATCCAAAAAGTTTAAAAACCAAGTTGGTATATCTCCAAGTATCTTTTATAATAACTTAAAATTACAAGAAGCAAAAAAACTTTTACTTAGCAAGAATGTAAATGAAACATCTTGGAATCTTGGTTATGAAAATGTAAGTCACTTCATTAGATTGTTTACAAGAGCATTTGGTTTTACACCATTACAGTGGAAAATAGAAAATGATAAAGTATTATTGTAAACATCCTATTTAACTTAACTCTTAATAATCCTTTAAGATATTATTCACGATAGCAGATTGGAAAAGTATTTGACTTCTCTTGAAAACACTTTTGAGTTCTTGGCAAGAAAAAATTGTATAAAAACTATTTACAATGCTCGTTCAACTGGTAATGCAGGAGTTTTGGCGTTCTAACAAAGTTTTGCTACCTTGCTAGCCGGCAGGCGGTCTTCGGTTTCAATTGTCGGATTTATTAATCAATTCAATAGAAATCAATATCCCAGTTATGGCAAAAACGTTGAAGTAAAAAATGCATTCAAGATGAGAGAAAGAAACGATTTAAAATTAGCTGTACTTATAGATGCTGATAATATCCCTTATTCAAATATAAAAGGGATGCTCGATGAGATTGCAAAATTAGGTACCCCAACAATTAAACGAATTTATGGTGATTGGACAAAACCAACGGTATCCGGTTGGAAACCTGCATTGCTTGAACATGCCATAACTCCTATTCAACAATATAGTTATACCACCGGTAAAAATGCTACCGACTCAGCAATGATTATTGATGCTATGGATATTTTACATAGCGAAAAAGTAGATGGATTTTGCCTGGTTTCAAGCGATAGTGATTTTACCCGATTGGCGACCAGATTAAGAGAATCGGGAATGTTGGTTATAGGTATTGGCGAAAAGAAAACACCCAAGCCCTTTATTGTAGCTTGCGATAAATTTATTTATATCGAAATTATTAGTTCCCAAAAAACATCAAAAACTACCACTACGCAAGCTCCGGTGCAAACAGAAAAATTTGACTTGATCGATGGTAAATTTATACATTTATTAAAATCTTCGATTGAAGATATAGCTGATGATAACGGATGGGCTTCACTTGCTGAGGTTGGTTCTTTGGTTATTAAAAAGAAACCTGATTTTGATCCAAGAAATTACGGATTTCCAAAATTGACTCCATTAATAAAATCATTAAAAAAGTATTTTGATGTTGATGAAAGAGATTCGGAAAAATCGCGAATAAAGCATATTTATGTAAAGATTAAAAATAAATAGAGCAAGATATTGATGCCTAATAATGCTGGATTTAAGGAATAAAGCAACAAAAATCACAATATTTGAATTAAAAGAAAAACATTATGCTCACAATGGGTTTATTTAAAATTACAACAGGAATTATGGCTCTTTCTATGTTATTTAGTAATTGCGAAGAAGAAAGCAATAGTAAACAGTATGATTTATCAAATCAAAAAATACTATTTCAATACGAATATAGTAATCATGCATGGGGTTATCAGCATCATGGTTGGATGATTGATTCTGCAGGAGATGTTCATTGCTATAATTTACCAGATAATTGGCATAATTGTGATTCGTTGGGATTAATTGATGAATCACTTTTGGAATCTAATTTATTACAGGCAGATTCAGTTTGTTTTACTGTAGATAAAATTAAATTAGGCTCAATGCTATTATTGATTGAAGAAGCTGCAAAAGGAGAAAAATTAGACCCTAAACAAAAGATGTATGATGCAGGGACTGAAGTTTATAAAGCATACATATTAAATACTGTAACTAATAAATATGAGTCAGTTATATTAAAACAGACCGGTGATTATCAAATCGAAAATAAATCGCAAGCAGCTGAAGAATTATATAATTGGTTATACTCAATTAAAAATGAAATTAAAAAGTCGAAACGTAAATAGCAAGTTTCTGGTAATTTCTCCTTAATCGTTCTCATTTTAAAAATAGAAACTAATGCGAAGGCACTTGTAATTAAAAATTACATTGCCATTCTTAGGTAAATTGAATAGGATTGCTTGCCTTTTATCGAATAAATGAAAATCAGAATAAGCAATTATTATATACAAAAAAATTAAAAGGATAACAATATTCTACATACTCACTAGTTATAAGGCATTTAAAAAACATCACACCAATGTTAGATTTTAGTTCAATAGACATTAAAACAATTTTACCAGATGGTAATCAGATTGAAGAATTAGCTGAAAAGATAATGCTTGGCTCATGTCTTTTTGGCACATTATTGACAGATTCTTATTCTGAAAAAGAAACAAAAGAAATTCATCAGGCATTGAAAATTCTTTGTGGTAAATATGATACCCATCCTTTTGACACATATGGAATTTATTGTTATTGGGATTTGAAGACTAAAGAGATACTATATATTGGCTTGACAAATAATTTAATCACAAGATTTTCTCAACACAATAATTTAGGTTCAAAATCGAGTAAAGGAAACAAAAGTTTTAAAATTAAGGAATACCTTAAGTTAAATGAAAAAATTGGATTTTCGTTATTACTCCAACCCCCATTGATTCACCAAGAACCAAACCTTTTTGATAAGGATAATGAAGTTAAGGTAATAGAAAGTTCTTTATTTCAATCATTTAAGAATATACACGGAAAATTACCAAAATGGAATGAAGCAGAAGGTACACGGATTGGACGAACAGATAAACTTGTAACAAGGTATGGAGATATTTTAGACATGATAAATTTGGAAAAGTCTGGATATTTAAATGCAAATTCTACAATTCGTGAACTTGCGAATAATACAGAATATCAAATGTTTGAATGTGACTTAAATCTTGTTAGAGCTTTTATGTATCAATGGAAAGAATCTTTTGAAAAAGTTGTCGCAAAAATAATCCGATGGAATGAGTTTATGGTTTCACAAGGGAATTTTGTTGCAGCAGAATCTAACATCAGATTACTAAATCTTATTAAAAGCTCATATTTGACTAAGAAAATAAAAGCCTTATAACAGCGGGCCTTACAGCATACGAGGGTTTTATTGTAATTAAAAAAATTAAGTTATCTTTAACTTTCGTTAATGGGGGATGCTGAAATTCAGCGAAAACTATTGCAGCTTTAAACCCTCGGATCGTTATAAGAAACAAAAAGTAAGTTTGATAAACAATGGAAATACATTCATTAAAAAGCAATGAATTTAATTTATCAGTTAATGAAATTGATTACCAACCCACATATGATTATTCAAAAATACATAGGCATACATATTTTGAAATTTTTTTATTTGAAAAAGCTAAAGGTGGAAAACAAATAATTGATTTCAACACTTATGAAATAAAAGACAAAACACTTTATATAGTAGCACCAAATCAAGTACATCTGCTAAAACGACTTAAAAATGAGAATGGAATCATATTACAGTTTACTTCTGAATATTTAAAAACAAGTATTCCATCAACGCCAGCTAATTTATTATTTGCGTTAAAGGCAAATCCTAAAACTAAACTTACATTAATAGATTATAACACACTTCTTTATTCATTTCAATATCTGAAAAAATTATATAAATCAAATGAAGTATATAAGAATGAAAAAATCGCTTATTTTTTTTCTTTTACTATTTTTCAAATATTAGGTGTATTACAAAATAAATCCAATGATTTAAAAAAGGATAATCTAACTTTTCAATTCCTCTTATCAGCAGAAAACCATTTTGTAAAAAATAGAAATATCAGTGAATATGCAAGAATGTTAAACATTTCTGTCACCAAGCTAAATAAACAAATTAAAAAAGACCTAGGCAAAACACCTTTGCAAATTATTCACGAACTATTAATTGTAGAAATTAAAAGATTAATAATAATTGAACAATTATCACATAAAGAAATTAGCAACCATCTACAATTTGACAGTCAAAGCTCCTATAATAGATTTGTAAATAAACAATTAGGTTGCAATCCGACTGAATTAAGCAAATCTTTAGAAATTCACAAATAATTGATTAAAATTGATAACTCGTGATTTGTTAACTGTTTTAACTTTGTACTAAGTTAAATTTTTAAGCAGAAACAATGGAACTCGAACTCGTACTATCTTTTTTAGGAGCGTCAATTATCCTGACATTTATGCCAGGGCCTGATAATATATTTGTATTAACGGAAAGCTTAACAAAAGGACAAAGAAATGGGATTGCTATTTCAACCGGATTAGTTTCTGGAATTCTAATCCATACACTAGCAGCAGCAACCGGACTATCAATAATAATTCAAAAGTCGGCAATTGCATTTTCAATTATTAAATATTTGGGTGCAGGATATTTGTTCTATTTAGCTGTGGCAGCAGTAAAGGACAAGAAGCCATTAATCGATTTAAAAATGAAAAATGGTGATTCCAAAATAGGTTTTCTAAAGCTTATAAGAAAGGGATTTTTAATGAATGTTTTAAACCCAAAAGTTTCACTCTTTTTTATAGCTTTCTTACCTCAGTTCATCAGCACAAAAGGATTTAATGCTACACATCAAATGATTATTCTTGGGATTATTTTTATGATTCAATCATTCATAATATTTAGTGTAATATCATTATTATCAAGTAGATTTTCAGGATATTTAAACAATTATAAATTTTGGAAAATAACAAAATGGAGTAAGATTAGTGTCTTGTCCATGCTAGGATTGTTCTTAGCATTATCGAAAAAATAACGATGCATAATACAATATGTGTTAAATATAATGGCGGAAAAACGTATTAAAAATAAAGATCTCAAACTCAAAACAATTCTCACAGATTGTTAACAAAGCGATCTAAAATCTGCCATTACGAATACAATAACTGTTATTCACAATTTAAAAATAAAACAGAATGAAAAAGATCCTCTTATTAAGCTTTATTTTACCTTGTTTTTTACAAGTAAATGCTCAAAAAATTGAAGTCAGTTATCCTCCTGAATTATTTAATGAGAATTTTTCGGGGAATGTCTTATTGTATTTATCAAAAGATAATCCTAAACCAAAAGATGTGTTTGTGGGTGCAGAAATTATACCTGCTTTCAGATTGAAAGTTGAAAATTTACATCCCAATGAAAAGGTAGTTTTTGATGATAAAGCCATTTCATTTCCTGTTGAGCTTTCAAATATAGAACGAGGCGAATACTTCGTACAGGCTGTTTTCGATCGAAACCTTGGTGGAAGAACCATAGGAAATAGCGCCGGAAATTTGTTTTCGAAAACCAAGAAAATAAATTTAACGAAAGAATTTAATAAGACCTTTTCTATTGTGTGCAATCAAATGGCAGAAGATCTATCCTTTAGTGGCAATGAATATTATCAAGAAATAATAGTAAATTCAGACTTATTAAGCGACTTTTATAAAAAACCAATAAGCATAAATGGAGCTGTTAGTTTACCAGATGAATACTACAAAAAACCTGAAGCTCAATATCCGGTAGTGTATACAGTTTTTGGGTTTGGTGGAGATTATAGGGAACCATTACGAGGAGATGGAATTACTACTTTAGGCAATCAGCCCGTTATTACAGTGTATTTAGATGGTAGTTGTCCCGAAGGTCATTCAGTATATGCCAATAGTGATGTAAATGGTCCATGGGGCGATGCCTTAGTAAAGGAATTTATTCCAGCAATAAATAAAAAGTTTCGAACCAATGGTGCTAATTTAGTAACCGGACACAGTAGTGGTGGTTGGACTGTTTTGTGGTTACAAATAAACTATCCTAACACATTTGCAGGTTGTTGGGCAAGTGCGCCCGACCAAGTAGATTTCAGAAATTATCAAAACAAAAACATTTACGAAACTGATAATATGTACTATGATGATAATGGACATTTGACAGCAGACGTTACCTTGGCGGGTTTTATGCCTATGATTAAATCAAAAGATACATACCAAATGGAAAATGTGGTGTACCGCGGAGAGCAGATTCATTCTTTTGATGCCGTATTTGGAGCTTATGATGAAGAAGGAGATCATATTCGCCTAGTAATAGATCCCAAAACAGGAGATATAAACAAAAAAGCGCTACAGTTCTGGAAACGATACGACATATCTTTGCTTTTGCGTGAAAATTGGGATAAATTCAAAAATGAAATAGATAATAAAATTTTAATTACTGTTGGAGATCAAGATAATTTTTATTTAAATAAAGCCGTTCACTTATTGGATGATGAAATGCGTAAACTTAATAGTAATATGAAGTTTGTTTATTTTTCGGGCGATCATTTTACTGTTCATTTTAATGATGATTATCAAAAAAAAGGACATGATTTTTTAGAAAAGTGTTATCAGAACTGGTATAATAATAAATGAGAAGGATTAACACTTTTCATGTATTAAATAAATGATTTTTCAAAAAATAATTCAATTTAGTTAAATAGTCGTGCCACGGATTCTCTTCAGAAAGAGCATAACCTTTTTGTTACTGTACAACAGCCATTACCAGATTTGCTTAATAATTGTAAAATCCGTGACACGACTTGCTAATGATCTTAGCAAAAAATAAATCAAATTATTTATAGTTCTTTTTGAAATTTAATTGGTATTAGGTTGAAATTAAGAACTTTGGCAATTTAGCATATTTTAATTATACGACTAATTATCAGTAGTTTGACTGTTTGTAAAATTTAACTTTGCCAAAGATTAACAAAGTATTGAATTAATAGAATGCCTGAATATTCAGGAAAATAGTGGTTTATAAAATGCTAACTCAACATTCGGGCTATCTGATCCTCAACAATACTTTTGAACTCATCGCAGCAAGCAGTAGTTTCTACAAAATAGATATTTGGAGCTTGAAAAACTAACTCAAATTCAATGCTTTTATCGTGTGTTTCGCATTTCATTTCGGAGATACTTGCTGAAATAATCGAAGTATATGTTTGCTTTATTGCGGGTTTAGGCTGCCCGTCAGGATTTTGAAATACAATTTTATTCATGTCTTATAGTTTATGCAACTAATGTATGGATTAATTCAAGCATAAACAATTTTATTACTTATATTCAGATATTTAGATTGTGTTTAGTATCTGAAAACAAATAATCTCAATCTAGATACTACTCCGAGTAGTCTTCGAGAATACTTCGACAGAGTTCAGTATTAGGCTACATACAGGTAGTAACAAAAAAAGCCTGTCGAAAATCGACAGGCTTTTTAAGTAATGTAGTTTAAATGCAAATATTATATAACTTTTACGTTTACTGCGTTTAATCCTTTTTTACCTTCTTGTAATTCAAACTCAACTTGATCATCTTCGTTAATTTCATCAATTAAACCTGATACGTGTACAAAATGTTCTTTGTTTGAATCGTCTTCTTTAATGAATCCAAATCCTTTTGACTCATTGAAAAATTTTACTGTTCCTGTGTTCATTCTAAATTTTTTATTTATTATTAAAGTACAAAAGTAGTATTATTAATTACTATTCTGCAAAAAATCAGGTTTTTTTCTTATTTAATTTCAGATACTTACATTTTTTTAATTTATAAAAGCTAACATACTGCTTTTTTCAACTTTAAAAACTTCATAAGTTTCTCATAATGAATCTTAAAAAGATTCGAAATGAGATTTATTTTATTTTTATATATTTTTTTAAATTGGAAGTTAGAATTTGATTTATTTCTATCTCATTTCCTTTTGATGTTTCTGCAAATAAAATTCCAAAAACAGAATATTTGATATAATCTACTTTTCTTAAATCCATTGGGTTTTCTAAGTCCTTCAATAAATTTTCGTAGTCAAAATATTCTATATCTTTTTCTTTTATTCCTGAATTATTATCTAGAATTATAATGCTATATAATTTTTCTTCTCTGGTTTTGAAAATTTCCTCCCAATCAGGTTTTTTAGCATTTAAAAAATAGTCGTAAGAATTAATTCCGTATGCATACCACGATAAATCTCCTGTAGTACACCATCCCCCAAATCGCAATGGATTTACTTCAATAGGATGTACTTTTCTATTATCATCGATTCTTACCTCAACATGCGCAGGAAAATTTTTTAAATTTGCTTTTAAGCCTATTGTTTTTAAAAAATCAGAAATTTCACTTTTATATTCTAAAATTATTTCTTTTGATGTTGTATAAACTCTATCGCTAACATCTTTATCTGAGGTAAAAACGTGATGAAGAATATTAAGAATTACAGGTTCACCTTCATTATTGAAATAGCAATCGATAGCATATTCTTCTCCGTTAATATATTCTTCAATAATAAAATCATTAATATCTATTACTTCTTTTGGATATAAATCCTTAAATTCTTCGATTTCGATTTCGATTTTTCCTAAAACCTGATTCCATTCATTTTCGTTATCGACCTTATGCACCGCGATACTAAAAAAGCCTACAGCAGGTTTAATAATAAACGGAAATCTCATTTCCTTTGAATTAAGCTCTTTTAGCTCTTTGTACTTTACCTCTTTGAAAAAATAATTAGGATTTGATTCTTTCAATAATTCTCTAAACTTTACTTTGTTTTTGAAAACGTGAATTTTTTCAGTAAGATTTGATGAATTAAAATTTTCCTCGATCCAGGCTATTGTATTTTCAGAGTTAGTATATATTGGAATGTTTGCATTTTTTTCGAATGCATTTTTTGCTTCTGTTTCACTTATCCAATTAAGAGATTCATCTGAAATCATCTTTCTTGCATTTAAAGTGTCAATAATTTGAAACTTGTTTTCTTTTATTGTTTTGATTAGAAAATCAGAAACATATGGCTTATCAATTAAAATCATTTTAAGTTAATTATAATTTAATGAAAAACTGCAAATATACGATGCATGGGAAAATATATCTTAGAAAAAGTAATGAATATCCTTATTCATACCTAAAATTTAATATAATGCGCATGAAACGGTTAAAAACCTTAAGAAAAAATTGAAAAGTTTTTAGTTTACTCCTTAATGAAGCTTTTTTATAAAGGTCTGCTTGAAAAACTTTAAGAATAAAAAAGCAAGGTAAAGAAATCTATGTTAATGGGTGTTTTATTTACTTTTAATTTTATAAAGTTGAGTAATCGGTATATCCTGCCTCGCCAGGTGTGTAGAATAAATCGAAATTAGGATCGCTTAATTCCTTATCATGTTGCATTCTTTCTACTAAATCGGGGTTAGAAATATAAGATCGGCCAAAAGCTGCTATATGTCCTACTCCAGCTGATAATTGTTCTTCAGCTGTTGCTTTATCCAAACCACCACTTATAATAATAGTTCCACCAAAAGCTTCTTTAATTGATTGCTTGATACTTGCAGGAACTGCAGGTGTACCCATGCTAGAATGATCCACCAAATGAATGTATACTAAATTCAATTTGCCTAATTCTGTTGCTAATTGTGTATATGCTGCGTCAATACCTTCAAAAGATCCCATGTCACTAAATACACCATAAGGAGAAAGCCTGATACCTGTTTTACTAGCGCCTATGGCTTCGGAAATTTTATGAGCTAATTCTAAAACAAATCGGTTTCTATTTTCGAGAGAGCCACCATATTCATCTGTTCTGGTATTCGATGCAGGGTTAATAAACTGATTAGGTAGATATCCATTGGCAGCATGCAATTCCACTCCGTCAAATCCTGCTTCAATAGCATTTTTTGAAGCAACAACATATTCATCAATTGTAGATTTAATTTCTTCAATAGTCATTTCTTTAGCTTTCGGATAATCTTGCATACCAGCGTTATCTGTATACATTTGTCCGCTTAATTTAATTGCTGATGGAGCAAGGATTTTGGCTTTAGGGCTCATATTGTTTGGATGAGAAACTCTCCCTGTATGCATTAATTGAACGAATATTTTACCATTATTTGAATGAACTGCATCTGTAGTTTTTTTCCAAGCTTCAAGCTGTTCTTGTGAGAAAATCCCCGGAATACGAGCATAACCTAATCCATTTGGAGAAGGGCTGGTTCCTTCTGTTATGATTAGCCCAGCATTAGATCTCTGTTTATAGTATGTTGCCATTATTTCATTAGGAATATTATTAATTGCTCTTGAACGTGTCATTGGAGCCATTACTACTTTATTTTTTAATAGAATATTACCTAATTGGAATTCTTTAAATAGTGTCATAAGTTTATTTTTGTAAATTATATATTTCTTGTTTAATTTATTTGGTTGTTTCTCCACCCATTTCAGTAAAAAAGCTATCCTTGGGTTCCCATAACTCAATTTTGTTTCCTTCTAAATCCATAATATGAACGAATTTCCCGTATCCAAATTCTTCGATTTCGTCTAATACATTCACGCCGTTTGCTTTGAGTTTTCTTACCAATCCTTCAATATTTTGTACTCTGTAATTTATCATAAATTCTTTCTCAGACGGGTCGAAGTAATCTGTCTCTTCTTCAAATGGATTCCAATTAAGATAATTGATTTCTTCGGGTCGATTAGCATTTCTAAACTCGAAAGGTGAACCAAAGTTATTTATTGCAAATCCTAAGTTTTCACCATACCATTCCCTTGTTTCCTTAGGATTTTTCGAACGGAAGAAAATTCCACCAATGCCTGTAACTTTTGGTGTTGTATCGTTCATAATAGTCTCTTTTTGGTCTGTTTTATCAATGTGCTCGCTTTTAATTTCATCTTTATTAGTCACAGTATTACAACTTGTGGCCAAAAAAAGCAAAAACAGAATTTTAGTCAGTTTTTTCAATATTCTATTTTTCATTACAAGTCTATAGAAAACAGCATAAATAAAAATTAGTCCTTTATAAATTTATGAATTGCCATGTTAGCGTTGTCTTGAAATGTATTATTCTTTAAATCTGCAAAAATTGTACTTTGGTCAATTACCGATCCTGTAAGTACAGGTTCTTTACTCCCATAAAACACACCACTTTTGTATGATTCATCAATTATTCCATCGATAAATCTTTTGGCTCCCAGTTCTAATTTATGCACCATTCCCATAAGTGGCATCAATATTGGCATCATTAAATACTTATACATGATTTTTGAAAAGAAGGGTAAGTCATCCATAACAGCAGTTCCTTTGGTTCCTCCCGGACTGATTGTGACAATACGGAGGTTTGGATTCTTTCGAGCTTCCGATGACATCCACATAGTTGCTACGTATTTAACCAAACCGTAAGCTTGCATGGGATCAAATTCGTTTCCAAAATAGGAGCTATCGCAGATTGATGAAAATTCATCTATAGATGATGTTTTAAGATTAGGGCGATTCATACCCATTTTAGGAACACCCCTTGATGCTTCAGTTCCTGCAAACAGAGCTACTTTAGTTAACAGATTGGCCTTTACCATCTCATCAAATAAAACAACATGTCCTAAAACGTTTGTAGCAAATATTTGACTTACTCCGTCGGAAGTTTTCTGTGCCGGATTTTTACCACCCATTCCTCCAGCATTCATAACAATTGCTTCTATGGGTTCAGTTAAAGATTTAACAGCAGATCTTACGGAATCAATATTTGATACGTCCATTAAAACAATTTTAAATATCGATTTCCCTGTTGATTGTTCTAAGGATTGTTTTGCATGTTTTGCCTTTTCTTCATTTCTGCAAGCCAAATATATTTTTTCAGTTCCATTAAGCATTGCGAATTGTCGTGCAGTTTCTTTACCTATACCGTTATTTGCACCCGTTATTAATATACTTTTGATCATTATTCTATCCCTATATTTAAATTAATACAAGATTTATTAAAATGCTTTCATCTAATTTATTTATTTAGAACAAGTATAAATAAGATTTGTTCTAAATCCGAAATAGAATATTTCTGTAGGAATTTGATACTTATTTAGTTTCAATTGCAAAACCAAAAGCTTTTTATATCAATACCCAATTATTTTACAATAGCAGGGTTATAGCTTTTAAGCAAGTACTGTTCTATTAAGGCACAAGCGAGACCTTAATATCCGCAAGATCTAATAGGTTTTAATTGATTAACAGGCAATTATATTGAATCGACATTCACTTATTAATGCGAAACCTGTTAGGTCTGATTGTTTGATAATTAACTTACTGAGAAAATACTTGCGGATATCAGCTAGTATTTTTTTACCGATTATAATAAAAGTCGTCTTTAAATCTGCAAAGCGTGGCACGGAATCGTTTATGTAAATAGCGGTGGTACGACCCACTTAAATAGATGAGAACAAATTGTAAATTATTTTTGATTTTAAAAAAAGTCGTACCACCGTTTGCAGAACTTTAAATCAGCAAGACCTGTTAGGTTTTAATTGATTAACAGGCAATTATATCAAATCGGCATTCACTTATTAATGCGAAACCTGTTAGGTCTGATTGTTTGATAATCAACTTACTGAGAAAATACCTGCGGATTTTAGGGAGACGCTTGCGTCATTAGGAGGAAAAATGATTTCCCTGTTTTATGAAATTCAATATTTACTTCAGTATCCAAGTCAATCACTTTTTTCCAATCAAATCCATGGCTATAAAGCCAAAGTAGTTTTTTAATTATACAGTTTACAAATTACTTGTCCTCACGTATTATAAATTCTATTGATTTTAATATCTGATTTGAGAAATCGTCAGGATATTCATGTCCATAATCTGAAAATACAACAATTCTATTGGAAACTTCAAGTTTATCAAATAATACAGACATTTCTTTTTGGCTTTTTATTGCCCAATCATTTTCTCCACAAATCATTGAAATTCTTAAGCCGTTTAGTCCTGCTTCATATATTTCATCAGCTCCAAATGCTCGTGGTTTTACTGGATAAGCAAGTATTAGTCCTTGAGCTGGTAAATGATTATTAATTGCTAAATCTATAGATAACATCCCACCGGCTGATGGACCACCAAGTATTACATTTGTTGTGTCAATCATATAGTTATTGACAATATCTTTATAGATATTTTTAATATCTGTTATTCCCGTATTTCCAAATCTACGTTTTAATGTGTACATAAAACTTCTACCTTGAACAAATGCAACAAGATATTCTTCTTCAAGTTTTGATGATTTCCAAAAATGCTGTTGGTCTTGAATGTTCCCAATTCCCCCATGAAATACCATAAGTAATGGATATTTCTTATTTGCATCATAATTAATAGGTTTTTGAATATAATATTCGGCCTTTGCTTTTTCATTTGCTTTTTCGACTAATTCATTATTTTTGTTTAATAATAAATTGAATCTTTCATTACTTTTAAAGGCGTCATTGAAACGTGGATATGTTTTTCCACGCAATTGAAAAAAAACAGATATACCTGAGTTAATTAAATTTTCATACATATCTAAACATTTATCAAGTTGTTTGGTAGATATGTATAAATCTGCTAATTCAATCATAAATGATGCTTTTGAAAAACTGTTGTTTGTTTGGTTAAAAGCATCTTCAAAATTTTTAATTACAGCGATTGTATCTTGCTCGATTAATGGGAAAGTTTTTTCATATAAATTCCAAAACTCAGTTCCACTTTCTATTTGTTCTAATTCCTTAATTGTTTGACTAAACAATGTTAAACTCAATAACATTAAACAAATAGAAAAAACAATATTCTTTACTTTCATGATTTTTATTTTAGGGTTAATATTTCATCTAAATTAATTGTGCATTAAATTAATAAATAGATTGAACATATAACGATTATTATTAGAAAAGATTTTATTGATACGATTTATATTAATAAGCAATATGAAAAATTTTAATTGTGCAACAGTTAAACATAAGTTGCTGGCATTGGATCAAGAAAA
The DNA here is from genome assembly GCA_013138975.1 of Bacteroidales bacterium. Classification (GTDB taxonomy): domain Bacteria; phylum Bacteroidota; class Bacteroidia; order Bacteroidales; family UBA12077; genus UBA12077. The sequence continues at coordinate 25,935 of WTBR01000034.1, forward strand.
AAAGTCATGGAAGTTTTACAAAGTAAAGGGTGTTGAGCGTTTTCTCGTCCTAGAATTCAATAGAAGCTTTAGGTGAGAGTCTAATTTAGCATTGTTTTATAATGAGTATGAGATAGTAGGTGAAAAGAGTCACGGTTCTTATGTGTTTACAAACTGCTTTATAGGTGACAGAGAAAGAATTGTTCGAGGGACATTTAGAACGAAAGGAAAATGCGAAGCATACGTACAATTAGGGGAGAAATTTTGATAGGTTTTTGGCAGTATGTTGTGTTTACGTGGGTTTACAAAAGTATTTGCAATAATTTTAAGAAAGCTATTAATTCTTTTTTGAAAGACCTCAAATAAATTGGGTTTTAAAATATATGTATAAATAAATTTAATCAATTTTTGAAACAATAAGAGTGAATTATAAGTATACAAAAGTTAGCGAATGATTAAAATCATTAAACAATAATGCCTTTATGAAAAAGTTTAACCTGCTTTTATTTCTTATTTTTCATTTACAATTTCTGGTTATATTCGCCCAAACAACAGAAATAGACAGTCTTGAGAATTTAATCCAACTACATATAGAAAAAGATACAGTTAGAATTAATCTGTTAAATGACTTTGCATGGGCAACAATGAAAACAGATCAGAAAAAATGCATAAGGTATGCTGAAGAAGCATTAGAACTTGCCGATATGCATAATTTTAAGAAGGGGAAAGCACTGAGTTCATATATGTTAGCTTATTGCCATTTTTTAGGTTTTGATTATAAAAAAAGCCTTGATTACTATAAAAGAAGTCTGGACTCGTATGAAGTTTTGGGTAATAAACATAGGGTAGCAGCTTGTTTGAATAATATTGGAATAATTTATGAAAATCAAGGAAATTATCCTTTGGCACTTGAATATTACCAAAAATCATGCAAAATCTATGAAGAAGCTGGTTACATGAAAGAAGCATCAACTTGTTTGCTTAATATTGGAATAATATATGAAATACAAGGTAATTTTCCATCATCGCTGGAATATTACCAAAAATCCTTAAAAATTAATGAAGAGATTTATGATAAGCCAGAAGCATCAATATGTTTGCTTAGCATTGGATTAATATATGCAACACAGGGAAATTATTCTTTGTCACTTGAATATATACAAAAAGCGTTAAAAATCAGTGAAGAGACTGGTGATAAGCAACAAATAGCAAATTGTTTAAATTGTATTGGAATTATATATGATGAACAAGCTAATTATGAATTGGCTCTAACTTATTATCAAAAATCATTAAAAATTACGGAAGAAACCGGTTTTAAGCAGGGAGAAGCATATTGTTTTAACAATATTGGAGAAATATACAAGAAACAAAAAAATTATTCGTCAGCTCTAACTTATTATCTATTATCATTAAAAATTTGTGAAGAAATTAGGGATGAAAGGGGAATGGCTGTAGCAATGAATAATATTGGTACAATATACTATCATCAAGCGAATTTTGATCTCGCCCTTGATTATTACCAAAAAGCATTGAAAATTAGTGAGGAAATTAATGATATGCTTATTATTTCAGATTCTTATGCTAACCTTGGTTCATTTTTTTTGGCAAGGTTCAATTTTAAGAAAGCATTAAATTACACCCAAAAAAGTCTGGTAATTGCAAAAGAATATGAACTTATAAATGATCAAAAGAGAATATATTTGTTACTCTCTGAAATATATACTGCCACAAAAAAATATAAAAATGCTTTAGAAAATTACATTCTGTATAAAGAATTTAATGATAGTATATTTAATGAAAAAAACATAAAAAAAATTACAGGACTTGAATATCAATACGAATTTGAAAAAGAAAAACAGGTCATTGAATTAGAACAACAAAAGAAAGATGCCATTACTGCGGAAAAATCAAAACGTCAAAAAACCATAAGTATAGCATCTATATTGGGATTTATTTTAGTAACAAGTCTTGGTTTAGTTGTTCTAAGGAATTTTATTCAAAAACGGAAAGCAAACCTTATTCTTGAAATGCAGAAATTGCAAATTGAAGAAACAAATGAGGAGTTGATCGTGCAGAAAGAAGAAATACTGAATTTTGCATTTGAGCTTGAAATAGCAAATAAAACAAAAGATAAATTCTTCTCGATAATTGCACACGATTTAAAAAGTCCTATAAGCGCATTGATGAGTTTTTCAGACCTTTTATTAAAAAAACATACAACATACGATATTGAAAAACGAGAAACTTATATAAAGATTATTAATGACAGTTCAATAAAAACCTTAAAGTTATTAGACAATTTGCTTACATGGGCACAGTCTCAAACGGGTGTAATAAATTTCACACCGGAAATAATCGATATCTCAGAAAGAATAACTGAAATAGTCTCGTTATTCGAAGAATCTGCTGAAAATAAAAAAATAAAGCTAATATTAAATGCTGAAAAGGATTTATCAGTAGAAGCCGATAAAAATATGATAGATACAGTAATAAGAAATTTAATTTCGAATGCTATAAAATTTACGCCGAAGAATGGTGATATTACTGTAAGGTCTCAAACAATAAGGGATGAAAAAAATCAAAAATTTGCTGAAATTTCTGTAAAAGATACTGGAGTTGGTATTCCCCACGAAATACAAACTAAGTTATTTAATATAACAGATAATTTTACAACTAAAGGAACTGAACAAGAATCAGGAACAGGACTGGGTTTAATACTATGTAAAGAGTTTATAGAAAAACACAGTGGGGAAATTTGGTTCGAAAGTGAAGTTGAGAAAGGCAGTAAATTCATATTTAGGATTCCAATGTACAATTGAATTTATACTAGTTAGACACGAAAATGACCGATATAATTCGTTTCTTTTTCACTTATATTTCTTCAAAAAATAATTCAATTTAGTTAAATAGTCGTAGCACGAATTCTCTTCAGAAAGAGCAGAACCTTTTTGTTACTGTATAACAGCCATTACCGGATTTGCTTAATAATTATAAAATCCGTGCACGACTTGCTAATGATCTAAGCAAAAAATAATTCAAATTATTTATAGGCCATATTGAAATTTAATTGGTATTATAACAAGCTTATTATAATGTAAGCTCTTTTTTTGAAGTGTAGTTCAAATGTCATTAATTCGACTTGAAATATTGTTTTGAAACTAAATTTCATCATTAAAGGGATCGCCTCAATAAATTCGAGGCAATAATATTGCTTCAGAATTAGCAGTGTTTTTTATCAATAAGGTATAACTAAAAGTTATAATTTATTCTTTTCTAATAAGTTGAAGTGCATCCATTCTTACTCGTGCATCTTTTATGAGCGTCGCAAGTGTTGTTTTTTCCTTTAGTGCTATCTCAATTTCTTCTGGTCTTATGTTTTTGTTTTTTTTGTGTAATATTTTAAGTCTTTCTATTTCATGATCCAGCTTGAGGATCATACGTTGTAGTCCTTTTGAAATTTCTGTTGACGCACGTTCTTCTGCTATTTTTGTTGCTGTTGAAATCATGTTGGGTAGGATAGTTTCCACTAATGTTTCATTATCCAGTAAGTCGTCTATTTGTCCCGGTATCAAACTTTTGTTAAATGTTTCAACAGAATATTTATCTGTTACATCATTGCCGGTATGATCTACCACTATTCTTAGCATTGTGTTGGGAAGAAATTGATCTACATATATGCTTTGTTTTCCAGCTGTTTCAAGAACAAAAAGTAATTCCAGTAAGAGACCGGGACTACCTGTTTTACGAAGAACTCCATAACTGGCGCTTCCGGTTTCTGAACTTAAAACCATGTCTATGGCAGTTGTTGTCATTGGGTGATCCCAACTAAGGAAACTAACATCTTCTCTACTTAGAGCTCGTTTTCTATCGAAGGTAACAGATATGCCTTCATGCGGAACAGATGGAAACACCTTCGTGTTTGAAGGCGCAGGATGCAATAAGTAAGTTCTTGGTGCAAGGTCTTCCATTTCCACATTAAAATGTTCAAAGACCTTAGTAATATAATTTTCAAGACTCTTATCACGGTCTTCAGTCTGAATTTGTTTCACTAGTTTTTTTGCAACTTCAGGTCGAAAAGAATTCATTTCCAACAATCTATCACGTCCGTTTGCAAGGCTTATTTTAAGTTCTTTTTGAAAAGTTGATGTGTCGTTTATCAAAGCATCCAATTGATTATCTGCTTCTGGTGATGAGACAGATTTGAAAATAGTTAGAATTCGTTCACTAAATAATTTAGAAATTTTATTTCCGCCCTCAAGATTTTCTTCAAAGGCATTTAATCCTTCATGAAACCACCTCACAAGAATATGTTGTGGGCTTTCCTCAAGATATGGAATATGAAGGTGTATATCTTTTGTTTGGCCAATTCTGTCCAAACGTCCTATGCGTTGTTCCAACAATTCAGGATGAAACGGCAAGTCGAATAGGATGAGGTGATGTGCAAATTGAAAATTTCTTCCTTCGCTTCCTATTTCAGAACAAAGAAGTAATCGTGCGCCATCTGTTTCAGAGAACCAGGCTGCATTTCTGTCTCGTTGTACAATTGTGAGGTCTTCGTGAAAAACACTTAGTTTAAGATTAGCAACCTTAGCTAAGGTTTTTTCCAATGCAAGAACCTTTTCTTTACTTTTACATATGAGAAGTGCTTTTGCCGGATATATTTCCTTCATTTTATTCTTAAGCCAAACTACCCTGGGATCTTCTGCAAACCAAAATTGTTGTCGATCTGTAGCATTTGGTGAAATCCCCATATCCTTGTTAAATTCAAGCCTTAAGCGTTTAACCCACAAGTTCTGATTATCGGTTACTTTTAAGGGAATTAGATGTGCTTTTCTCTTTGGGAATCCGCTAATTGCCAATCGTGAATTTCTGAATAATACGCGACCGGGGCCATGTTGATCAAGCAAATCTTCAATGAGATTATTCTTTGCTAAATCTCCTCCTGTGGACAATGATTCGATTCTTTTTTTGGAAAAAATGGATTCCAGTAATTTTGTTTCCTTAGTTTTCAGATCCTTCCCTAAGGATAAGCTTTCTACTATATTTGCTATGTTTTTATGGTCAGTGGATTCGTTTTTGAAATCATCGTAGTTATCATATCTGCTTGGATCCAGTAAACGAAGTCGTGCGAAATGACTTTCCTGACCTAATTGTTCAGGGGTAGCAGTTAAGAGAAGTAATCCTTTTGCTACTTTGCTTAATAGTTCAACGACAGCATACTCCGGGCTTACTTTGTCAACAGACCATTCTAAGTGATGTGCTTCATCTACAACAAGCATATCCCAGCTAGCAGAAAGTGCTTGACGGGTTCGCTTTTCTGAACCGGCCAAAAATTCAGTACTACAAATAATAAGTTGATCGTCCAGAAATGGGTTTCCATCCGGCGCATTATCATCAAGTGCATCACAACGCTCTTCATCAAAAATATTAAACCACAGGTTAAAACGACGTAGTACTTCTACAAACCATTGGTGTATTAAGGACTCCGGAACTAAAATTAGTACTCTTGAAATTCGTCCACTCAACAATAAGCGGTGCAGAATTAAGCAAGCCTCAATGGTTTTTCCAAGACCTACTTGATCTGAAAGCAAGACACGAGGAGCATATCGTGAACTCACCTCATGTGCTATGTAAAGTTGGTGAGGAATAAGATCGATTCTTCCACCCACAAATCCATTTACGGGAGATATTCTTCTTTTATGATCGTTTAAAAGAGTTTCCCTACGTAAGGCAAATTTTTCCGGTGAATCTACATCACCTGTAAAGAGTTTATCGTCTGCCCCGTGAATTACAGACACTTCTCCGAGCTCTGCCTCAGACAATGTTCTTTCGTTTCCGTAATATATGTATAGGTTGTCTGCTTGCTCAACCCGTTCAATTAGCAATGCTTGTTTATTGGTATCTGTTATGGTATCACCAGGCTTAAAAATAACTCGGCGCAAGGGAGCGTTTTCTAATGCATAGAGTCGTGTTTCATCGGATATCGGAAAATGTATTTGCACCCTTCCTTTGCTGGTTTCTGTTAAAATTCCAACGCCTAGCTCAGGCTCACCTTCACTGGTGTATCTTTGATTTGGAAAAAAAATTCCCATATAATGATTCTTATTAAATTATTTATGAATAAACCCAAAATCCAGATTACTTCGTTTTGTTTTTAAAAAGAGAGGGCTAATAAATATTTTGGTTAACACAATCAAAACTAGAAGTTCTAAATAGCTTGCGAAGAAAACAAAAGTAGTTGAGATTACAAAACTTAGGTTTAGATAAATACTAATCGACTAAAATTGTATTTGCCTTTGCTCTTGGCATTTGATTTTTTAGGTAAAAATTATTTGGTTTCGGACTTGATAATTCGCCAATAAGCTAATTTTATTTACAATTAAAATACTGATTTTTTTTAGGTCAATTAAAAATAAACGTAGAAATCTTTTTTATTAATAACCTGAGTTCGACGTAAGAATTTAGCACAAGTAAAATCTAATCAGCACATTTTCAATAACTCTGAGTTTTGGCCCAGAAAATAAAGCTTAACTAACTGTCTACATAAATGTAGCAGTTCCATTATTTAAATCGCATATGTCTTTATACTTCAGCCACCTTATAGCATTTGTGGATATATTTCTTTCCTATGTATGTGCCTATTTTCTTCCATTTAATATTGATCCCAACATTTTTCCGATAGCTTTAGCTTCTTTTTTTGCTTCACAAGTATATTCAGTCGGACGATTTTTTTCTGCATCTTCTGCATTCGTTAATCCCAAGTGTGGGAAAACATTTCCAACCACACAGTCATGACCATAACCGCAGTCATAACATTGTTGATGCCCTGAATCAGTAAATGTGGCAATGACAGCCATTTTATTACTAAGCATCATTTTCTCAATAAATGCTGTGGATTCCCGCTTATCACTATCGCGATTCAGTCCAACGGCAATTCCCAATTTTCCTGCAAAAGGGAATAATTCACGGTGTCTTAAAGCAAATGTTCTTTCCCAGAAAGCATGTCCTATTGCATTTAACATACCATAGTAATTTCCCCCTCCAAAAACCAGCGCATCAGCTTTATTTATTTTATTTACCACAGCTTGAAAATCATCCTTTTGAACGCATCTATTGTTTTTTGCACATTTTAGACAACCTAAACAGCCTTTCATATTTAATTCTGCAAGATGAATCATTTCGTATTCTATGCTGGATTCTTCCAGAATATCTTTCACAATTATTTTTGAATAAGCAGCTTTTCTACCACTACTACTAATGCCTATTACTTTCATTTTTAATTGCCCCTATTATTTTAATTAATTGATGTTTACCGTATTCAAATTATAAAATCTACAAATTGATCTGGGATCTCTTCATTATCCTGAAAGTTCCCTGGCCTATTTATCTATGTTTGTAAAAATATCATCAAAATTAGTTTTTTCTCTCTCAAATAATAAAAATTAATATTTTGTTATTACTCGTAATCGGATGAAATAAGGAATTCTTCCTTGTAAGTTAGGCATGAACTAAGTACAAAATGTCAATATTTTAGGATTGGGATGATAATTCTTATTGTCAATTAAAGGAGAAATAAAGATAAATACAAACTTTTGGTAAAAATTTGGCTATGTATCGGATTTGCAAGGATCTATCAATGGATTCTTAGTAATATCAAGACAGTTAGATTGTTAGAGCCTTGCATTATATTGATATGGGCAATATTTTTTTTGTTTACTGGATAATATTTCGTAATTTGCTGGTAATGTTGATATTGGCAAAAGAATGTTATGTTAGACAAAAAAGGAGTTTGATATAAAATGAGCAAAAAAAAGAAATTTGTTCTCAATGAATTTCATAATATAATAAGATTAAATGCATTTCGAAAAAGAGAAATTCTTTTTGCTTTTGCAGAACAAAGCCATTCGTAATAATTTTCTAATTAATCTGTGAACGCTTACAAAATATTTAAATTCTATAATAAGTGATCATTTTATTAAATTAATATAGGAGAAAAAAGCAATGAAAAAATTCTTTTTATGGTTAAAAAAAATCTTCCTTAAAATTTTTGGAAGATCAAGAATCAAACTCAACACCGTGATAATCTGGCGTAAGTACGGGCCAGTGGTGAAAATTTCTTATGATTTTAATGGTAACAATAGAAAAGAACCCTTACTGCTTTGGATTCATGAATCTGGGGATTTTAAGAAATTTATCAATCTTGCTTTTATAGAAGGTGAATCGGGAGAGCATGAAATTGATATTGTATTTGACGATTTTCCTGAAGGTAAAAACTGCGAAGTTACTTTTAGCACACTTGATCTTGAAAGAGCTAAAAATGCTCCTGTTAATATTTTTTCAGTACCAGAAATACCATTAGCGTTAAATTAAAAGGAGGATAAGCCATGTCACAAGAAAAAGAAATAAACGATTTAATAAAAAAACATAGAGAAGAAGTTGAAGCTCAAAAGAAGTTAATCGAATTAATGGATTATATCCCAACGGTTAGATTTATCAACATGCTTCGTTTTTTTGCAAAAATGCTGGGATTATCTGATGATGCTTTATTCGCCTTAATTCGATTAATTCAATGTAATACTGAAGGTTTAGAAAAGTTAAAAAATAAAGACTTAAAAGAAATTACTGAGTTTTTCGAGAAATGGGCAGAGGCAGAATTAGAAGCTGCCGGTTTGGATCCAACGTTTGATTCAGACACTAAAGATGAGTTAAAAAAATGGCAGGAAAAAGTTAAACAGGCGCTGGATAATTGGGATCCAAACATGGATTCAAAGCAAGCGGCAGCAGTAGTGTCTGGTTTAAAAGTCGCATTGCTTACGCAATTTCCTAAAGCGCTTAATAAATTTAAGGAATTAATACCAGATGACATTGCCAAGAAGCTTGGCAAAGAGCAACTAAAAAAAATGGGGCCAACCATATTACGCAAAATATTTGAGGTCATTTTAAAACGTTGGTTAATTAAAAAATTTGGTAAAGAAGTTGGTAAATCATTATCGGGATGGATTAAAGTAGTTCTTGACCTTATTGAACTGGGTGTTGTAGTAACTTTATTATATAAAATAAATGACTTAGCTGAGCTTATTGATGAAAAGTTAGTTCTTATCATAAAAAAACTAGCCAAATATGGACTTGCTTGGCCTAATAACTATACGTTTGTTTGGGTTGCAAATAAGAAACCATATAAAGGTGCTATTGTTACAATGATTCCATATATGCGCTGTGCAAAACGTGTAAAAGGTAAAATCGTATGGTGCGACGGATGCAAAATTAAATTTGCTGATGGAACAGATAAAAAAGCTTTTCGTTTAGGTGAAAAATCGGAATATTATGATCCGGAAAAAAAGATATGGAGACTCTATTACGATATAGATAAGAAAAGCACAGAGGATTGTAAATGTCTAAAAGAATGCGAAGTGTGCTATACCTATCTTTTAGTTATTGTGTTATCTCCAGATGGCATGCCAATGGTTTTTAAAATTTTAATAGGAGTAAAGGTTTGCTAGTTATAAATGACAATAGCCTGTTATCTTGAATTTAGGTTTAATTCTAGGGATTAACATGATTGAAAGGACGAAGAAACCAGCTTATATACTTTATACCTATAAACAGATTTTCACAACGTAAGGAAGCTTTGTTTATGCGACTGAGAGAGAAATGTACGGGGGATTTAGTATGAATGGAAGGAGCAAAGCTTGTGTACAATTACGAGAATAATTACGAAAGTAATTAAGGTGTGAAAGCTTCACCGCTAGACAAATAGTCTAGCGGCTGGCTGTAAGGTTTTATTCTTCAATTAGCATATTAAAAGTAAATATTTATATGTGCAAACACATCCGATAGCTCATTATATTATTCTAAATTAGCTAAGACCTTCTCAAGTTGTTTTTTAAAGTGTAATTGCAAGCTTTCAATATTTTTGTATACTGTTTGGAAATGACGAAGTTCTTTCAGCTTGTCTTGGAAATCAAACAAGCTGTTGGAGTCTTGTCGGTTTAAGGCACTGGTATTTAAAGCTGCATCCTTAAAATATGTATACACCAAGGGCTTCCCGGTTTTCTTAAATTGGCCAAAAGCTGTTTCAAATTCCTCGCTGGTGTACTTACCAACTTTAGTAAAGAACAGACTAACAAAAATATCAGAATTATTAATTACATTATTGTATTCATCTTGTATGCGTGTCTGTGACATTGCATCAATGAAATCTTCCCAAAGTTCCAATTTTAAAAAGATGCCCTTTTCTACTAGTCTATTATTCTCACGGTTAATAAAGATTTCAAATTGTTCTCTGTCTGTTTGAAGTTCCGAGGAAGAGGCCAGAAATATTTTGAATATTTTTAGCTTTCCTTTTCTCTCTTTAGGGCTTGAGTATCCATTCAGGATATTAGTAATAGGAAGATCCTCATCTAATTCAACATGGTAAAAAGGCTTATTTTTTTCTTCAAGCTTAACTAATTGTAAATAGTCCAACCAATATTCATTATATAAGGCCTCCTGTTTGATTTGCATTTGTGGAAATGGATTATGGAGTTTGCGAAATGTTTCCCGAATAGCATAAAGATAGCTCCTCCGTTCCCTTGTATTACCCATTATTTCTATATTAATAAAGTTTTTACGGAAGGATTGGTAGACTTTTGCCGTGCAAGAACCATTGGAAATATATACACCACTTCGCCATCGATTATCAAGCAGGATATCTTGGTTCATTTCCACAATAAACCTTGTTATAAATGTATCAGGCGAAAAGTCGTCATAGTTATAACGAAAGTGCAGGGATTTATCACTATCCCATTCAAAATCAGGCTCTATATCTTCAAATAGATCAGGTATAAAATAGGTATCCTTTAAATCTTTTGCCGCATAGCACAGATTGAACTTTTTCATAAGTTCCAATAAATATGCATGTCGGGCTTCCGGGAATCGTTTTTTAGGAAGAATCCGTTTCAAATCTTTTATAAGCAAACGGCCTTTCTCTTCATCTTTGATTTTAGGATCATTAATGATGGTATAAACTCCATCTATAATCCATTGTGGATTGATTACATTGGTATCAATAAGCCGTGGGTCATCCACATAACTAACTACCGTGCCAAGCATACTTAGTAGTTTAAGGTTGCTTTTACGTTCATCTGCCGGAATATCTTTGATAAAATCGAGATCTTCATATTCCTGATAAGTAATAAAATCTGTTCCTTTTGCTTCCAGCTTTTCCAACTCTTCTTTAACCGCAAACCACTCCGGAGGGCGCTGTTCGAACACACCCGGCATAATGTTTTTATTTTTTACGATTGATGTTATTTTCTCTTTTAAATGATCAATTGAATCATTAGATTTAGTATCCTCGCAATCATTAATACAGGTTCGAACAAAGCCTATGATATTAGGGTAATCCCGTTCCAAACTTTTTCTATCCAGATCGTGTGAATCAAGGTCAATTTTATTTATGACAACCAAAACAGGTGCTTTATTACCCAACTGATTGACTAGTTTGAGCCAATGATTAAGTTCATTTCGTTCCCTACGGGCAAGTGTAACCAAAATGTATAATGTTCGTTCAGAGAAAAAGAACTGGTGTGTACTACGCATGAATTCCTGCCCGCCAAGATCCCAAATATTCAGGCGAATATCTTTGTCTTTATACGGAACTTTGAAAGGATTTCGCTCTATGCCATGCGTTGTTTTTATCTTTCTTTTAATCTTACCTTTTCTTAAAAGTTCAATTAAATGCGTTTTACCATAATTGCTTTCCCCAATAAAAATAACCTTGGCTTCATGTATGGCTTTTAATGTTCCGGCTTTTTGAGCCCTTTGCCATTTGAGTATTTCTGCAATCTGTTCCTTTGGTTTTAATTCAAATATTTCAGAGCCTACCTTAAATTTATTGTTACTCAATTTAAGAACGATTAGTTTCGTTAGCTTTGATATGCTCTCTGGCAGGTTGCTCAGTTGATTGCTATCCAAATTAAGCCGGGTCAGGTTCATCAGCTCTGAAATGCTCTCAGGCAGGCTGCTCAATTGATTGCTATCCAAATTAAGATATTCCAAGTTAATCAGCTCTGAAATACTTTCTGGTAAACTGCTTAATTGATTGATTTCCAGTTCAAGGTTGGTTAGTTTCGTTAGCTTTGAAATATTTTCTGGCAGACTGCTCAATTGATTGTTACCTAAATGGAGATATTCCAAGTTAATCAGCTTTGAAATGCTCTCGGGAAAGTCGCTAAATTGATTATAATTTAAATCAAAGTATTTCAGTTTATTCAATTTTGCAATACTTTTCGGGAGACGTAATATTTTATTATTTCTAAAAGTTAGCTCATGAAGATTGATTAGTTGTGAAATATTTTCTGGTAAACTATTTAGTTGATTATAATCTAAATAAAGATACATCAATTTTCTAAGCACTAATATACTTTCTGGTAATTTTGTTAGTTGGTTGTTTTCAATAGAAAGCTGGGTCAGGTTTGTCAGCTCAGAAATGCTTGCTGGCAGACTGCTCAATTGATTGCTATTTAAAGTAAGCCGAATCAGTTTGGTTAGCTTAGAAATGCTCTCAGGCAGGCTACTCAATTGATTGTTATTTAAACTAAGATCGGTCAGGTTCGTCAGTTTAGAAATGCTCTCAGGCAGGCTACTCAATTGATTGCTATTCAAATTAAGATTGGTCAGGTTCGTCAGCTTTGAAATGCTCTCTGGCAGGCTGCTCAATTGATTGCTATCCAAATCAAGATCGGTCAGGTTCGTCAGCTCTGAAATGCTCTCTGGCAGGCTGTTCAATTGATTGTCTCCTAAATAAAGAGTTTTCAGGTTAATTAGCTTTGAAAAACTGTCTGGCAGGCTGCTCAATTGATTGCTATTCAAATTAAGATCGGTCAGGTTCGTCAGCTCTGAAATTTGCTCCGGAAGTTCTGTTATTTCTAAATTGGACAAATCCAGTTCAGTCAAATTCTTTTGTTTGGCTTTCTTAATGCGGGTCAGTACTTTTCGAAAGTTTTTATCCATAGATTTTATGATTTGCATAGACTATAAAATAAGAATTAACAATGTAGAATAAATTAGTTATTTCAAATACATTGCTTAAAATTTATAACATTATAATGTTGCAGAACTTGTTTAAATAAGTTCTTATATCTCACTTATGCTGCCATATTGGATGCATAAGTGGAGTAATTACACACGCTTGTATCACAAAGATAGCAGATAAATTAAACAAAATAGAAATTGGTTAAAAAACTCCAAATTTTAAATTGGAGGTTTTGTAGTATAGTTTAGACCTAACAGGTTTTTAAAACCTGTTAGGTCTTTTAGCTTTACCAGCTCAATAACTAATTAAAAATGGAGCTACAATGCTAGTGCTGATTCAACGTAAATTTGGAGGTTTTGTAGTATAAGTTTGGGCTGTTCAAAAAGTGTTAGTCTTAAAGCAAACACACTTCGACGAGCTCAGTGTGACAAGCGTTCAATGTGATAAGCTGATTTTTTGGACACCTTCTAAGAAAATCGTGTACCTTGGCAATAAACACGTTTAATTAGAGCCTGTCCATAAAGTTATGTGTTTGGTTCAGAAAGTTCGAATTCAAGGCTTGTGAAGTTCTGGAATTGGGAGCTTACTTTTGTAAATGACCAATTATAGGGCGAGCGTAACGAAGAAGTCGGACTTTATGGACAAACACTAATTAACTCCAAACTCTCTTTTTGTTTTCCTCTTCCTTTTCTCTAAAAGCAGTTTCAACATCAATATTATATCTGTTGGCAATGGCGCACACATAAATTAAAATATCGGCTAGCTCTTCTTCTACGGTGGTAATCTTGGATTTATTTTTATCAATGCTTATGGCCTCCATTTTACGAATTGCCTTAAATAATTCACCAATTTCTTCTCCCAGCAAAAGGGATTTCTGTAGAACATTCTGATGTTCAAAACCACGCTCTTTTTCTAATTTTATTACGTATTCCTGATAATCTTTGAGTGTTGGGTTTTCTTTAAGTAAAAGTTTGCTAGAGCTCATATTAAGGTGTTTTAATAATTAATTGAATACAGCTTTACAAGTTAAATATAAAATCGGAGGTTTTGTGGTTAAATTCGATCTTAAATAACTGGATGATAGTATTAAATCTTAATCGCCTAGCCGCTTTAAGCGGCTGGGCGAATATAAAAGTTATGTAATAATTCTCTTTAATTCCTTTGTGAAACTTTGTGAGTCCTTCGTGTACCTTTGTGGTAAAGTTTAAAAAGTTATTGCACAGAGGATCACAAAGAAGACTCAAAGGAGCACAAAGTCTTTTTGGGACATTCACTTTAGCTTTACCAATTCAAAATGGCAGTCCAAAATCTAAGTCTTATAGCAAAAACACTTCGACAGGCTCAGTGTGACAAACGAATTAACAGAAAGTTGTCATGCTGAGCTTGTCGAAGTATAGACAACTTTTTGACTTTTGAGATAGCCCCTTTTAGGATTACCAATTCAACAACCATGCAAAAATCAAAGGAACTACAATGGTAGCGTCCGATTCAACAATGAATTTTGGTGTATCAATATCCAGTTTACCCCAGGTAATTTTTTCGTTTGGCACTGCTCCCGAGTATGATCCGTAACTTGTTGTAGAATCGGATATTTGACAGAAATAACTCCAGAATGGAATGTTTTCCATTTCTAAATCCTGATATAACATAGGAACAACACATATTGGGAAATCGCCTGCAATTCCACCTCCAATTTGAAAGAAGCCAACCCCTTTTCCTTCGGAGTTTTTTACATACCAATCGGCTAACCAAGTCATGTATTTTATACCCGATTTCATTGTCGATGGTTTAAGTTCTTGTTTCATGCAATACGAAGCAAAAATATTACCCATTGTGCTGTCTTCCCATCCCGGAACAATTATGGGCAGGTTTTTTTCTGCAGCAGCAAGCATCCACGAGTTTTTAGGGTCTATTTCATAATATTGCTCCAGCACTCCGGAAAGAAGCATTTTATACATGTATTCATGAGGCAGGTAACGTTCTCCTTTTTCGTCGGCCTCTTTCCATATTTTGTAAATGTGTTCTTGTAATCGTCGGAATGCTTCTTCTTCGGGAATGCAGGTGTCAGTTACTCTGTTAAGACCTTTTTCAAGTAAATCCCATTCTTGTTTTGGTGAAAGGTCACGGTATTCGGGAACGCGTTTATAATGTGAATGAGCCACAAGATTCATAATATCTTCTTCGAGATTTGCTCCTGTACATGAAATAATCTGCACTTTATCCTGACGAATCATTTCTGCCAGACTTTTACCAATTTCTGCTGTGCTCATAGCTCCGGCAAGTGTAATCATCATTTTACCGCCTTCGGCTAAATGCTTTTCGTATCCTATGGCTGCATCTTTTAAGGCTGCGGAGTTAAAATGTAAAAAATGCTCATCTATAAATTTTGAAATTGTATTTCGTTCCATGATTTTAATTTTTATTTTTCACCACAAAGGACGCTATGTACATCACAAAGGCGCACTAAGCGTTATGAATAAATCGTTTAATTCCATCTTCTAAATATTTTTTCAATATCCGTATTTTTTCCTTTTTTTACTTTGTGTTGTACTTTGTGTTCTTAGCGGTTAATTTTTTTTATTTATTTTACCACAAAGGACGCTAAGTACATCGCAAAGGCGCACTAAGCGTTATGAATAAGGCATTTAATATCATCTTTTAAATATTTTTTCAATATCCGTATTTTTTCCTTTTTTACTTTGTGTTTTACTTTGTGTTCTTAGCGGTTAATTTTTTTTATTTATTTCACCACAAAGGACGCTAAGTACATCGCAAAAGCGCACTAAGCGTTATGAATAAGCCGTTTAATTCCATCTTCTAAATATTTTTTCAATATCCGTATTTTTTCCTTTTTTACTTTGCGTTGTACTTTGTGTTCTTAGCGGTTATTTTTTTTTTACCACAAAGGAGACAAAGGATATCGCAAAGGCGCACTAAGCGCTGCGAATAACCCGCTTAATACCATCTTTTAAATGTTTAACATTAAAATTTACTAATAAACCTAACTTACAACCGGAAAGCTTCAAATAAGTTAGAATTTGAGCCAAATGTATATCTGCTAATGCTTCAACTGATTTTAATTCAATAACAACCTTATTTTCAACCAATAAATCAACTCGATATCCAGCATCAAGTTTAATTTCTTCATAAACTAAAGGTAAAGATTTTTGTTTCTCAACCTTAAGACCAGATTTCTTTATTTCATAATACAGACACTCTTCATAAGCACTTTCTAACAAACCAGGGCCCAAAGCTGTATGAACCTTAAATGCACAATCTAAAATCGTTTTAAATATTTTTTCAATATCCATATTTTATTTCTTTTTTTACTTTGTGTTGTACATTGTGATCTTCATTGTTAATTTTTTTTTTACCACGAAGGACGCTAAGTACATCGCGAAGTCACACTAAGAACTACGATAACTTGCTTTATTCCTTTTTTTACTTTGCGTTGTACTTTGCGTTCTTAGCGGTTAATTTCTTTTTTTTATACCACAAAGGACACAACGTATTTTACAAAGTCACTTAGCGGTTAATAGCTTTTATTTATTAGAAAACACGTAACTTAAAATTTTATAATAAAGCTTAGCTGCTAAGAAATCAGGTGCTTTATTCGATTTGTTTGGACAAAGCTCCATAATATCGAATCCAACAATATTTTTATTTTTTGCCACTAGTCTTATAAAATCAATGACTTGATACCAGTTTAAACCTCCGGGTTCAGGAGTTCCTGTCGATGGCATTATGGATGGATCAAAAACATCCAAATCAATTGTAATAAATACGTTTTCGGTAATCTTACTAAGAGCATCATTCATCCAATCCTGATTCTTTTGAATATCGCAGGCAAAAAAACAATTTTCTTTTTTCAAATATGGTTTTTCAACTGAATCCATACTACGAATCCCAACCTGAACAAGATTTGTAGTATGTTGTGCTTCGTGAACAGCACAGGCATGATTGCATTTTGAACCATCATATTCGGGGCGTAAATCGGCATGTGCATCGAGTTGGAGTACCGTTAAATCCTCAAAGTTTTCACGAAAAGCACGAATCGATCCAATGCTTACAGAATGCTCTCCACCGAACAGACTTACAAACTTACCTTGTTTTATATATTGTGATGCTGTTTTATGAACGGCATTAACCATTTCTTCCGGAGAATTGTTTTCTGTTACAGGATCGGTTAAAAACACACCTTTTTTATAAACCTCAGAATCTGTTTCAATATCATAAATCTCCATATTCTCAGAAGCTTCTAAAAAAGCATCAGGGCCTTTATTTGCTCCTTTTATCCAAGTACTTGTTCCGTCGTAAGGAACCGGAATTAATACAATTTCTGACGTTTCAAGTTGAGCAAATTCATCAGGAATGCCTGCGTAATTCATATTTTAAGTATATAGAGTTTGAAATTTCTAAAGTGACTAAAGTTCGTTTTGAAATTATCAGATAAATTTTAGGCACTTCTTATTTTAGTTTACTTTAAGTGCTTCATTAATAACCAAGTATTTTTAACAAATCTTGAGGTTGTTGTTCTTCAGAGAATAGCTTGGTTGTAAAATTCCCGTTTTCATCTTTATCAATAATTATTTGTTTGGGCCCGGGAATTAAACAATGTTGTAAGCCTTTATATCCACCTAAAGTATCTTGATATGCACCAGTATTGAAAAAACCGATATACAATTCATCTTTTGGATTGTACTTTGGTAAATAAATTGCATTACTATGTTGTTCCGAATTATAATAATCGTCGCTATCACAGGTTAATCCGCCAAGGAAAATTCTTTCGTAAGTATCGTGCCACTTATTTATCGGTAATAGAATAAATCGCTTGTTTATGGCCCAACTATCGGGTAGGGTTGTCATAAACGAACTATCTATCATGTTCCACATTTCACGATCGTTTTGTTTCTTTTGCCCTATTATAGAATAAATGGTACCTCCACTTTCGCCAACAGTAAATGAGCCGAATTCAGTAAAAATATTAGGCTCTTTTATATTATTTGCTTCACAAAATATTTTTATTTGAGATATGATTTCTTCAATCATATACTGATAATCGTAATCGAAAGACAGTGAATTTTTAACAGGAAAACCACCACCAATATTCAGAGAATCCAGTTCGGGACAAACTTTTTTAAGTTCACCGTAAACGTTTAAGCATTTTACCAGTTCACTCCAATAATATGCATTGTCTTTAATCCCGGTATTGATAAAGAAATGGAGCATTTTTAGTTTTACATTGGGATTTTCTTTAATTTGATTCAAATAAAATTTTACAATGTTTTTGTACCCAATGCCCAAACGAGAAGTATAAAATTCGAATTTTGGTTCTTCCTCCGAAGCAATCCTAATACCAACCTGGTATTGCCCATCGATAAGTTCATCAAGGCGGTCTAATTCTTTATAATTGTCGATTACCGGAATTGTATTTTTGTATCCGGTATTTATTAAGTGTGCAATATTTTCAATATAGGCATCGCGCTTAAATCCATTACAAATTATATATGTTGATTTTGTTAATTTTTTATCCTTAAGAAGTGCCTCAATAATGTTTATATCGTATGCCGATGAGGTTTCAATGTGAATATCATTTTTAAGTGCTTCGTGCAGTACATGTTTAAAATGTGAGCTTTTAGTACAGTAACAATAGTGATAATTACTTTTGTAATTAGCTTTATCCATGGCGCTTTTAAACCAAGTTTTAGCACGTTGAATTTGATTTGAGATTTGCGGGAGATACGTAAATCTTAGTGGAGTACCATATTTTTTAATGATATCCATTAATGGAATTTTGTGAAAAAGTAGATTCTCGCCATCCAACTCAAATTCGGGTTGAGGAAAATCGAATGTCTGTTCGATTAAATCAAGATATTTAATTTTCATTCATATAAAGATATAAATAGTTTTTGCAAGAAAACGCCAAATTACTCACAATCACTTTTAATTTTTATAGGTGTTCGTGAGCTTCGCTAAGTTCTGCGTTACACTTGTGTTGAAAACAGTCACTTCGACAAGCTCAGTACATCACACTTACAAAGTAAACTTCCTGGTTTTCAACACTTCAAAAACCTTGTCTTTGACGTTTTCTTATCAAAGACTTGAAAAAAGGCTATTTTCTTGCAGACACTAAATAGTTTAAAAATGCAAATTAAGTAATTTTTATAAAAAAAAACTATATTGATAATAGCATTTGTATTATTTATTTATAATCAATAAAAAAGCCGCTATTAAAGCGGCTTTCAGGAATTTATATCAGAATGTTTTTAATGGTACAAGATCCAGGTTTGTAATCCTTTTTCATCAGCAAGATGTTTGTATTGAGCTAAAGCCTCTTTTTTGTCGGCAAATGATTCATAGCTAACGGCATGCATTCCATTACGCTCGGCTAATTTTTCTGCTTTATAGCCTTCTGCTTTTAATTTGTTCATATACGAAAGAGCATATTTTTCGTTTTTAAAGCTACCAGCAATAATGTAATATTTTTTTTGTGGTGTTACAGGTTTTTGCTTTACTACTTTTTCTGTTTTTTTTGTTTCAGCTTTTGCAACAGTTTCTTTCTCGCTTGCCGCAGTGGCAGGTGTTTCTGTTTTTACTTTAGTAGCAGGTTTTTGCTCTACTACTTTTTCTGTTTTTTCTTTATTAAAAACCGTTTTAATGGTATTCAAATTTAAAATACCCCAAATAAAAATAGCTGCAAGAGGTAATCCTATTGCTATCGATAAAATCAGGCCTTTATTTATTGGTTTCTTTTGTTCCTTTGCGCTGTATATTGACTTGGTTTGATTAGTTACAGGCTTTGCTTTTGGTACTTCGTTTGTTGGAGTAACAGGAGTTTTTGTTTCTGGTTTAAATTCTTTCAATTTGTCTGCGGAACTAGTAGCTTTTGATTCTTTTTTTTGTTCTTCTTTCTCGTCAATAGCTTTGGTTGGTTTTGTTTCCGCAACCTTGGATTTATCTTCTATTTTTTCTTCTGTTGGAGTAGTTTTTGCTACAGGAATTTTCTTGCTTGCCGAAGGTTTGTCTGGTTTTTCAGGCATTTCTATTTCTTTTTTCTCTTCTTTCTTAGCAGCAGATGGTGCTTCTGCAACATCTTTAGCTACAGTCAGAAATTGCACTTTACCTTGCTTATCGGCTACAAATTGTCCAAATCCTTCAATAATAAATGGTTTTTCTAAATCAAGTTCTTTTTTTATATCATTTATAAAAGTCGTGATTTTCTCACTTGCCTGCTCTTTTGTGACATTTTCTTTTTTAATAATATATTTTTCAAGTAGCTCATCATTAAATTTTAGAAAGGGACTAAAATAAATATCTTTCAACTTTTCTTCCAGCGTATTCGCATCCTTACTTTTTGAAGTGGCTCTTACCAAAAATGCTCCGTAGTTTGGAACAATTACTCTATTATTTGTGGCAAGCAATTCTTGAATATAGGTAGCAATCATGACTGTTGGCTTTAAATTATCTGACTTATTTTTTTGTATTTTATATACATTAAATTAAAATAATGACATATTTTTTCTAGTTATATAACAAATGTAATAAATTTAAGATATTTAATTACAGCTTAATACTGATTTTTATTAAATAACGAAAGAAAAGAAATTAATTTTTGGAAAAGACTTGCTCTATTGTAGAAAGTAAAGTTTCATCTTTAATCGGTTTTGAGAAATAATTATCAAAACCTTCTTTTAAGTATTTTTCATGCTTATAATCTTTAACATAAGCTGTTTGCCCTATAATTTTCAGATTGCTATTGTGTTTCTTTATTTGGCGGGCAGCTTCAAATCCATCCATTACCGGCATTTTAATATCCATTAATACTAAATCAATATTATCATTTTTTAAGCATAGCTCAACGGCTTCTTTACCATTTTTTGCCCAAATAATTTTCACCTTGGTTGGTGAAAGTATTTCTTCAAGAAATTGAAAGTTAATATCAATATCATCTGCTATTAAAACAACTTTATTATGCCAGTCGAATTCTGATCCTAAGGTTTTTTTAGTAATTTCAAATTTAGAATCTACAATTTCGTATGGTAAAGTAAAATATATATTTGTTCCTTGATTTGGAGTTGACTGCAACCAAATTTCACCTCCTAAATGGCTTACAATATTTTTAGCTATTGTTAAACCGATTCCGGTACCTCCATGTTTACGTGTAAATGATTCATCAGCTTGACGAAACATATCATAGATATGGTCAAATTTCTCATTTGAAATACCTATACCGGAATCAATAACATAAAACTGGATTTTATTTTCGTTTTTTGAAATAGTATAGCCAAAATCAACAAATCCTTTATCGGTAAATTTAATAGCATTTTCAATTAAGCAAGATAATATTTGTTTTAACCTGTTAGAGTCAGTGATTATTGAAAAATTGTTATTTTCAAAATTGGTATTCATCGAAAGATGAATATCTTTATTGAGGTCGTTTTCGATTTGTACGCTAAAAGTGACGTAAATATCCAAAAGCAGCTTGTTTAAATCACATGTGGTATTATTTAATTGAATATCGCCTGATTGTAATTTTGAGACATCAATAACATCATCAATTAACTTAAGTAAATTGTGGCTGTTTTCGTTAATTAAATCATTTAGTTTTATTTTTTCTGTATGCAATATATCTTCATCCAAAAGCAAATTGGAAAATCCAATTATAGCATTCATTGGAGTTCGTATTTCGTGCGATAAGTTACCTAGAAAGGCAGTTTTTAACCGATTAGATTCTTCCGCTTTTTCTTTGGCATTAATTAATTCTTTTTCATTTCTTTTTCTTGATGTTATGTCTTCAGATATAACAACAAAATGAGTAATTTCAAAACTGTCATTTATAACCGGAGATATTGATGCAGATTCCCAATATTTTTCTCCGTTTTTCTTTTTATTATGAAATTCACCTTGCCAATCTTTACCTTCAATAACTGTATTAATTATATTCTGGAATGTATTGCTTTTGTTTGTGTCGGAATGTAAGATACTTATATTTTTGCCTATAACATCTTTAGAGGAATATCCTGTTATTTTTGTAAAACTTGGATTTACAATTTCAACATTTCCTTCAAGGTTAGTAATTACTACACAAGTAGGTGAATGTTGAATTGCGTTTGAAAGTATTTTTAATTGATATTCTGTTTTTCTCTTTTCTGTAATATCAATTGAAATTCCTCCAATTAGCCAGTTATTATCTACTCCTTTAAAACGAAACTTGTGTGTTAGGTAATAATTTAATTCCCCAAATTTATTAGGTAACTGATCTTCTACAATCAATACTTCTCCGGTTGAGACTTTTTTATCTTCATTAATTACACGATTTGCATATTCTTGGGGGAAAATTTCTTCTGGAGATTTACCTTGACAACCATCGTCTGAAAAAACAATATCCATATATTTATTCACATACACAGATTTAAAATTCTCATCTTTAATAAAAACACCTAAAGGAAGGTTATCCATAAATATTGAGAATTGCTGTTCTGTTCTTTTAAGTGCTTTTTCTACTTTAACTCGTTGTGATATATCCTTAAAATCTTCAATTATTCCTAAGATTTCTCCATTTTGACCTTTAAAAGCAACTGAATTTATTATCCCGTGGATTTTATCTCCTTTTATGTTTTTTCGTATTACATCTTGTTCAATTTTATCTTCTCCATTTATAATCCGATTTAATGAACAATTTGCTGTATGGCAGTTTGGGCCAGAAATAACATTAAAACATTTTTTTCCTTCGGCATTTTCTTTACTAATTCCAGACATACTGGTAAAAGCCCTGTTAACACGGAAAATATTAAAATCAGTGTCAATTAACCGCATGCTATTAGCGGAATTATTAAAGATTTGATTTAATTCATCATTTGATTTAATTATTTCCTTTGATTTTTGAGCAAGTCTTTTATCTAAGGAATCTTGTAAATTGAAAAATTTATAAATCAAATTGCTAAATGAAAAATGGAGAATTATGTATGTTGATGAAAGGATTAAAAATATAATTAGGAGAGATCGGTATAAAATTGCTTGAAATTGATTTTGGAGAACTGAAATATCACGAATATATAAAATTCCTTCAAGACCTTCATCCTGAAAATCGTTTTCAATATTTACGATATCCAGATAATAATATTTTTCATTTAATTTAAATTTCCCGGGAGTTAATGAATTATATTTTTCTAATTCAGTAAAGATATTTTCATTATATGCTGAATGTATAAGGTATTTACCTTTAATTTTCGTTGATTTTAATCCATCAAGAACATTTTCACTTAAATTTTCAGCATCAAATAAACTGGCAATTGAGATGTTAAAACTTTTAGTAAGATAATCTAAAATTTCATTTTCACGAATAGCAAATTCTACACATCCTATATGTTCTCCTTTATATACAATCGGGTTTACTATTTTATAATATAAAAGAGAATTAACAATTTCGAAACCTGTTTGTCTCTGATTTTCTTTATTTGCTTTAAATACAAAAGAATTATTGGAGACAGACTTGTTAATGTTGCCTGTTCCGGATTCCATATTTAAGGCTAACAGATTATCTTTTGTATAAAAATTTATTTCAAAATGATAAGAATCTTCAGATTTTAGAATAGAATAAAAAGGAAAGACTTTTCTATATAAACTTTCAATATTTTTCGAATGAAATTCTTTTTTCAAATTTGGATTATTGACAAAATATTGAATTTTATTCCGATATAATTGATTTGTTTTTTGATAGACGTTTTTTATCTCAAGGCTTGCTATCTCATTTTCTTTCTGAATTTGCCAATCGATGTATTGTTTTTGATTTTTTAAACCGAGGGTAAAATAAATGGCACACAAAACTAACAGTACAAGCATTACCGTAAGCAGTGTTTTATTTTTTAATTTTCTTTCGAAATCCATTTAAATCTATCTTCGTATCAATGTAAATGAATATGTAAATAAACTAAAAAATATGGAACAAAAAAATTACGGTTCATAGGTTTGTAATCTTTTTTTCAAAGAAAAAAGAAATAATATTTTTCTTTTGTGTTAAAAACTAGTTTTTATAAACCTTAGCGAGCACCAATTTTAAGATCACATGACTTGTGTTTTAAAACATTAAATATGTTTAAATAAGGCTTATTTGATTAAAAGGGTTTTTGAATTAATTACATTTTAACTAATTTGCAGATATAATTTAAAACCCGTAAAAATGAAATTTAGGAATTTGCTTATTAAGAATCTATTTTTAGTTATTGTTATTTTTATCTCAACAGAAATACTTGCCCAGTCGGTATTACAGGAACTGGAAATTATTAAAGAGATACCGGTATTGTCAGTTAAAAGTCAAGACAGAACCGGAACATGTTGGGCTTTTGGTACAACTTCTTTTATTGAATCTGAGCTTATACGAATGGGAAAAGGAGAAATTGATCTTTCGGAAATGTTTACGGTTAGATGTACGTATCAAGATCATGCTAAAGCATATATACGATATCATGGAAACCTTAATTTTGGTGCTGGTGCCGAAGGTTGGGATATGTTAAATGTTATTGCAAATTATGGGATTGTTCCTCAGGATGCTTATCCCGGATTAAAAGTTAATCCCCTTATACACGATCATAGTGAGATGGATAAAATGCTAAAAGCTATGGTAGAAGTTTTGATAAAGTCAGAAAAATTATCTGGTGTATGGGATGAAGCAATTAATGGAGTTTTGGATGCTTATCTTGGTGAATATCCTATAGAATTTGAATATAAAGGAATAAAATATACACCTGAGAGCTTTCGAGATTATTTGGGAATAGATGTAAATAATTACCAGACTTTTACTTCAGTAAATCATCATCCGTATAATTCTGAAATTGTTTTTGAATCTCCAGATAATTGGTCTAACGGTTTAGTATTTAATGTTGCATTGGATGATATAATTAGCATATTAAATAACTCCTTATTAAATGGATATTCGGTTGTTTGGGCTAGTGACGTTAGCGATCCGGGATTTAATCATGAAAAAGGATTAGCAATAGTTCCTGAAAAAAAGTGGGAAGCTATGAGCGAAGATGAAAAAACAGAAATTTTTGAGAACCTAGTAAAACAGAAAGAAATCACACCGGAAATGAGACAGCTAGGATACAATAACTATGAAACGACTGACGACCATTTAATGCATATTGTTGGATTAGCAAAGGATAAAAACGGAACGAAATACTATAAAGTAAAGAATTCATGGGGAAATGAAAGTAATGAATTGGGAGGATTCTTTTATGCTTCAGAATCTTATGTAAAATTAAGAACGATGACTATTATGGTGTATAAGGATGGTGTTCCAAAGCAAATTCTGAGTAAATTTAAAAATCAGTAACTGTTTAATTATATTATTGATATATAGTTATTTGAAAAATAGTTTCGCGCAAAGCACGCTAAGAAAAAAATATGCAAAGATCGTATTTAACACATTATAAGCTTTTTGCGACTTTTGCGAGAAAACTATAAAGTACTAATATTTTATCTGTTAGTTTTAAATAGTGTACCTGAGTAGTCACAAAAATTAATATAAATGATCAGGAACTTATTTCTGATTTTATTTATTTTTACAATTAACTATCTGGTTGTAAGTGGACAAGAAGAGTCGAATAATCCGGTAAGTATAGCTTTTAAACCACAATACGGACTAATTCTTGCACATTCCAGTAAGGTTGAGCATTTAACGTATACAAATCCTTTTGGATTGGAATTAGAGTATTCGTGGTTAATGCTTAAGGATAAGAACTGGCAACAATGTAATTGTTATTCAAAGACCGGAATTTCTTTCTTATACGTGAATTACGATAATCCTGAGATTGTTGGGAGTTCTTATAATTTTATTGGCTTTGCTGAACCTTTTTTTATAAGGAAGAAGCGATTTATTTTCTCTGCAAGAATGGGTGCTGGTGTAAGTTTTTTGGATAATATTTATGACTCAGAAGTTAATCCTGAAAATACATTTTTTTCTACTCATGTAAGTTTTATAGTTCATATTGATATTAATGCATACTATCAACTTAGTAATCGATATAGTTTGATGGCGTATGCAAAATACAATCATATTTCTAACGGCGGTGTAAAGCAGCCTAACTATGGAATGAATTTCCCCATGTTTGGATTAGGTTTAAATTATTATCCATCGGGGAAAATTATTTTTCCTTATCGTGAAAAAACAGAATTTGTACCGAAGTGTTTTTCTAACATGTACATCTTTGGGATGGTTAAAAAGATTAAAGAAAATGAATATTTTCCGGAAGAAACAACTTTTGTATTTGGTTTATATGGATTGATAGGAAGAACAATTAGCAAGCTGAACGGATTTAGCATTGGATTAGAATATGTAAATGACGGAGGTGCAAAAGTAGAAATTTCAAGAAAAGGATTATCTGATGATCATCAAAAAATATCCGGATTAATTGGGCATCATTTATTATTTGGCAAATTTGATTTTTCGCAGTATTGGGGAACATATATTTATGCTCCGTATAAACAGCATAATTTTTATCAGCGATATTCACTAAGTTATAAGTTTTCAAAACGTGTTTTGGGAGGAGTAACATTAAAAACTCATGGAGATGTGGCAGATAGTTTTCATGTTTTACTTGGTTTATCTTTTTAATTAGTGTTTGTCCATAAAGTCCGATATCTGCGTTATGCTCGTTTTAAAAATCAGTTACTTCGACATGCTCAGCACATCGCATTTACATAAGTAAACTCTTGATTTTTAAAACTTCACAAGCCTTGATCTCGAGCTTTCTGAACTAAACACTCGACTTTATGGACATGCTCAGTGCATCGCACTTACAAAAGGAAATTCCTTGGTTTCCAACACTTCGAAAGCCTTGTCTTTGACGCTTTCTTATCAAAGACTTGAAAAAAGGCTGTTTTCTTGCTGACACTTATTATGAGTAAATTACTTTTTTTAAATTCTCTTTTTCTAAATTTGTATAATAAAACAGCAAAAATATGATGCAAGAAAGTATGTTAGACTCTGATCAGATTAAATTAATTAAGCAATTTCAAAAAAATGAAATTACGGAATATTATATTTATTCTAGATTATCGAGGAGTATAAAAAGCAAGAAAAATGCAAAGATCCTTCAAGATATCGGTGATGACGAAATGCGTCATTATTTATTCTGGAAAAAATTTAGCAATGCAGATGTGAGGCCAAATAAGTTGAGAATATTTAAATATTTTTGGATAGCTAAATTATTTGGAATCACCTTTGGAATTAAGCTAATGGAAAAGGGCGAAGAGGGTGCAAAGGAAGCATATACTAAGGCCTGTGAATTTATTCCGGAAGCCCAACAAATTGTTGATGACGAAGATGCTCATGAGAAGGAATTGATTGGAATGCTGGAGGAGAAAAAGCTTGAATATGTCGGATCAATTGTTTTAGGACTTAACGATGCTTTGGTAGAGCTTACAGGAACATTAGCAGGATTAACATTTGCTTTACAAAATACTAAATTGATTGCTGTTGCCGGATTAATTACCGGAATTGCTGCATCGTTTTCTATGGCTGCATCTGAATATTTATCGACAAAAACTGAAGGTAATGGGAGCACTGCCTTAGCCTCATCGTTTTATACCGGATTAGCTTATATTTTTACAGTAATTATATTAATACTACCTTATTTTTTATTTACAAATTACTTTGTTTGCTTAGGAATGACTATGACTTTTGCCGTTTTAGTAATTCTGTTTTTTAACTATTACATTTCTGTTGCAAAGGATCTTGATTTTAAAAAGCGATTTTGGGAAATGTTTATTATAAGCATGGGAGTGGCTGCATTTACTTTTGGAATAGGATACTTAGTAAGAATATTTATAGGAGTTGATATTTAAGATTATGAATTGGGATAAATTACTTTCAGCAAAAAGATTAGGATTAGAAAATAGAGAATTTAAAAATACAGATGAAATCCGTTCGCAATTCCAACGAGATTATGACCGTATCATTTTTTCATCTCCCTTTAGGAGGTTGCAAAATAAAACACAGGTTTTTCCATTGCCGGGAAGTGTATTTGTTCATAATCGACTAACTCACAGCCTTGAAGTTGCTAGTGTTGGTCGTTCTTTGGCAAATTTGGTTGCGCAGCAACTTAAACAGCGAAGCGATATTAAAAATAAGGAAATATTGAACGAGTTAGGTTCAATAGTGTCGTCGGCATGTTTGGCACATGATATGGGGAATCCTCCTTTTGGGCATGCCGGAGAAGAAGCAATTTCAAGGTATTTTACCGAAGGTAAGGGTACAAAATTTAAAAATGCGGTAAGCCCTGATGAATGGAAAGATTTAACTCATTTCGAAGGAAATGCAAATGCTTTAAGGCTGTTAACTCATCAGTTTATGGGGCGTCGTAATGGCGGATTTGCTCTAACTTATTCCACCCTGGCATCATTAATAAAATATCCATACGGATCGAATGGAATGTTGAAGGGCAAAAAGAAGTTTGGTTACTTTCAAGCCGAAAAAGAAACATTTTTGAAAATTGCAAATGAACTGGAATTAAAGAAAATTTCTGATGAACCTTTGAGATATGCTCGTCATCCATTGGTTTATTTAGTTGAGGCAGCCGATGATATTTGTTACGAAATAATGGATATTGAAGATGCACATAAGCTTAAAATAATTGATACTCAAGCAACTTTCGATTTACTCATGGGTTTTTTCGATGAAGAAATAGATAAAAAGTTTTTTACAAATAAGAATGAAATTTTTAAAGAAGTTACTGATATTAATGAACAAGTGGCATATTTAAGAGCATCGGTGATAGGAAAACTAACTAACGATTCGGCACAAGTTTTTCTTAAAAAACATGATAAAATATTAAAAGGAGAGTTTAATATAGGATTAATTGATGGATTAGAGGGTAGAAGTAAGGATGCATTTGAAACATGTAAAAGTGTGGCTATAGAACAAATTTATAATTATCGTTCGGTAGTAAAAATAGAACTCACAGGATTTAATGTAATTGGAACTCTTTTAGATGAATTTATAACTGCAATATTTAGTCCTGATAACGATTACTCAAAGAAAATACTTTCAATTTTACCACTGCAATATAGTGTTGATGGACATAGTTTTTATAAACGAGCAATGTCTATAATAGACTTTGTATCAGGCATGACCGATTTGTATGCAGTTGAATTATATAAGGATATTAAAGGCATGAATCTTTAAATCAGTGAAACAATAATTTCAGGAACGAAAGTGAACTGAAAGTATTTAGTTGAATTGATCCCGAGCGAACTCTACTGAGCCTGTCGAAGTGGACTCTACTGAGCCTGTCGAAGTGAAGTCGAGGGATCTCTTGGGTCATATTATTCGCTTTGCTCATGAGAGAAGTTCCTCGCCCCTTGGGCGAAATTAAAAAAAAATTTTTTGTTGATTCTCCGTCTTTTTGCAGTGGGGTAGTTCATTCTTTAAATTATTTCAGTAAATTACTAAAAATCAGAATTTATGAAAGCATTTTTTGATAGTGCATATTTTATGAATACGGCTATCGTTATTATTACCTTGGTTTTTGCAATAATCTTTTCGAAAATCTTAAGGTTCATTATGAGTAGATTTTTTATTCGTTCAGCCAAGAAATTAAATGTTGATCATACAAAATATAATTTTCTTAAGAACGCAGTTAGCTTTCTTGTATTTTTGGCTGCACTTATTGTGATATTTGTAATGATACCGGAGCTAAAAGCATTAGGTTTAACTCTAACAGCAGGAGCAGGAGTTATTACGGCCGTAATGATTTTTGCTTCTCAACAAGCTTTTTCAAATATTATTAGTGGTATTTTTATTGTTATTTTTCAGCCTTTTAGGGTAGACGATCATATAAAGATCGGCGATTTATTTGTGGGATATGTTGAGGATATTACATTAAGACATACTGTTATTCGTAATTATGAAAACCGAAGAATTATTATTCCTAACTCAGTAATTAGTTCTGAAACAATTATCAACTCAAATATTGTTGAGGATAAAATTTGTAATTATTTTGAATTGGGAATTAGCTACGATTCAGATATAGATAAAGCTATTGAGATAATACGTGATGAGGCAATAAAACATCCTAATTTTATTGATAATAGAACAGAAGAAGAAAGGAAAGATAATTCACCGGATGTAGTTATCAGGGTAATAAGCCTTGCCGATTGGTCGGTAAATCTTAGAGCTTATATTTGGTCGGAAAACAGTCCAAGTGGTTTCATAATGAAATGTGATTTGCGAAAATCTATTAAGGAACGATTTGATAAAGAGGGAATTGAGATTCCGTTTCCTCATAGAACAGTTGTTATTAAAAAGGATTTCAAACGCAAGGAGATTGAATAATTATGCTGAAAAGGAAAACCAAAAGCTTTACACAGAAAGTTGGAGAGATTCCAGGTAGTTTAACTTATACCGGCGATAAGAAAGAAGATAAGGCTGCAATTCGTTTGATCCAATATGATGAAGAAAAAGTTTATGTAAACGAAGAATTAGAGTATAATGATATCATAAATAGTATAAAAGATGATAAGTTAAATTGGATTCATTTTTTCACACTTGATCAGAAAGAAGCAATTGAAAAAATTGGAGGGCATTTTGATATTCATGAATTATTGCTGGAAGATACACTTAATGTTGAACATTTACCAAAGGTCGAGTTTTCTGAGAACCATGTATTTTTCACACTTAAAATTTTAGGTTTTGATGGAGATGGGAATCTGGATCAGGAGCATGTAAATTTTATTCTTGGCAGCAACTATTTAATTAGCTTAAAAGAAAAAAGGGGGAAGCTTTTTAACCCGGTTAAAGAGCGAATATTAAAAAATATTGGGAAAGTTAGAAAGAGACAAGTTGATTATTTGTTTTATTTATTGGTAGACTCTATTGTTGATGATTATTATGTAATGCTTGAAAAGCTAAGCGAAAAATTTGAAAAGTTAGAAGATCTATTAATAGAAAACCCTGGCGAAAATTACATTAATGAGATTCATGTTATAAAAAGGCAGGTTCTTACTATTCGCAAATATATTTTTGTATTACGGGAGGAAATAAGTAATTTAATTAGTGAAGAACCAGAGCAAATTTCTGAATCTAATTATAAATATTTACGGGATATTCAAGATCATGTAAATTTTGTTTATGAGTCTATAGAAACATTTCGTGAAGATCAAAAATCATTGTTGGAGCTTAATAATTCTAACATGAATAATCGCATGAATCAAGTAATGAAAACCTTAACGATAGTAGCTACCATTTTTATTCCTCTTACTTTTATTGTTGGAATATATGGAATGAATTTTCATTTTATGCCAGAGTTGAATTGGAAATGGGGATATTTCTCTATCTTGGGATTAATGGCTGTTGTGACTATACTAATGATATGGTTTATGAAACGTAAGAAATGGTTATAAAAAAACAAAGAATCTTATGTAATAAGGTATAAGAATTTATAGCTACTGTTTTTACACGAGAGGTAGCTCAATAATTAAATTTACTCCCTCATCGAAATTTTCAGCATAAATTTTCCCTTTGTGTTCAGTTATTAAGGAATAAGAAATTGATAATCCCAGACCAATCCCTTGTCCCGGATCTTTAGTTGTGAAAAAGGGATCAAATATTTGAGTTAAGTTTTGTTCCGGAATTTGTGTTGCATTATTAGAGATTATTAAAACGGCAGAATCTTCTTTTTGGCGAGTAGATATAGTTATTAATTTGTTCTCTTTTGAATTAGATTTTAATTCAAAAATTGCATTCTCAAGTATATTTATAATTACTTGGTGAATTTTATCAATATATAAAGGAATATTTTTTTTCAGTTGAAAATCCTTCTTAATTAAAATGTTTTCAGGTATTTTGAAATTGAGAAAAAGCATTGTATTCTCAATTATTTCATGAAGATCTGATTCAATAAGTTTTGAACTCCTGACTTGGGTAAAATTCATTAATGTTTTAACAATGCTATTCGCTCTAGTAATTCCATCTTCTATCATGCCGCTGGCATATTCGTATTTTTCTATAACATCACTAGATTTATTAATACTAAGTTCATCTTTAATTTCTGAAATTATGTATGATCCACCGGAAATAAAATTTAGTGGATTATTAATTTCATGTGCAATTCCTGCGCTTAAAGTGCCAAGCGAAGACATTTTTTCTTTTTGAATTAAGTATTGTTGCGTATTTTTTAATTTTTTTATGGTAGAATTAAGATCTGTAGTCCTTTCTTTGACAGTATCTTCTAATTCAAACATATGTTTTTTAAGGTCAAGTTGTAGAATATTCTGAATAAGATATAATGAAGCAACTAATGAGGAAGTTATTATTTCAAATTGTGATGCATGAACAAGTTCAAAATAAAAAGCTACAAATTTTGTTTCGACATTAAGTCCAACCAAATTTTGAGTGATTATTAACAATGGGATTAAAAATACCAAATAATATACTAATGAAGAAAAAAAGTTGATGAGACCTAAAATTGGTGTGGAAAGATTTTTCTTTTTTAGATAATTAAAAATCCCCCAATAAACCATTAAAGAAATAGAATGCATTATTAATGTTGAAAAAAATGAACCCCCGGCAGGAGTTCCTATCGATGAAATTGCACTTATTCCAATTGCAAATAAGGGATTCGATAAATGAAAAACACTTATCAATAATGGAATTTCACTGAGATCACTTACAGTTCCCTCTATTCCTGGAACAGATAATTTTATTAAACCAAAAAGAAATGATAATACGCCAAAAAGGATCATCAAAAGAAAATCTTTTAAAAGAGGTTTACTTGATAAATTTTTGATAATCATTAAGACAGCAATTAATTGATTTTTTTATTGCTACAAAGGTAAATGTTCTTATTTACATTAAAAAATGTGTTTAAAATGATCTTTTTTATTTTGCTGCAAGCAGCGTGAAACCTGACTGCCGTCAGGCAAGTTAAGACCCGTGAGATCCCTCGACTTTACTTCGACTAGCTTCTCAGTAAAGTCTAATCGGGATCAATTCAACTCAATAATTTCATTTCACTAGCGTTCCTGAAATTATTGTTTCATTGATTTAATCTCCTCGTATTACTGTTTTTGAAAGGATGTCATTACCTGCAATTATCCGAATATGAAACATACCAAGTTGATTTCCAATATTATCGGATTTCATTGTTTCGGTATAAGTTCCAGCTTTCTGATTTGGTTTTTGTATCGAACTTACTTTCTTACCTGAATTATTATATACTTCAATTCTAACGTCAGAATCATTAATAATTGTGTAATCTAATTTGAATTCATCCATAAAAGGATTTGGGTATATTTTTGCTTTAATATTTTCTGAATCCAGAGTGAAACCTTTACTTTTTTGATCAGTATTATCTTTCGCTTTTGAATAATAAGCTGTTTGAAATGTTTTTGTACCTTTTAATGATTTCCTTTGAATTATAGTTAGTAAAGGGTAACGTATATCATAAGAATACCATTTATAAGATATTGTAGCACAATTACATGAATTATTGTTGATGATTTCCTCTCTCACGGTTTTTATCCTAAAAACGTTTTTATAAGTAATATTTCCAGGAAGAATTAATGTTCCAAAAGCATCTGCTTCAAGCAAATACGTTCCGGTAATATTGGCTTTGTAATTATTTGCACCTTCAATTGTTCCTGAAAAATTACCTGAGTATGAATCTCCATAATTAAAAGGAAAAACCATTTTAATAAAGGGTTTATCATATTTTGTAATGGTATTGTTTTTTGTAACAGTACCGTATTGTTCAATTTTATCACTTAATGTTTTAAAATAAAACTTAGTTTCAAATTCTTCAAGTACTGTATTAGCTTCAGGTATATCAATAGAATTATCACTTGAATAAGCGTTATACATATAACTTGTAAGTTTTGATTTGCTTTCTAAACCGGAAAAATCCCAAACCTGATATGGCCCGGCTATACCCGGATCAACATTATTGGTTAAATTAAAGTAATGTTCATCGCCAGCTCTTAATATGTGTGTATTACTTTTCATTAAAAACTGAGCCTGTGACGATATTGCAAAGCTCCCTAACAAAAAACTAATAATTAATATCTTTTTCATAAGGCAATTAATTTATTTAGAATAAATATTAGAAAAGAAGATCGATAAGTTACGAAAGTACAAGTTTGATGTCAAGTGTTTTTATTAGAAATAATTATTCAATTAGAAGTTATGTGTAATTGAAAGTAAGTGTAAATCACAAATTAAAAAACATAAAAATATTCTCTTATTAATAAAAGAAAATCAAAAGTGAAGATTATTTAATTAATAATATGATAGTTATAGTCTGTAACAATAGTTTGTAGAAATAATAAGTTTTTCATTTCGTTTGAATTGATCACAGCTTTCTGCTTTATTTTTTCTGCAGTTAACTGAACTAATTTCCAATTCATTTCCAAATTAGAATGATTAATAACTTCTTTAATTAATTCAATGTCTTGTACACTTAATCTAATAACATTTAACTTATCAAAAGTTGGTTTATATTCTTCATTAATATCTGAAAAAGCTGTATTCTGTAGATTTGCTTTCTTTTCTAATTTTATAACCAGAGTTCCTGCTGCAATGTCACCTATTCTCTGACTTTTAGTATTAAAAAATATTACTAATACGCCTATGCCATAAAAGGTATCAATGGGTCTGATAATATTTCTAATTAAATAATTGAAGAAAGAAGCTTCTCTTCCGCTTTTATGTATTACCTGTATATTTCTATATTTTTTTCCAAAACTTTGACCATGGAAAACCAATTCTAATATAAAGTGGAAAAGAAATACGATCAATCCGTAAAAGACCAATAACATATAAAACCAACTAGATTGACGATCAACCAATGAGGTTGCAAATCCTATAAAAACACCTATCCCTCCTAATATTAAGTAATCTATAAGTAAAGCAATTAAACGATCTCCTATCCCTGCTATTTCGAAATCCAGATTTACATTTTGTGTTGTATTTATGCTATATTTGTTTTCCATCTCAAAAAAATGATTAGTTGTGTACGAAGTTACATTTTCAAGCGAAAATAACAAACGCTGGAAACAAACAGAGATAGTTTTAAATAATAGGAAGAATACAGATCCTGATTTATTGGCAAAATTATTTGTTCAATTAACTGATGATCTGGCTTATGCGCAAACATATTTTCCTAATAGTAAGACAACAAAATACCTAAATCAACTTACAATACTTGCTCATCAGAGAATATATATTTCAAAAAGGAAAACCTTTAATAAACTAATTAAATTTTTTAAGTATGATTATCCTTTTCTAATATCAAAGCATTATAAAAAGCTTCTTTATGCTACAGTCATTTTTTTGTTTTCTGTTATAATTGGAGCTTTATCAGGTGCAAATGATGAAAATTTCTTGCGCATAATTCTTGGTGATGAATATGTAAATCAAACAATAGATAATATTGAAAAGGGAAAACCATTAGATGTATATTCAAAAATGAAACCCTTCCCCATGTTTCTAACAATTACCTTTAACAACATTAAAGTAGCCTTTTTTGCCTTTAGCTTTGGAGTATTCTTTTCTATTGGGACTGGAATTGTGCTTTTTAAAAATGGGATAATGCTTGGAGCATTTCAATACTTTTTTCATAGTAAAAACTTATTGTTAGTTTCGGCAATGGGAATTTGGATGCATGGAACAATAGAAATATTTAGCATAGTTGTTGCAGGTATGGCAGGATTAGTTGTAGGAAACAGTTTATTATTTCCAGGAACATTTTCAAGAAAACATTCATTCCAGAAAGGAGCCATGGAAGGTATAAAAATAGTTTTTGGCTTAATTCCTTTTTTCTTTATTGCTGGATTTATAGAAAGTTATTTAACAAGACATTCAGAAATAAAGTTATTAAGTATTGTTGTGATTATGATTTCAATTTTTATTATCGCTTATTACTTTTTTATTTACCCATATATATTAAAAAGAAAATTATGTTATCAGAAATCAATTTAAGACAAAAGAGAGGATTAGGAAATATTATTAGTGATTCGTTTAACTATTTACGATTTCATTTTAAATCTTTATTTAAAATATTACTTTTTGTTTGTGGACCAATATTATTACTAGGAGGAATATTATTGGGAATTTCGTATTCTAATTTATTTAAGAATATGGATTTTAACTCTGCCGCGTCTCCAATTACAAGTGGATTTGGACTAGGCTTACTTATTTCGTTTGTAATTATTGGTTTGGGAGTGTTGGCATTAAATGGAATAATAACAGAATACATGAAAGTTTCCTTAATCAAATCACGAACAGAAATTACTTTTAATGATGTGATTAGTGGTTTTAAGCAAAGATTTTGGAAATACTTTTTAGCTATGATAATTGTGGTAATTATATTATTTGTAAGTATGTTCTTTTTCATTTTACCTATGATATGGTTAGGTATTGTTTTTAGTTTAATATTTTTTATTATTGGTGTAGAAAACACAGGCTCATTTGAATCAATAGGAAGATGCTTTAAGCTTGTTAAAGGATATTGGTGGAGAACTTTTGGATTGCATTTTTTAATGGGACTAATTCAAACAGGATTGACTTATGCATTCATACTTCCAGTTTATATTATTGGCGCTGCGTTAATGTTTTCATCAGAAGATCCAATGTTGTTGGCTGAAAATCTGCCTATAGTTATGATGATTTTTATGCCGTTTATTATACTTATTGGTTCATTAAGTTATTCACTTTCGAGCATAGCTTCAGGAATAAACTATTTTTCAATTGTTGAAGTAAAAGAAGAAATTGGCTTAAAGGAAAGAATTGAGAAAATTGAAACAGAAAATTAATAGATTTCTTCACATTGTTTTTATTATAGCAATTCCTTTTTCGGGATTTGCCAGAGAGGATATTCCTGAAACAAAAATTCAGGAAAGATCTTTTTCTGAAATAGAATACAATAGTTTAAAAAAGGAAAAAAAGTATCAAGCCTTTCTTAATTATAAAAATCCTATAAATAAAAATGAGAGCAAATTAAAACGATTTTTACTTCGTACTATTGAAATTTTATTAAAAAACAGGATAGTTAGCTTAGTAATTACTGTTTTCCCATATCTTTTAGTTATTGTGGCTTTTACTTTAATTATTCTAAGATTATCGAATGTGGAATTTGGGAGGCTATTAAAACCAAATTTAAGAAATAAGGATTCAAAGATTATTTATGACGATGAAAATATCTATGAGATTGATATAGACAAACTTTTAAAAAGTGCTATAGAATTGAAAGATTACAGGTTAGCAGTACGCTATAATTTTTTAAAAACATTAAAATTTTTGAGCGATAAGGAAAAAATTAAATGGGAAGTTTATAAAACAAATTATGATTATCAGTGTGAATTGAAGAAAGAAAATTACTATTCTTTTTTCTGTGAATTAACCCGTTACTTTGAATTCATGTGGTACGGAGAGTTTAAAGTTGATTTGGTAAAGTATTATAGTGAATCGATCAGCTTGTCAAATAAAATAATTGAAGAGTTTACTTAGATGAATATTCCACGTAAATATTATTTATGGTTGATATTGGAAATTGTAATTCTAATAATTGTAGAATATAACAAGCCTCAGAAAATTGATTGGAGTAGAACTTATTCCTCATATGATAATATTCCATTTGGCACAAAAGTTTTATTTAACTTGATTCCAGAGATATTCCCCGAGAAGACAGTTAAAAGAATTAATCAAACACTATATGATTATACTAAAGAGAATATAAATGATGATTATACATTGATATTTATTGCTGAAAACATTTCCTTTTCCCAGCTCAGTTGTGATATGTTATTAGACTTCGTAAAAAAGGGGAGTGAAGTTTTTATCTCAGCAAAAAATATATCCAAAATATTAACGGATTCGTTGGACATCGAATTAGAAAAAACGCGTCTAAAAATTATTGATAAATCAGTTAAATTAAAGTTTAATAATAAGCTTGCTTTGATTGATACAATATCGAAAATCCCCACAATTGATTTCCAAACAAGCATAAAATTTTTAAAAGACTCGAAGTACAAAGTAAATATATTAGACTCATCAAATAGCAGTATAAACTTTGCAAAGATAGATTATGGACAAGGATCTTTTTTCATTCATACTGAGCCTTTAATTTTTACAAATTATTATTTACTTAAAGGATACTCAAAAGATTATTGTGAAGAAGTTTTACGTCAATTAAATGTTCAGAATATTGTTTGGAGTGATTATCCAAATAGTGGATTAAGAATGAATTTAAATCCCTTAAGGTATATTTTAAGTTCCGATAGTTTTAGATACGGTTATTATGTTTTAGTGGTTCTAATTATTTTGTATATTGGATTAGCTGGTCGAAGAATGCAACGATCAATTCCGATTATTGAACCTCATATAAATTCATCTGTTGACTTTATCTATACGATCAGCAACTTGTATTTAAGCAATAAAAACAATAAGAAAATTGCACAACATAGAATAAATTATTTTAAGAATTATTTACGAACAAATTTTTTTATTGACTGGAAACTTTCTGAAGATGAAATAATTCAAGTGATTGGAAAAAAGACAGGAAAAGGAAATGAGAGGGTCGAGTATATATTGAAATACATAAAACGAATTGAATCAACAAAAAACATTAGTCAACAGGAATTATTTAAATTAAATAAGGAAATAGACTATTTTATATTAAAATAATATGAGCGAAAAAGATTTTGATTTAAGAATTGATTTAACTGAATTTTCAGAAAAAATCAAACAAGTAAAAAATGAAATTAAAAAACTAATAATTGGTCAGGATCAAATGATTGATCAGATTCTAATTTCTTTAATTGCTGATGGTCATATTTTAATAGAAGGAGTCCCAGGTGTAGCAAAGACACTAACTGCTCGATTGGTCTCTCAAATTATTAATACCGAATTTAAAAGGATACAATTTACTCCGGATTTAATGCCGGCCGATATAATTGGCACTTCGGTTTATAATGCTCAAAAAGGAAGCTTTGAGTTTAAAAAAGGGCCAATTTTTTCGAACATTGTATTGATTGATGAAATTAATAGAGCCCCTGCAAAAACTCAATCAGCATTATTTGAAGTTATGGAGGAACGAAGTATTACAGTAGAAGGAAAAACACACCAACTCACAGAACCATTTATTATTATTGGTACTCAAAATCCAATTGAGTATGAAGGTACCTACAGATTACCGGAAGCACAATTAGATAGGTTCTTTTTCAAAATTGATATTAATCTTCCTAGTTTAGAAGAAGAAATAGAAATACTAAATAAGTATAATTATCAGGATTATAAAGATTTGCTTAAAGATGTAAAACCTTGTTTGAGTACTGAAGAACTTTTAGGAATAAGAAAACAAATTAATAATATTCATGTTGAAAAAGATTTAATAGAATATATTGCAAAGATTGTTAATGAAACAAGAAACAATCCTGATATTTTCCTTGGAGCTTCGCCCAGAGCATCATTAGCAATATTAAAGGCCGCAAAGGTATTTTCAGCACTTAATGGGAAGGATTTTATTACACCTGAGGATATTCAATATGTTGCTATTCCTGCTTTAATTCATAGAATTATTCCAAGTTCAGAAAAAGAAATCGAAGGCATTCAGTCTATTGATATTATTCGATCAATTATTAAGAAAATAGAAATTCCAAGATAGTGCAAAAAATCAGATCAATATATTTATCCAATAGATTTTATTTATCGCTATTAATAGTAATAGTGTTGTTTATATTTGGTCACTTTTTTACACTATTTTTATTACTGGCAAAAATTCTATTGGCACTCATTAGTACTTTATTCGCAGTAGAGTGTATTATTCATTTAAATGGAAAATTTGAGGGAAAACGGGAACTGGCAGATCGGTTTTCAAATGGAGATCCGAACAAAGTCAACCTTATCATTAAGCATAACTATATACTTAAAACTGAAGTAAAGATAATTGATGAAATTCCAATCCAGTTTCAAAAAAGAGATTTTGAAATTAAAATCAAATTAGAAAGAGATGAGAATTATAATGATTCTTATTTTTTAACGCCGGTTGAAAGAGGAGAGTATCATTTTGGAATAATTAACCTTTTTGTTAATGTTTTAATAGGATTAATAAGCTTTAGGTACAAGCTTGGTGAAAATGCAACAATTGCTGTATATCCATCTTTTTTTCAGTTAAAGAAGATAGAAATGATTGCTTTCACCAATTCCTTAAATGCAATGGGATATAAGAAAATAAGAAGGATTGGAAATAATAGGGAGTTTGAGCAAATAAAGGACTACGTTTCTGGTGATGATTATCGAAAAATAAATTGGAAAGCTACGGCAAGGCAAAATAAGTTAATGATTAATGAATTTCAAGAAGAGCGTTCGCAAAATATTTTCCAAATAATTGATATGGGACGAACAATGAAGATGCCGTTTGAAGACATGACTTTGCTTGATTATTCTATAAATTCAACTTTGGCAATATCTAATATAATTTTAAAAAAACACGATAAAATAGGACTAATAACATACTCGAATAAAGTTCATAGTTTTTTGCCAGCAGGTAATCGTAAAAATCATATAAATAATATACTTGAAACCTTATACGATCAAAGCACATTATTTAAAGAGTCGAATCTGGAAAAAGTATATACCACATTAAGAAAGAACACACAAGGCAGAAGTTTACTCATATTTTATACAAATTTTGAAAGTGTTTTAGGCCTTGAAAGACAGCTTCCAATTCTTAAAAAGCTTGCTAAGATGCACCTTATTTTGCTTGTTAGTTTTGTAAATACTGAACTAACCGAAATTGTACAAAAGTCCGCAAGTACGATTGAAGATATATATCTTAAAACAATTGCTGAAAAGAATATTTTAGAGAAAAATCTATTCATGGAACAGTTAAATCATTTTGGGATATTAAACTTAAGAGTTAAACCAAATGAATTAACCATTAGTGTTTTAAATAAATATTTGGAGATAAAAAACAGAGGATTAATTTAGTTTTTTAATTTTTATTAATGAATTTTGAATTAACTGGTGAAAAATTAACCTCAACAATTTCTAAATAACCAAGCAAAATGAGAAAACAAAAACATTTGATTTTAGCAGTTATTGTTCTTTTTATTCTTATTCCTATTGGGTTTTATTCAAAATTGTATTCTGGAATTGGACATGAATGGGTAAATAACAAATTAGGCGGTGTTTTTTATGAAATGTTTTGGTGTTTAGTTTTTTTTATTCTTTTGCCGAAATCAAAACCATTAGGAATTGCTTTTTGGGTGTTCATTATAACCTGCATTTTAGAATTTGCACAATTGCTGGATAATACTTTATTAGAAATTATAAGGTCTAATTTTATTGGACGAACCCTTATTGGTAATTCCTTTACATGGAGTGATTTTTTGTATTATTTTATAGGTAGTTTATTTGGATATTTTATACTGAAGTTTTTGAGAAATTTAGCAAATAAAAAAGTTGTTCCATCATGTTGAGGAACAACTTTAATTTAAGATATTTCTTTATTTAATTTTAGAAAGCTTCTTTTTCATCTTTTCAATTTTCTTTGGAAGGTTTTCTTTCATATCAACATAAAGTTTTTCTGAACCTTCTTTTAATGTTCCCGGAATTTCACTTCTATCTGAAACAATTTGACCTGCAACAACTTTAATACTAGATTCGCTAATACCTGAAGCACTTAGAGCCATAATTCTTTTTCCCGTTTTATGATATAATGAGATTTTTGCTTTTGCTTTACCTCCTGCAGCACCATTTCCAGCAACCATAGCCTTAGGTGCAAGGGTATAGTTAAGTTCAATTACCATAAAAGCATCTGCTTCGGGAAAAATTTCGCTTAATTTACTAGTTAGTTTTTTGTATAGTCCTAAATATTGAGAGTAACCTTCATAAGAAAGTCTTTTAGACAACTTTGCTCCTGCACTTTCAGCATATTCGTCTTTAAAAGAAATAAAATTTTCATTATTAATAATTGTTGCCTCATCCATTAATTCAAAAGGAAACTCTTTTGCTAAATCGGTGTTTAAATAATTTTTAAATGCTTCTAATTCTTCAGTAATGTTAAAATCTTGACCCATATAAAGATCGGACATTGTGTTGATAGCGATATCTTCGAAACCTTCTGTTCTAAGACCATCATTTGCAGATATTGCTACTACAGCAACTTTATTTACTTGCGCATTTGCATAAAACACAGAAAGTGCTATTGTTAGCACTAATAAAATTTTTCTCATAGTTTGTTTTCTTGATTGGTTAATATTAATTGAATACGATCAAAGATAATTTTTTTTTAATCGTAAACAACTTATTTTTTTTATAGGGATTTTTATTCTTTGGAAATTAGTAACATCGTTCGATCATCATCAAAATATGAGATGTTAAACTTCTTTATGTATGTTTCTTCAAACTGTGTAATATCTAATTTTTTATTCCCCCCTAATTCTTGTAATACGCTAATTACCGAGTCGGCTGATAACATTTCTTTTGTTTCGGAATTGTATGTTTCAGTGTAACCATCAGAAAAAAATAAAAGTTTGTCAAATGGTTCTAATTCTATTTTTAACTGATGATATTTTGTATCTTCAGAAACGCCCAATAACATACCAGTAATATTCAACTGGCTTATAATTTGATCTTTATATTTAAACAGCAGAGGCTTCATGGCTCCGGCAGCAGCAATATAAATAGGTTTTTCTTTATGAATGATGATAATTGAGAGAGTTGTAAATACTTCGGCAATTTGCAAATCAATAGAAATTTGTTTGTTCAAATGCTCAATAATTCCTGAGGCTGTTAGTTCTGAAGAAGGAGTATTGTTTAATAAGAAATGGATAGTACTTCGAATGTATGCAAGATATGCATTTACAAAAAACCAGGCACCCCATTTTTTACCCATCACATCACCAAGAACAATGATTTTAAAATCATTCCTGGGACTGGATAGTATTTCATAAAAATCACCTCCCGGAATATGTTCGAATGGTTCATGAATTATTGATATTTGATGATTTTCGAAACTTTGTACTGTTTTACTTTCAATTCTTATGGGAGAGTTGTCAACGGCTAGCTTTATTGCGTTAATATATTTTGATTTTACCTCGATTTCACGCGCAATAAGTGCATTAATTTGATGGTAAAAAAGTTTCTCAGGTAGCGATTTTAAAATAAAATTTCCTATTCCTGTATCAATTTGAGAATTGATTTCATTTATATTGTTTGCAATTAGAATAATTGAAAATGCAAGATTTGAGGATAATTTGATTTTATTGATATTATATTCGGTTGTTGCATCAAAATCAACAATTATCAACCAGATTTTTAAATTTTCGACAGTTTCATACAATTCTTTGCTACTATATACAATTTTTACTTTGGCATAAAGTAACTTGGGTTTTAATTTGAATTTACTGTTTCTTAAGGTACAATAAATGATTATCCCTTCGCGAAGGTTAATATTGTACTCCATATTACTTTTAAGTAATTCCTTGCGCAGAAAATGTTTTTTAATATGGCTTTTTAGCTTTAAGGCCAGGATTTTTTTGTCGAAAGGTTTAGTAATGAAATCATCGGCACCGGCATTTAAATTTTTCACCCAAGTACTGCGTTCGTTTGAGCCGGAAAGAAAAAGAAATGGCACATTTTTATATTCCTGCATTTCTTTGATATTCTTTAATAGCTCATGTCCATCCATTTCCGGCATATATAAATCAGAAATGATTAAATCGAAAATCTTTTTTTGTGCATATAAAAGTGCTTCATGACCATTTTTTGCTAAAGTTGATTTATAACCTAAAAGATTGGCAATGTGTTCGACAGAATCACGGATAAATCCATCATCATCAACAATTAGTATTTGTGGTTGGCGATGCATACAACTATTATATATTTTAATCTAATTTAACCTATTATAACAGCTATGTCAAGTTTAATTTGTAAAAGGATTGAATATTACTTTCAATGAAGGTAAAGGTTTTTCAGTTAAAGAAATTTTTATTTATTGCATACCGCCGTAGCTTCAATTTCAATAAGGCAAGCAAAATGTAAATCCCGGGTTGGAACAATGCTTCTAACGGGTTTGTGTTCTTCGAAAAACATGCTGTATCGTTCGTTTACTTTATCCCAAAGCTTTATGTTCGAAATGTACACCCGCATTTGAATTATTTGCTTTTTTGAGCTTCCTGCTTCGGTTAGGATTAGTTCTACATTTTTTAAAGCTAAATCGGTTTGTTCTTCTATGGTTTTTGGGATTACTTTTGTAAGCGGATCAATTGGAAGTTGCCCCGATAAATATAAAACTCCATTGTGTTTGATACATTGTGAATAATGGCCATTGCTTTTTGGCATATTTGGTGTTTGAATAGATTCCATTTAAAAATTTGTTTAAAAATTAAAATTCCTGTAAATACTTAATATTCGAAATAATATTTTCATTTGTTTAAATATTAAGTAATTATCCATGCCATGGTTTTTGAATATATTTTCTTGATTCTTGATACTTTTATCTTGAATCTTTTCGTCATAAAAGCACTTAATTCGCATATTTACAGCTCACCATATAGAAAATTAATCTGAGCTAAAATCAGTAGTATTTACCTGTTTCCAAATCTCTATTAATTTCGGTATGATTTTTTACAATGCCATGCATGGCAATAAAAACACCCTTTTCCATAAGATTAGCCGTTGCAATGGCACAACCTAAATTTGTTGCAGCATCCGAATTATTGAATCTTTCAGGTCGCATGGCTCCGGTAATAACTATTAATTTATCTTTTACTTGCTCGTTAAGATAATTGGCCGTTTCCATCATTGTATCGGTGCCATGAGTAACAATAAACTTTGAACCTGTCTGATGATTTATTAAATCGGCAAGTTTTTGCCTGTCCCTGTCGTCAATTTCAAGGCTATCTTTCTGGCATGAAGTGATTA
This sequence comes from Bacteroidales bacterium, assembly GCA_013138975.1. Taxonomy (GTDB): domain Bacteria; phylum Bacteroidota; class Bacteroidia; order Bacteroidales; family UBA12077; genus UBA12077. The sequence continues at coordinate 70,847 of WTBR01000034.1, forward strand.
CATTATACTCAAACGTTGGATCAAGTTTTTCTAAAATGCGATTTGTTGCCGGTTCACCAAATTCAAAGGCCCAGCCTTTTGTTGTATGAGGATAATCTTTGTCGATTGTTCCCCCGGTTTGTATAAATGTTATTTTCATGCTTTTCTTTTAAGAGCGTGAATATTGGAATAATTTCATTTAGTCACAATATTTATTGCAATTTCTTTATTTCTTGATAAAATTTTGAAGTTAGGAAAATTATCGTAAGATTGCAAAATTTTGAGATTAATGATCTTTCAAGCTCTCTGTTTCACTTATTTAGCAAAATGCTAAACTGGAACAAAATAGAAAAAGTAATGTTACAGTTCACGAATAAAAATTAAGGAGTACTTCCATTAGTATGAAAAAAATTACAAAAATTGCTTCAAGCTTTTTAAATGTTGATTTTCCTGAAAATATCCTTTCTGAATATAGTCAAGATGAACTGCATAGGATTAAAATAGTAAATTATTTGTGTGTCATTTCAATTTTTTACATGCTATTATATGTAGGCATATACAGTATTCTGGATGTTAATTTATTTTCTCCGGCAATTATTTTTATTTTGCTAAATTCACTTTTAACCATTGGTGTTATTTTTATTAATAAAAAAGGTTTTTATAATACAGCAAAAATATTACTAGCCATTTTTACTCCTTTTTACATGACTGTTGTGGCTGCATATCTTTTTGATAAAAGTCCCGGTTTTCATGTATATCTATTACTAGCATGTACAATTCCGGTTTTCATATGGTCAGTAAAACAAAAGGGATACTTAATTTTTTTCATAACAATATATTTTATATTATACTTAATATTAGAGTTCTTTGGATCTCCATTTAAGCCTCAAATTATTATTCCCGATAAGTTTATTCCATTTTTTTATAGCTCTAATATTATGTTCTGTTTTATGGGAATGGGAGTTGCTATTGGATTTTACCAGTGGTTTATAAACATAAAAGAAAAACAACTTATAAAACAAGCCGACGAATTAAGAACCTCTCAAAAACATAAGGATATTGTGTATTCGATTATTGCTCATGATTTAAAAGGGCCTATTGGTAGTATTGTTGGATTAACAGATTATTTCTTAAACGAAAATGAGGATTTTGATGAGTCTAATCTGAAACTATCAATCGGGCGCATGAATGAAACATCGGATTCTTTGCATACTTTACTGGAAAATTTATTGGATTGGTCGAAAATGCAGTCGGGTAAATTAGAACAAAATAAAAATGATTTTAATATTAGAAAAACGGCAAAAGAAGCCATTCGATTGTATCATGAACTTTCTGAAGAGAAGGATTTGACGATAGAAGTGGATATAGATTCAAATATAAAGGGAAATGCCGATAATTATATGATTTCCACGGTATTTCGGAATTTGATTTCGAATGCAATAAAATTCACACCTAAGAAAGGCAGCATTTTAGTAAGTGCAATAACAAAACATGATGAAGTTGAAATCTGTGTTTCTGATTCGGGTGTAGGAATGCCTGAATTTGATACTGAGAATTTGTTTGATATTCAGAAAACCTTCGATAATCCGTTAGTTTCAGCGGATAAAGGCAGCGGTTTAGGATTACTATTATGCAAAGACTTTATAGAAAGTAATGAGGGTAAAATTTGGGTTAAGAGTGAAACAGGGAAAGGATGTAAATTTTATTTTACCTTAAAGTTAGCAAGTTAGAATTCATACTCTGAAAGCTATCATTTTTCTGCTATAAGCAAGATTCCCATTTTCTTTATAGGCTTTTTCACGATTTCTTTGCGACAAAGTCTCCGATAACTTAATGCTGGGTTTATTATAATCTCGTTTGCTTAATTCCAGAGCATGTCTTCCCTTATCATATCCAATAAATAAAATTCGTACTGGTTTTTATTTCTTAAATGATTGCATCTCTCCGTAAGTTAATACCCTCCAAAGCCATTCAGCCGGGCCGAACTTAAATTTACTCATCCACCATTTGCTAACAATAACTTGAATACTAAAAAAGACAATACCAATTAAAAGTAAAAGCACTGTACTTTTTTGTCCAATTAATCCGAGCCCCTGCCCATAGAAAACCCAGGTAAAAACTATTGATTGCAATAGATAATTCGTAAGAGCCATTTGACCAACAGGAGCTAAGGGCTTCAATAAATTGACTCTTATATTTTTATTATAGAGTAAAGTAACCGCACTGATATATGCTAAGGTAAGAGGTAAGGCGGCATATTGTTCTCCAATATGCATTAATGCACGCTGAAAAGTTTCATCGCCTTTTGAAGTGGTAATACCAAAATATATAAACATTGTACTCATTATTGTTCCAATAAGTAAGCTCCACAGCATGAGTTTTAATAAAAATGGATTATTATTTTTATTACTAAAAATCTCTTTTCTTCCAAAATAAGAGCCCAATAAAAATAAGGGTAAAATAAATAATAAACCTAAAACAAGAATAGCTAACTGTTTCCATTCTATGAAAACATTAATATTCTCTTTAATAGTAGAAAAATAATTGCCATTTTTATATTCCTCAAAAGATATTTCATTCTTATCTTTTTCAACTAGGATCTCTTCATCTTTATTTTCGTCAGAGGCTTCATCTACATTAGTATTTTTAGTGTCTTCGTTTAAAGTATTTTCAACTTTATCCTTGTCTTTTTTTGGTCTGCTATCTAAAATCGCACCAACTGCATATCCAATATAGAATAATGAAAAAAGAATTATAATCCATATTTTAACCCGCTTTAAACTGGAATTTCGAAACAGCAATAATATAAATCCAATTATTGCATAAAGTTTAAGAATATCACCATTCCAAATAAGTATTGAATGGATAAGCCCAAAACCTAATAGAATAAATAATCTTCGTGTATATGTTTGAACTACATTTATGTCTTTGTTTTTTAATCTTGTTATTTGAATTGAAAAGCCTAAGCCAAATAGAAATGAAAACAGGATGTAAAATTTCCCGCTTATTAACACCCTTAAAACCCAAGAAGTGATTGAGTCTCCTGAAGAGAGGTATTCTTCTTGAACCAGATTACCTTCATTTGGGTAATTAAAAAAATAAATATTCATAACTAAAACTCCAAAAAGGGCAAATCCTCTTAGGATGTCAATTATTTGAATACGTTCTGATGATGCTATAGGCTGCATAAAATGTTTTTAAAGATTAAAAACATAGGACGGTAAAAAGTAGTTAAAGTTACATTTGGAATTTTTTATATGTTTCAAATTAAGTAATTATGAAAAATATAAATGAGGCTATCCAAAAAATCTCTCATAACAAGTTTACTGAAAATCAGTCTTTGCCCCTTACCCTAAAGGGAGTCTTGATTTTCAGTAACTTCTCCCTTTAGGGTAGGGGCGAAAAGTTGCTTAAAATCTATTTATATCGCTTTTGGGACAGCCCTATTACTATAATAAAAATTGAAAAATTATTTTGAAATAGCTTCCATAAACTCTTCCACTTTACCCGGGGTACTCATAATCTTTGTAAAAGTTGACATGCTTAGTTCCGGCCAAAATAAAGCAATTCGAAAGCGACCGTGAAGCATAGTAGCCTCATTGTCTTGTAAAATTATTTCATATGGCATGGCTGCCAAATGATCTTCACCAATTATGGATAAAAAGTGTTTTTCTCCTTCTTCAACATCCAGTAGTCCAACACCAAAAACAGCTATATTTTTATCCTCGGATATTAATTCATAAACTTTTACTGTATTTCCTTTTTTCGCTTCAAGATTTGCACGAATCGTTTTTAACCCTTCTTCAAAACTAGCATATGTATTAAGCTTAACAGGATCATTAAAATCAGGCATTCCGATCATATACTTATAATTACGTAAATCTTTTATGCTTACTTCTCCTCCGAAAGGAGAAAGGGAGTATCCGAGTTCTGTAAAAATAGATTTAATAGCATTCGTTTCGTCAATTAAGATGCTTCCATTTTTTTCAAATTCTTTTTGAAAATATGCATGAAACATATATTTAGGATTTAGGAGACTTATACTTGTTTTTCCATCTTTGTAAATTAAAGCTATTTTTTGGGCTGCTGCCAATGCACCTCTATTTGAATAACTTAATGCTAATTTTTTTAGATTTGTATTGGTAAAAACAATTACCTGAAAATCTTTATTATTTGCAACATTATACGATCCCAGAATTTCATAATTTGCTGATTTAAGGGCTTCGTTTATTTCATTTTCAACGATAGTAATGGCTTCATTTTTTTCTCCTATTTTGTAAAAAGGAAAAATCGCCATAACTGAACTGGTAATTGTCATAAATACGGTTAATGCAATAATGAAACGCTTCATACATGTACTAATTTAGATGATTATCTTTGTAAAGATAACATTTTATTTAAATGAGCAAATCAACATATTGTATTGGGTTTTAACAATTATTCATGATATTTGAAAATGTAAAACTATAGTTTCCGATAAAAGTATATGGACTAAAGTCCATCAACAAGTTACGTTCTTTAACCCCAGCCTAAATCTGGAGTTAGTCAAAAAATAATTCGATGTAGTTAAATAGTCGTGTTACGGATTCTCTTCGGTAAGAGCAGAACCTTTTTGTAACTGTATAGTACTGATTACTTATCAGAATGCGCTTTATACATAAAGCACGTTGATAATGTATCGGCATTAACCATTCTAAACTTCAAAACACCACATTATATGCGACATATTGAAGAAGAATTGGTATAATCTGCGAATCTGTGGCTTTTTTATAAAGTTTAAATTATGAATATTGCCACTGATTTGTTACATTTCTTTTAATTGGCTACAGCATCTTTAAAAATTGCCTGACCTTTAGTAATCCATGAAATTCCGAATGCAATTAAAGCAACTGTTTCTAGCCAAAACGCAGGTTTTAAATTAACAAAAAAGGGATATTTTTTTAACCAAAGCATATATAAACCAATTAAAACAAGACAAAATAGCATAGTAAATCCACTAATATAATATACTATGTTTCTGTTTCTTTTAGCTTTAGAGTAAGGCTTGGGTTGATCACTAGAAGTAAATAGAAAAATTGAAAAATAGACAAGTACCAGAAAAAACAAACAAGCAGAAGTCAAATGCAAAATATTAATCAAAGTGCCCGGGTTGACTGTATTGTTTGGTAAAAAAGCAATCCCTAAAGCAAATATACCTCCTAAATGACCTGCAAGATTATCTCTAAAATCATATCCTTTATAAGCAAATAGGAATAAAGCAACTGCACATAAAATACCAACAAGTGCATTTCCAATGTGCAAATGATAATAAGAGCTTATGGAATTTATTATTTCAGTTTTGCCATCTAAAATAATTGATCCAAGAATTAAAATAAAGGGTAAAATAATACCTAAAATTCCAACTGCAATTCTAAGTGTAAAGTACGAAAGAACGTACATTTCAGGGGCATTGTTATTTTTTTGCATAATCTTAATTATTTTATAGCTTGCAAAACCGCTTGTTCTGCATGTATTGTTGTTGTATCAAAAACAGGAACATTTACATCTCCTTGTTTTATTAGTAAAGGTATTTCAGTGCATCCTAAAATAACTCCTTCTGCACCATTCTTAACCATATTTTCAATAATTCTAATGTATTCTTTTTTCGATGAATCTTTAATATTTCCTTGACACAATTCATTATAAATTATTTTATGAACTATATCTCTATCTTCGTTGTTCGGGATAACAACGCTTAAACCATGTTTTTCAGTTAATCGTCCTTTATAAAAATCTTGTTCCATTGTAAATTTAGTTCCTAATAAACCAATTTTATTAAGCTTTAATTCTTTTATGGCTTGAGCAGTAGTGTCGGCAATATGTATAAGAGGTAAGTCGATATTGTTTTGAATATCTTCCGCCATTTTATGCATTGTATTTGTACAAATAACAATTATATCGGCACCACCTTTTTCTAATCTCTTTGCAGCGTCAATCATAATTGTTGTTAAATCATCCCACTTGCCTTCGTGCTGAAGATTTTTTATATTTTCGAAATCTACCGAATACATAAGTGATTGAGCAGAATGTAAACCCCCTAATTCTTTTTTTACTTTTTCGTTTATGATTCGATAATATTCAAGTGATGATTCCCAACTCATTCCTCCAATTAATCCAATTGTTTTCATATTTTGATTTTTATAGAAAGGTTTAAAGAACATTTTTAATAATTACAGACACAAATCTAATCTTTTTTGCATAAAAATCGAGATTGTAAACTTAGAACTCCATACTTATGGTTAAAAACCTTGTTGCATTTTATAAAATATTTTATGATTGGGTTTACAGAGCGCAACCCATAGATTGACTTTATTCCATGAGTTTTTATCGAACACTACCAATATTATATGTTCTAATAGTTTTAAAAAAAACGGTTAATCAGATATAAAAAAACATCATATATATTGTTGGTTTACCCTTTAATAAAGATCTTTTTTAATTCGCTACAGGATCTTTAAAGAATTTTTGACCTTTGGTTATCCATGAAATTCCAGAGGCAATTAAAGCAATTGACTCGAACCAAAATGCAAGCTTAAAATTTCTAATTTGAGGAAAACTATGTTCGAGCCAAAGTTTTAATAAAGCAATACAAATAACACAAGCAATCATAGTAATACCGCAGATATAATACACTTTATTTCTGTTTTTCTTTGCTTTAGGATAGGGCTTCGGCTTATTGCTTGTGGTAAACAAGACAATGGAAAAATAAATCAATACTATGAAAAGTAAAGTTGCAAAGCTTAGGTGTAATTTGTGAATTAGCGTAATAGGGTAAGCTTGTGAATTTGGAAATAAAGCAGTTCCCAGAGCAAATATCCCACCTAAATTTCCAGCAATATTATCTCTTAAATCATGACCTTTATAGGCAAATAGAAATATAGCGACCGCAGACATTATACAGACAAATCCATTTCCAATTCGAGTATGATAATATGCACTAATTGAATATAGAATTTTATTCTCTCCATCTAATATAATTGATCCAATAACCAATATAAATGGCAAAGAAATACCTAGAATGCCAACAGCAATTCTTAAAGTAGAGTTGGAAATAACACTCTTATTATTTGTTTGATTCATCATAGTTTTTGTTTTATGGCTTCTAAAACAGTTCTTTCTGCATGTATTTTTGTTAATTCACTCCATCCAATTTTTTGTTGAATGTTTTTATTTTTATCGTTAATAATTCGATAAGGGTTAAGGAATGATTTCCAACTCACACCTCCTATTAGGCCTATTGTTTTCATATAATAGTTTTAAATTTCACAGGCCCAAACTTAAACTATTTTGTAGTAATTTTTAGGTATAAAACAAAACAAGTTGACGATTTTCGCCAACTTGTTTTTATTTCGAATTCTAACGTTTTAATACAAAGGAGTCTATAAGGATCCTTCGTCATAAGCTTTTTCTCCATGAAGAGCTTGATCAATACCAAGATTTTCTTCTTCTTCTGTTGCTTTTACAGGTGATATAAGATTAATAAGTATAAGCATTAAATAAGTAAAACCAAAAGCGTAAACAGCAGCAATTGCTACAGCAGCTACCTCTTTTAAGAAGAAACTTACATTACCTTCCAGTAGTCCGCTTTGACCATTAATATGAGAATAAGCAAATACTCCTAATAATATTGTTCCAAGACATCCGCCTACACCGTGAACACCCCAAACATCTAATGCATCATCCCAACCAAGTTTGTTTTTTAATTGTACTGCGTAGAAACATATTGCGCCGGCAGAAATACCAATAAGCATTGCAGCCCATAAAGGTACATAACCTGCGGCAGGTGTAATTGTTGCTAAACCTGCAACTGCTCCGGTTAATAAACCAATAAATTTTGGTTTACCTTCTTTTACCCACTCAATTATCATCCATGTAATTGCAGCAAATGAAGCAGCTACATCAGTGTTTAGAAATGCTAAGGTTGAAATGGCATCAACATCTAATTCGCTTCCGGCATTAAAACCATACCAACCAAACCATAATAAACCGGTACCAATAGCTACCAATGGAATACTGTTTGGAGGAGAGCTGGTATCCTGACGTTTACCTACATATATTACAGAAGCCAAAGCTGCAAAACCTGCTGTTGCGTGCACTACTACACCTCCGGCAAAGTCTAAAACGCCCCATTCAGCCATAATTCCGCCACCCCATACCATGTGTACAAACGGATAATAAACGAACAATTGCCATACTACTAAGAAAATTAAGTAGGCTTTAAAAGTAACACGATTAATGAATGCACCAGTAATAAGGGCAGGTGTAATAATCGCAAACATCATTTGGTAAGCAACAAAAATGTAAACAGGATATTTTCCGTTCTCGAAAGCCTGATCAAAAGCTATTCCTTTTAAAAAAGCCCAATCGAGGTTACCAATAATTCCACCTTCGCCACCACTAAAGCAAAGAGAATAACCAACTGTTACCCACATTATTGTTGTTATTCCTAAGGACACAAAAGTTTGTGCCATAATTCCAAGAATATTTCTTTTGCTAGCTAAACCGCCATAAAAGAATGCCAAGCCTGGGGTCATTAACATAACCAAACTTGTACATAAAATCATAAAAGTTGTTGAACCGGTGTCAAACATAATTATAAGTTTTAGTTTTTATTTAAAATGATTTAAAATGATATTCCGAATACCATAAAAATATTTTGTGCTTCAGGATTTGTAATAACAGATCCGAAAACGGGTAATGCAAAATTTTCAGTTATTTGTATTTCTTTTGAAAGAGTGAAGCCCAGATTAATAAAGCCCATTGCTTTTTGTCCATAAAAGCCTGCAGGTTCACTTTTATCAATTTCGGGTTTATCTAAAGCTGCTCCTGCAAATAAATCAAGACTAATTCCGTTTACATCAGTAGAATAAGCTAATTCGATATACTTAGACATTACAATGCCATCTTCTGGAACCATTAGTCCTGATTCTTCTTTATATTTTTGAGCATCGGCTCCCCAAATATTCATTGCGAACATTATGCTTACCGGAATATTTTCAGTTCCGTTAAAACTAATAGCTGCTTCAACAAGATGGCCTGTTTGCTTTGTTTCTCCACTATTAATTTTATCCCAATCCATATTGTAATTGAAATATTTATTTCTATCAATAGATTCATCCGGGAAAAAGTAATCGGTAACAGTTAATGAGAACATGTCTTTTAAGGTATAGGATAAATAAAGATCTGCTTCTTGTCCTGTTTGAGTTCCGCTTAATGAATAAGCTCCCCATGCGCCAATCGAAAAAGAATGATCATCTGTTCCGAAACCATATTCTAAATAAGGTTGGATGCTTGGAGATGAACCACCTAGATTAACACCACGCCATATATAGCGACTAACAAAATCGCCACCTACACTCCATGGAGATTCTTCCGATGTTGCTTCATCTTGAGCATATAAACTACCTGCACATAATAAAATAGCACATAGCAAACTAAAAAGTTTAACTTTTTGATTCATAGTAATTATAGTTTTAAGATTAATTTAATGAATGGTAAGAATTTAAAGTTGATTGCTTTAAATGAATTTAAGATTGCACATTTTTTAATTGTAGAATAATTATACATGCAACAAAACTATATGTAGCTAAGCATGCAAACAATCGGTAAAAAAACTGAAAATTGTCTAAGAAAATTAAGTATACCGAATAGGTAAATTACCTATTGTTGTGTAGTAATTAGTTAAGAAATAGGGATTTATTAATCTAGCTTTGCTAAGTTGTTTTTTATTGCATATTTCACTAATTCAACTGAAGATTTTAAATTTAATTTTTGCATTATATTATTCTTATGCGAATCAACAGTTCTTATGCTAATAAATAATTTACAGGCGATTTCTTTATTCGAAAGACCATCAACAACATGACTGATAATCTCTCGCTCTCTTTTAGTTAGAGTCCCGTTTTTAATGTTCTCTTTGCTAGGTTTAGATTTACTTATAAGCGATTTTAAAAGTGTATCTGATATGTTTTTATTGAAATAATTTTCGCCTTTATAAATTACATTTATAGCTTCAAGGAGTTCGTCCATACTAGTATCTTTAGGAAGATAACCCTTTGCGCCTGCAGCCAAAGATTTTGTAATAAACTCTTCGTTAGTATGCATAGAAAGTATTAGAATATTTATTTCTGGATAGTTTTCGGATACGAATTTGGATAGTTCAATTCCCGAAATATCAGGCATAGATATATCCGTTATAATTACATCGGGATTTGTTGTTTTTAACAATTCATATAAATCTTTAGCATTTCCTACTTCGCCAACAAGGTCAATGTTTTCTTCATCGGATAAAACGGATTTAACTCCATCTCTAAACATCTGATGGTCATCAACCAATATGATCTTGATTTTCTCCATACTTTTAGTTTTTTAATGGAACTTGAATTTTTAAACTTGTCCCAATATCTTTTTGAGAACTAATTTCAATATTTCCGTTTAACAAAAATACTCTTTCTTTCATATTAGAAATTCCGTTTCCACACATTTTGCTTCCTTCAACATAATTAAATCCTTTACCATTATCCGAAATATTGAGATAAGCAAAATCAGTATCCGAATTTAATTCAATATTTGCAAAATTTGCCTTAGAATGCTTAATTATATTATTTAAAGCCTCTTGTGAGATTCTATATAAGTAAGTATTTATTCTATCTTCAATTTTAACAGCAAATCCCTTGTTCTTAAAATTAACGTCTATTCCTGAGCTTTTTGTAACATCACCACATAAATTTTTTAAAGCATCAAGCAATCCAAATTCATTTAAAACGGCCGGCATTAGGTTATTTGAAATACTGCGAACTTCATTAATTGTATTTGCAAAAAGAACCTGAACTTCATTCATTATTTTGGTAACTTTTTCGGGCGAAGCATTTGCTGTTCGCTCTAATCTCATTTTTATTGCAAGAATAGATTGGCCTAATCCATCGTGTAACTCTCTCGATAATCTTTGCCTTTCAAGTTCCTGACCATCAATCATTGAACTTAAGCGCATTGATTTTTCTAATTTAAGCTTTTCTGTTTGTTCCTTTATTTTGGACGACATCTCATTAAAAGCTTCAATTAGGCTTCCAATTTCGTCGTTACTTATTACATCTTCAACAAAAACATCGTAATTACCTCCGGTAATATTTTGAGCTGCTTGTTTTAATTTTATAATTGGCAAACTTATTCTGTTAGCAATGATATAAACAAATGCAAACAATAATATTGATATTAAAACACTTAGGTATAGAATATTATTTCTGATAGAATCAATTGGAATCATTGCTTCTTTTTCATCAATCTCGGTCATTATTGCCCAATCTAAACCAGGAATTTCTACATTACTAAAAGAGCTTAAAACGGAAATCTTTCGATAATCATTTATCAAACTGGTTCCGGTTTCTCCATTGAGGGCAGCTTGAACACTTGTAGTTTTAACTAAAGTTTTAAATACAGAGTTATCTTCGAATCGTGAAGTACTTCGCATTAAGAAATCGTTACCAACTAAATAGGATTCTCCAGTTTTTCCTAATCCATTATGAGGATTGTTTTCATACATTATTGAATTAATAGCATCAATATCAATTTCGATGATTACAATCCCTATATTTTTCCCGGAATTATTTATTACCGGAGCACCAATAAATATTGCAGGCAAATTTGTATTTGCATCTAGCTTATAGTCTTCAATAGCTATTTTATGAGATTCTTTAATTTTTTTCCATAAATTAAAGACGGGTAAGTCTTCTACATTTTTATAAACTATTTGTGATTTATCCTCATCCGTTATACTATAAGAAACCGCAAGTTTATTTGCATTAACAACAAAAAATCGCTTATAATATTGACTGGATAAGAAATGGTTTCGCAAGAAATTATCATATTCACTAAAAAACTGATTATCATTTTGCTCAGATTTCAAATCTTCTTTGTTAAGGAGCATAATAATATTAATAACATCTTTAGATTTTGAGACTAGACTTATATCTAACATGCGATCTTCGAAAAATCGTTCAATTCTAAATTTCTTTTCAATTCTTAGCGATGTAAGCTGATCAAAAGTTCGCTCAACAAGAGCATCTTTTGCTCTATAATAAGAATATGAGCCTACAACTATTACTGTAAAAATATTTAATAGTAAGAAATAGATTATTAATTTGCTTACTATTGAAGAGTTTCGTTTCATATAATTAAAAGAAACAAAGTTAATATTATTTTAGAAAGTTATGTTTTGAGAAATTGTTTCTATAAAAAAATGACGCAGTCTCTATATCCTTCGAAACTGCGTCAAAATAATAATATGATTTAATGTTAGGTTTTATTCATCAGCATCTTCAAATTCTTCCGCATCGACATAAGCTTCATCTCTGTGTCCAAATAACTTAATAAATTTTCCTGTAAGATATCCAAAGATTAAAGCGGATACAATTGTTATTAATATCCCTGATAGCTGACTGGAAACATTTAAACCGCTAACAACCGGAATTGCAGCAAAACCACCCAATAAACCTGGTAATCCATGTAAGTTGGTTACTCCGCAGGTATCAACCGATTTAATAAGTTTTTGTTGTCTTCTCTGAATTATAGTAAAACCAATAGTGGCAATACTTCCTGCTAATACACCTATTAACATTGCAGTGGGATGACTTGCATGATCACAAGTTGAACCAATAGCAACACCACCGGCCAGTGCAGCATTTGCAATGTCAGCAATATTTATTTTCCCTCTTATTGTAATTGATAAAACATATGTTATTAGCGTAGAGCCACATAGTGCTAAGAATACATTTACAACTGTATGAGGTATAGCTTCAACAGGAACAAGTGCAGCACAAAAACTTGGCCAGAATACCCATAAAACCATACTTCCAAGAATTGAATATCTATCACTCGTTGCATCTGCCTCAATTGGCTTTTCAAGTTCCTCTTTAGTGGTCATTGATAGCGCTACTGCCAAACCAAATAATGCACCATAAGCATGAATAACGATAGAACCTCCCGTATCAGCAAAACCATCTTTAATAATACCAATGCCATTCTCAATAATAATCCACTCGTTAAGCATGTAAAAAGGAATAAAGACTAAACCTAATAGGATGTACTGAAACATTTTAAGTCTTCCTAAAACTGCGCCGGCAGAAATTAACAAACTGGCAGCACCAAATTCAGCTAAAATTAATTCTTCTATTTCTCCTTTTGCTTCACCAAAAATCCCTAATGAGTGGATTAAAAAATAAAGAGGAATAGAAATACTGACTAATAAAAAGGTAGCTGTTAAAGCTGAACGCCCATATTTTTTTACAAATACCATTAAAAATCCAAATCCGATCAATAACATTGCCATAATGTGAATTGCTCGATTATACAGTTGTACTTCTAATAAAGAAGAAATACCAATTTTTTCAATTTCTTGTGCACACACGTTAAGCGACGAAATTAAAAGTAAAATGGCTAAAGCCGTTAATTTTGTAATGTGTTTTTTCATTTATGCTTTTTTTAGTTAAAATGTTAAAATTTGAATTTAGTTTTTTTTTTGATAAATGATAGCTAGGTTTTGCAATGTTCTATAACTACTTTAACAAAGGGGATGAAGATATATAATTATCATGATTACACAAAGAAAGTCAGCTTGTTAGAAGTATGTTATACGGCAGGAGTTGCTTGTTGCATTTTATATATAAAGAAGTATAAATCACATCTCAATAGTTATACCAATTAAATTTCAAAATGACCTATAAATAATTTGAATTATTTTTTGCTTAGATGATTCAAAAAATCCAAGCATAGCCGTATGCTACGGTTTTTTTTTTTGATGAAATATATGTGAAAAAGAAACGAATTATATAGGGTATTTTGATGTTTAATTGGTATTAACCTTTTTGAAATGTTAAAGATTAGAATAAAGAGGGTGTCATTTTCAGACACCCTCTTTGATATAATTATTGAATAATTAATTGAGTACTAATTTGTTTTTTACCTAATGTAAATTGAATAATATACACTCCTTTAGCTTGATTAGTCAAATCTATTGATTGTTGTTTATCGTTATTAAGGATTTTTGTATAGATTAATTTACCTAAATAATTAAAAATTTTGACGCTTCCTGCTTCAATAGAGTTATTATATTCAACAGTAATTAATCCATTTGTGGGATTTGGATATAACTTAATTCCGGCAGCAATAAATTCTTCAATTCCTAAAGGCAGGCTATAATTAATTGACCATCCATTAGAAACTATATTTTTGTTTCCTGCAATATCAGAAACTAAATCTGCAATTATCTTTACGGTAATATCTCCTTGATTCAAAGGAATAATTTCTGCATTATATATACTTGCACTAGTTGTTATAAAATTGGCAGCAGTACCATTAGTAACAGTTATATCGGAAATGTTGAAATCAGAAACATCCTCATTAAAAGTAAATATAACAGGAATTGGATTTACTTCTGTAGATACCGACTCTGATGAAGAAATAACAATTTCAGGCGCACTAGAATCATAAATAATTGTAAATACAGATGAGGCAATATTGCCATTTCCTGAAAGATCTTCAATTGTATTTTCAGCTATTTGTAGAGTTACTTCTCCATCGCTATCAGGAGCAATATATAAAGTATATATTGTACTACTCGTTCCACTTATTCCTGTCACGGTCCCATTTGTTATTGCAATATCAGTTTCTGAAATAGAGATAATGGGTTCATTAAAAGTTAACTGAACTTGAAATGGGTCAATATTAACATAATCTTCCTCATCGCTTGTGATAATAACTGTTGGGCGAGCATCTGTTGTGAAAGATTTTTCTTCACCAGTTAAAATATCAGCACCATCTTTACATTTTACACGATAAAAATACTCTGTGTTTCCTGTTAAACTAGGGATTTCAACTGCGACATTAGTATTGAGAGAACCACTTGCTGTTGATGGTGTTGCATTTATGGTATTTGAATAATTACCAGATTCAGTTCCATATTCAAACTGAATTTCTGTAATTGTATTACCATTTGCATTTATGTTTCCATGTAAGCTTGCTAGATCTATCATTATTCCATCAGCGTCTTTTGTCACAACAACAGGTTCGCCTGAAGAAACACCTGTAATTTCGACATCATCTATTACCCAGTAATAACCCCATGAACCAACATACTTCCATGCTATTAATACTTCAGATTCTCCAGCAACTTCACTTGAAATATCCATATTAAAAACTGTAGGAGTTTCAAATGATCCTTCGGTTGAACTCCAAGTTTGGATAGAATTCCATGTTTGCCCGGCATCAATACTATATATTAGTTCAGCATAGCTTCCACTAAATTCTTCAAAATAATGTTCAAATTTCAATTTAACACTATTATAAATGGATAAATCTAGTAATGCACAAACAAGATCTGTATTCTGAGATCCTCCATCTCCATAGCTATCGCTGTTTAGAATTGCAATACCATTTGCACCTGAAGTTGACCCGAAGCCTAAACTAGCTGTATTATTAAACTCCCAAACTTGTCCTGTGCCAATATTATCTTTATTCAGCCAACACGAAGGAAGTAATTCTTCAGAAAAATCCTCTGTAAAGGGTAATAAAGCTTCCTCGCAAGGGATGTAGGTAGTAATATTTTTTCCTATAGAGTAAGCTTCTTCAGTGTCTACAGACCAAATTTGATAATAATATTCTTGTCCTGATGTTAATGAAAGGTGGTTATATGAAATATTATTTCCTGAGTAAAGGACTTCTCCACCTCCTGGAATACTATTTCCAGTATTATAACTTACACCATCTTCTGGAGTACCAAATGTCCCATCTAATGAATATGCAAGAACAACATCATTATTATCTGCATTTAAATTCCAGGATAAATTTATTTGATTTGAAGATGCAATTACTGCAGAAAAATTCAAAGGATCATCAACTGCTCCAATTTTTACCTCAAATGAAATGGTTGAACCAGCAGATGTTATGTTAAATATATTTAATCCTCCAACAGATCCGTCAGTTAAAAAACTATTCGGGTTTGTTATATCATTAATTTCAGTTCTACTTACATTAGAAGAAAAATTTGCGGTACTTGCACTTCCGTTTAAAGTAGTTGTTCCATTTGGTCTGTATATGTAAACTTCATCAAAAATAGTTGTTCCGTCGTAGCTCGCATTACCATCAAAATTAGAATTTATTCTATATACTAATAGCCCTTCTCCTAGTAAATTTGATTCAAATTCACCTTCTTTTTTTCTATATTCAAGCACAAAAAATTCAGTAGTTGAATTAGGCGAAGCAATCATATAACAGTTATTTGTAGATGATGTCAATGGGTTTAGTGTATATGTGCCTGCCGCAGTGATTTCAGGAATTTCTGAAATCCATTTTTTATCTGCATATTTATATTTCATATATGCACCCATGTGACCAGAACCCGATTCCATTAAATCCCAAGAACTGACAGGAGAGAGTGTGCTTTCTTCATAATGATATAGATCGGGCGCACCAAGTGCGTGGAACATTTCATGACATAATACGCTTACATCAACCTGATTTTCAGGCTGGAAAGTATAATCATAGACACGTTTGCCGTTTATTTCAACTGTTTTTGAAAAAAGAGACCATCGATGTGCCCATAATAATTCAGCCCATTCTCCAGAATTTCCTTGTATCATAAAACAAACATTATCTACTTTTCCATCATTGTCTCCATCAAGATTTAATGCTGCATCAATAGGATTATTATTATTAACCCAGGTAACAGCATCAACTAAAAGTTGATGTTCTCTGTCTATTGAGTTATCATCGGTGTAACCATCAGGATTTGTTGAAACATCATAAGGTTGAAAGTATGATCTTGAATGAGAATCTTCATATGATGCATTTGCTGTTGTTGGGTTAGCGCAATCAGGATAATGAGTGCTATTAATAGTTAATTGATTATATGATACTTCGGTAAAGTATGATTTTAAGGAATTACTAGTTTCAGAATTTAAGTTATCATCATATTCCTGACGCGGAGTTGTTATTTCACTCTCTCCACTAAATCGAATATAGATTACAATATTATTAAATTGACCAGCATGTGGAGCATTTGATATTTCGTTTTTAGAGGGTATATTATAAAAATCACGTTTTTTAATGTATTCATCTTTTGAGATAATTGTCCATTTTTTCAATTCTGTAATTTTTTCAGGATTTACAGAATTTACTCTATACGAAGATGCGGTGATTTTTTCTTTTTCTTTTTTGGCGTAATAATAATATCCATCACTACCTTTAATTATGGAAAACCCATTTTCATCGTGAATCCAGTTAAAGAATTCATCACCTGAAAGGTAACATTCAATAACTTTTCCGTCTGGTTGTGTTATTTTGTGAGGTAAAAATTTAAAAGGAGCAGAAAAAGCTCCAATAAATAGAATACAAAAAGTTAGTAATAGTAAAAATTTCTTCATTGATATTAGGTTTTAGGGTTAATTAATAATTTCAAATTCTTTAGTTAATTTGATTCTTTCTATATTGTTATAACCATAATATAATACGGCTCTATATTTTCCTACGGTCGGCTCTAATTTATTCGTTTTCGGAAATCCCTGTTTAGGATTTTTTTCACACCATGATTCGACCAGATTCCATGATCTGGTCCATGTTTCATTTTTGGAAATTATTTTCTCATTTGGAGGAGGAATGCAGTTTGCCCCACAAGGACATTGAACTATTCTTACACGTCTCCATTTACTGTCTTCTAACTTTTCAATTTTAGTGATCATTGGGTCAAATAAGATAATGCCTTCATCTAAATTTGTTGATAACACAATTTTAAGCTGTTGGCCAATTTTTATTTGGGCAGGGACAGATATTTGTAATGGCTGATTTATGTTAACATTTTTATTGCCGATAAATTCTTGATTGCTCTTACAAGCACAGAATGAAAGCATTGTAAACAAGATTATGTAATTTAAATTTCGCATAATTATAATTTAAAATTTTGAATGAAATTAGCCATTATATTTTAATATACAATATTTGACTAGTAATACTATTTATGTACCATATTGTCGCATATAAATTACTTCTTTTCCCCATTTATTTTGATAGAAAGAATTTTCGTAGCATATGGCTATGCAAATATTTTATACCTCGCAAATGAGAAAAATAATTTAATTTCTTTATACGACACTATGATGAATAATTGGTATAAGGAATAAAACAGCAACATCTAAGAACAAAAAAAAAGCTGCTGGAATATTCCAGCAGCTTTTAAAGAGTATTTTAAAGAATTGTTTTAGCTTCCATATTTTTCGATAATTTCTTGTTTTGTTTTTCCAAGAATATCATATTTTTTACCAACTTTAATAAAAGCGTCAAGTGCTTTTTCGAGATGATGAATTTCGTGTCCAGCAGAAATTTGAGTTCTTATTCGTGCAGCTCCTTGAGGAACAACAGGGAAAAAGAAACCAATAGCATAAATACCAAGGTCGAAAAGATCACGTGAGACATCCTGCGCCAATTTTGCATTAAATAGCATTACAGGAACAATAGGAGTATCTCCATCTTTTAAAACAAAACCAGCTTTAGTTAAACCCTCGCGCCAGAATTTAGTATTTGCTTCAAGTTTATCGCGACGTTCAGTACTTTTTGAAAGAATATTCAGTACTTCTAAAACACCGCTAACAACAACAGGAGCAATGGTATTTGAAAATAAATAAGGGCGAGCTTTCTGTCTGCACATCTCAACAATTTCTTTACGTCCGGAAACACAACCACCAGATGCTCCACCCAATGCTTTACCAAACGTTGTTGTGATAATATCTATTTTACCTACTACACCACATTTTTCGTGTGTTCCACGTCCTGTTTTACCTATAAATCCTGAAGAGTGCGATTCATCAACAAATAATATAGCATCGTATTTTTCACAAAGCGCTACCATTTCGTCTAATTTAGCAGTATCGCCATCCATTGAATATACACCATCGTTAATTACAACCTTTAACCTTTTATCGGCATGCAATTGTAATTTTTTCTCAAGATGAGCCATATCTGAATGCTTGAAAGTATCATGCTGTGCAGCGCACAAACGCATACCGTCTATAATTGAAGCATGAACAAGTCTATCTGAGATCATTACATCTTCGCTTGTTAAGATTGCTTCAAATACACCTGCATTTGCATCCATACACGATGGAAACAATATAGTGTCTTCAGTTCCAAGAAACTCACTAACCTTCTTTTCCAATTCGCGATGAATATCCTGTGTACCACAAATAAATCGTACTGATGACATTCCGTATCCACGAGTATCAAGACCTTCATGTGCTGCCTTTATTACGTCAGGATGACTGGAAAGTCCTAAATAATTGTTTGCACAAACGTTAATTACTCTTTTTGGAGCAGATCCTGCTGGAAATTCAACTTCTATTTCAGCATCTTGGGATGAATGAATATAACGTTCTTGCTTAAATAATCCTGCGTCTTGTATTCCTTTTAATTGATTTTGATATATTTCTTTAATTTTATCTGTATATGCCATAATAATTTGGGTTATAATGAAACAAACATAGTATGTCCGAAAAACCAAGTATTTGTCGTTCTGAGCTTGTCGAAGAATCTATATTATTATTATTAATGATAAATTTCGACTGACTTAATGTAACAAACTGATTAGCAAAAAGCTGTCCATGCTTTAATAAATTCAGTATGACAACTTTTTAACATTTAGGACATCCTAATTATTTATTGAAATCTTTTAACTAATACTTCAATTTTAGTTACTGTGTCAAAATTTTCTGGAGAAGCATCTGCATCAGGTATAGAAATTTTATATTTGTTTTCAAGAAATCTTTTTAAAGAAACCATTGAAAATGAATCAACAATTCCACCAGAAATTAGCGGAGTTTCAAATGTCACATCATCATTTTCTTCGTCACAATATTCTTCAATTACATATTCCAGGATAACTTCTTTCATATTTTCCATAATTCTTAGTTTTTTAGCCTGCATGTCAGCAGATAAGTTAATAATTTATTGTTTATATTTATGTTTGTAATTTTAGTTTAATCGTCTTCTAAGGTTGAAATATCACCAATCTCTTCGCCCCATTCCTGAGCATGTAATACACGACGCATAATTTTTCCACTTCGAGTTTTTGGAAGAGAATCTTTATACTCAATTTCCTGTGGCATAGCCAATGGAGATAATTTTTTACGAATAAAATTCATAATTTTCAATTCCAAATCGTCGTTAGCTTCAAATCCAGGTTTAACAGTTACAAAAGCTTTTACAACCTCCATATTTACATCGTCGGGTTTTGCAACTACAGCTGATTCAGCAACTGCTTCATGTTCTAATAAAGCCGATTCAACTTCAAAAGGACTCACTAAATGACCTCCGGTATTTATAACATCATCATCTCTACCTATGAACCAATAATAGCCGTCCTGATCAATATAAGCACGATCTCCGGGCAAGTACCAACCATTCATAAACTTTTTCTGGTATGTTTCTTCATTTCTCCAGTAAGTTCTCATCATTGCAGGCCAGTTAGGTTTAAATCCAATTAAACCAGGTTTCCCTGTTTCTGTAATTTCTTCAAATGTTTCTGTGTCAAGAATAGCAGCTGTAATACCAGGGAATGGTTTACCCATTGATCCCGGTTTAATTTTCATATCAGGATAATTAGTAAGCATCATCGATCCTGTTTCTGTTTGCCAGTAAGTATCCAGGAATGCTTTTCCAAAAACTTTTTCAGACCAGATTACTGCTTCAGCATTTAAAGGTTCGCCAACACTTGCTAAATGTCGTAGTGATGAAAGATTATATTGTTTTATTAGTTCATCACCAGCTTTCATTAATGACCTGATAGCTGTTGGAGCAGAGTACCACATAGTAATTTTTCGCTTCTCGATGAATTTATACCATGATTCGGCTGAAAATCCAGTATCAAGAACACATAAGGTAACCCCCATACTCCAAGGGCCAATAATACCATAAGAAGTTCCTGTAACCCATCCCGGATCGGCAGTACACCAATAAATATCATTCTCTTGTAAATCCAATACCCACTTTGTTGTTAAATATTGTGAAATTAGCGAGTAATGAACATGTTTAACACCTTTAGGTTGCCCTGTTGTGCCTGAAGTATAATGCAATACAGATGGAGATTCAGCTTTTGTAGCGAATGATTTGAATTCTTCTACTTGTTCAGCATCTTCCATGTTAAAAGCAATTTCTCGTTCTTTTAATGGTTTGCTTCCATCGTAGTCAACCAGAATAATGTGCTTTAAATATGGCATTTGATCAAGAATCTTACGAACCTTTGATACATGTTTACGCTGTGTAATAATAGCAGTAGTTTGAGCATTATCCAGTCTAACATGCAATGATTCATCACCAAATGCAGAGAATAGAGGCTGGGCAATAGCTCCTAATTTTAATATACCAACAAAACCAATATATAATTCTGGGACTTTATCCATAAAAAGACAAACTCGATCTTCGTTTTTGATTCCTAAATTTTGAAGGAATGAGGCAATAGTGTTACTTTTTACACGAACATCATTAAATGTGTATTGTTTTTCTTTTCCGCCTAATCCTTCCCAAAGTAAGGCAGGTTTATTTCCTTTTCCCATTTCACATATTCTGTCGGAACAATACCAACCAATATTAATGTTACCTCCGGGTACATAGTCAAGCTCTTTTTCAGCAATCGACCAATCGAAGTCTTCGAGACGTTTTTCGTAGGATCCAATGTTTGACATAATTTAATAGTTTAGTTTTTAGTTTGTAATTTATTGTTATTTAGTGTTATTTATGATTACAAATGCGCTTGCCAATGTGTTTGTGTGACTCATTGACAGGTGTATGGATGTTACTGTTAGTTTATCTGCAATATCTTTTGCCACACCAGATAATTCTATGCTTGGTTTTCCTAAATCATCATTTACAATATTGATATCTTTAAAAGTAATTCCGTATCTCCATCCGGTACCAAGCGCTTTTAATAAAGCTTCTTTTGCGGCGTATCGGGCTGCAAATCTTTCAGCTTTATTTCTGAATTGATTGCAGTAATTAATTTCGTTTTCTGTGAAAATACCATCAATAAATGATGGCTGCTTTTCAATTCTGCTTTTCATTCTTTCAACATCAAAGAGATCAGTTCCTATACCTAGTATCAAAATATTTTAGTTTAATTGTCTGTAAATCTCATATAATCACTCTTAAAAAGAGAAGAACAAAATAGATTGTATTTTCTATAATTAATATGCTTTATAACATGTTTTTGAATATTTGTTGAAACATAGCAAGAATAGGGTATACAGCAAATTTGTTTTTTACACTCTTTAAAATAGATAATGTCATTATAAAAAGCACATTAAGTAATTACTTTTAGATAAGTTGTTAAAACTTATCAGGAATAAAGTCTACGTGGAGTTTTGTGTTTGTACTATTCGATAATATTATAATGTTTATATGAAAATTATATTGAATATTTTTTTGGATAAATTGTCAAAATTAAATAGCAGTTTTGTGTACAGTAAATCAGGAGTATAGCATTAAAAGTGAAAAAAAACTCATTTTTTCTCACGAACAATTTGTTTATTGATAAAAAGCTTTTATTTTTGCATCGCAATTCACAAATATGTGAGTTCAATATTCCTTCTTAGCTCAGTTGGTTAGAGCACCTGACTGTTAATCAGGGGGTCCTAGGTTCAAGTCCTAGAGAGGGAGCAAAAAGGTCAACAGCAATGTTGGCCTTTTTTGTTTGTATGTCGGGCATGGTAATAAGCTGGCAGAATGCAAGTTTCTGCATGTGCCGAGTTGATAGGAAACATTAGCAATTGGCAAGGGTGTCCAGAGCGATTTGGAATCTGAAAGAAGCCATTAGCAAACTTGATGTATTGACGAACAGAAACCTAATATAAGGCTGAATTGAGA
>WTBR01000172.1 GCA_013138975.1 Bacteroidales bacterium
GAAATAATTCCCTCACTATACAAGATAAACTTCGGTTCAATGAATCACCAAAAGTTTTCTTTCTGCTAATACAAAATTATTGAAAATAACTTGGATTTTAACACAATTCAATTAAATTTCAAAATGACCTATAAATAATTTGAATCATTTTTTGCTTAGATGATTCAAAAAATCTAAGCATAGCCGTAGTTACGATTTTATTTTTGAAGAAATATAAGCGAAAAAGAAACGAATTATATAGGTGATTTTGGTGTTTAATAGGTATTACCATTGCATTTTGCAAATAATGCATCCTTTACTTACAAATTGATAAATTATGATTAAAAAAATATTATTTCTTTCATTTCTTTCTTTTAATCTGATTGCTAATGCACAGAATGATTTAAAGGGATTAGGAATTGGATTTGATTTTTCATTTCATAAAGAGAATAGATTGAACAGTTATACTTATCCTCCATTTGAAGTAAAAAGTACAACTCATTTTAATTATATGCCAAGCATAACATATGCGTTTAATAATAATTCATTCACAGGACTTATTTTTGGATTTGGACAAGGGGAAAGTAATTCATTTAACGATATACATGATCAACAAGAATACTTTTTAAGTAATTCGACTAGTATAGGTTTATTTTATAAAAGAAACTTATTTAAGTTACATAATTTTCGAGCTTATACACAACCGTTAATAGCAATATTTATAGCTAATCAGATGACCTCAATACAAAATGATAATGGTCAAACTGGAGAATTTATAACAGGTATACAGGTCATTAGCTCTCTTGATTTCAATCTTAGAATTGGAATTGATTATCAGATAATTACTGATTTAAGCATAGGTATTTTTTTATCAAATGATATAATTTCAAAAGAGAAGATTGAAGTGGAAACTTTATTTTTAGAATCATCAAATGATTGGATTTGGTTTAGAAATTATATAGTTCTTGGAATAGGTTTACACTATCAATTTTAGGATTGTATTTTATCAAAATCAAATCGACAATTTAATAATGAAAAGTATTATGGCAATATGCAGAATTATTGAGTAAGAAATTTTAAATATTAGGAGAGTGATTTTTGTCATTGCAATGTGCATTAACCTTAATATGAGATGTTTTAGTAGGAGAGTTCGTAAATAATCATTTTGTATTAATGGTTTGATAATTTTCGTAAGTTGGAAATAGTGTACAAGTCTGACAGTTTTAGTAAATTATATTCGAAAGGCCGATAAAGTATTTTTACTTTACCTGCAGCTATTAACAAATAATGTATTTAGAAGATATTGAAGACTTTGGATTGTCGCCTTCAGATATAACTGATTTAGATAGAATTCAAAAATGTTTGCATGTCAAAACGATGGATTTATCAGAAAATGGAATTATTGAAATAGAATTACTTGAAAATTTATCTTATTTAGAAGAATTAAACCTTTCTGATAATAATATTAAGAATATTGATTCGATTAGTTATTTAATTAACCTAAAAAAACTACATTTTTCAAATAATGATATAACAGATATTTCTTCAATATTAGAACTTAAAACGCTGGATTATGTTGATCTGTAAGGGAATATAATAACATCTGAACAAGTTGAAGAATTAATTAATTTAGGACTTACTGTTGATATTTGACTTTTTTAGAATTGCACTTAATTTTTTTTCAAAGCAATGTATCTTGATGAGATTGGGAGAAATTAAAGTTTATTACTTCACTATTCTTATAGAAGTTCTTGCGAAAGCATTTTGCAAAATCCATTATTTAATTTTCAAGTTATATCCAAACATGCCTTAAAAAGCTTATGAATGACTAAAATTTGATCTAAATTTAGACACTCAAGCAGTTTTTTGTTAAATAAGCCTTAGGGGTAAACTGAAGACATAACTTTGAATTCGAGGCAGAAATAAAAAATGAAATGAAAGAATAGTTAAGAATTGAATTTAATAAAATAGAATTAATATTTATAAAATTTTGAAAATGAGTAAATTAGTAAATGAACTTAAACAGGAACATCATGCAATTACAGATATTCTTCTTGAATTACAAAAAATAGGTGCTTCGACAACTAAAGGTATGGAGTTGTTAATGCAATCTAAAACTTCATTATTAGCACATTTAACAAAAGAAGATAAACAATTATATCCCTATTTACACGAAAAAGCGAAGTCTGATTTATCATTAAGAAAAACACTTGATACTTTTGGGGCAGAAATGGAAAAAATAACTGAATTTGTATTTGATTTTTATCAAAAATACTTTGATAGTGTCAATATAAATAAAACTGAATTTGTAAAAGATATATCAAAATTTATTGTTACTCTAAAAAGTAGAATAATGAGAGAAGAAGTTGCTATTTATAAAGCATATGAGAAACTTAAATTAGACTAATATTTAATTTACGACTATTTTATTTTAAGGTTAAAATAATCTTAAATGAGCTAACAAGGCTTATTTTATGCTTCCTAATACTTCTTATGTTTTTTTGATTTATTATGCTCATTTTAAATCCAAATGCTACTCGAAAATATTTTGCAAAATCCTTGATTTAGATTTTAAGTTATATTCAAACATGCTTTAAAAACTTAAGCATTCCTAAAATTTGATGTAAATTTAAACACTAAAGCAGTTTTTAGACAAACTGCCATTAACGATAATTTCTATTTTGGCAATATGATGAATATTAAGGTAATAACATTGTTAGTTTGTACTATTCTTTTTAATAGTGCTTGTACGAATGAAGCTGATAAAGTTGAAATTAAAGAAGAAAAGGTCAGTATTGGTGACTATTCGATAAATTATAAGAACTCCGGGAAAGGAGAGCATATCATTATTTTTGAATCAGGTCTTGGAATGAGCAGTGAAACCTGGACTGAAATTCAAGCAAAATTGTCTGAAAATTATCGCGTAATTTCATATGATAGGTCTGGATATGGAAAATCTGAAAATTCAAAATCTGTAAGGTCAATTGATAACATTGTAAACGATTTGAAATTACTTTTAGATAAAATAGATACTCCAGCACCTTATATTCTTGTTGGGCACTCGTTAGGTGGATATGTAATCAGAAATTTTGCTAAATTGTATCCTGAAAAAGTATCTGGTATGGTAATGATTGATTCGTACCACGAGAATTTATTTAAAATGCTTCGGGATTCTATGCCTGAAAGTGAATGGAATAAATATCTTGGAACAGAATACAAGAATAATGACACTTTAAGCGGGGTTGAAAGTGAAAGAGTAGAATTTATGAAAACGGTTTTATCTAATGAAGAATTTAAAATTCCTAATCATATTCCAGTTCATGTTTTAACATCTTTGGAACCTTCACAAGACACAAGTAGGTTTGTTAATGTAATTATGGATTTACATGAAAAGTTAAGTTTGTCTTTTGTAACTGAAAATGACAATGTGAATCAAACAATAACTAAAAGTTCTGGACATTTTATTTATCTAAAAGAATCAGAACTGGTGATTAGTGCGATTGATAATGTTATAAAAAGAATAGAAAATAAAAACAACCGCTAACACTTAAGCATCGTTTTCGGAAATCATTAAAGATTTAGAAAATAAATTATATAAAATAGTAGCTAAAATGGGTGTTGGAACATTTTCACAAATCTATATTCAATTGGTTTTTGCTGTAAAAGGAAGAACTAGCTTGATAAGCCCGCAGTGGGAAGAAGAACTATTCAAGTATATTACAGGAATAGTGCAAAACAAGGGTCAAAAAATGTTGGCGATTAATGGTATGCCAAATCACATTCATTTTTTTATAGGAATGAAACCTTCTTGTTGTTTATCTGATTTGGTAAGAGAGGTTAAAAAATCTTCGAATACTTTTATAAAGGAAAAGAAATTCACAAAATATAAATTTGAATGGCAAGAAGGATATGGTGCTTTTTCATATTCACATTCTGCATTAGATAATGTTATTTCTTATATTAATAATCAGAAAGAGCATCATCGAAAGAAATCTTTTAAAGAAGAATACGTCGATTTCTTAAACAAATTCAAAATTGAATTTAAAGATGAATATTTATTTGAATGGATTGATGATGAATAAAAAATGTTTATAAAGAATCCGACGGATTCAAATGTTTATAGCATGGTGTTTATATTAGATACGACCCCATTGGGGTCGAACCAAAAACGAATGTAGTTATTATAAACATTCAATCCCTTCGGGATAAACAAAAATAATTAAAAGGTATATGGCAAACCCAAAAGGAACAATAGACAGTGCTCGTAAAATAATGTGGCAAGATACAGGCTTAAATGGAGATGCACAGTGCATAGAACAGTTGGGATGGATGCTTTTTTTCAAAATATCTTCAGATAAAAACAAGGAACTTGGGATACTTGATGATAATTATAATAGCCCGATCTCTGATGAACCGCATTGGGATGCTTGGGCAAGAAATGACGATGGAATAACAGCTTCTGAACTACAAGAATTATAGTTCTCTGCCATACCTTTGGAAAAAATAAATTGAGATTTTCTGTCAATGATTTAAAAAAAGAGTATAAAACGATAAAGTAGCTATTAATCGGTCAATTAAAATTGACCTTGTTTGGAATTTAGAAAATGAAAAAACCACCTATTCACATATCTTACTCCTGGGGTAATGAAATAAATTCTGAAGAAACTATTGCAGTAGAATCAATTTGTAAAGCACTTACAGAAAGAGGTTTTGAATACAAAAGAGACATAAACGAATTAAAATACCTGGATAATATACGCGATTTAATTTATACAATTGGGAATGGAGGTTATGTTATAGTAATAGTAGGCGAACAATACCTTAATTCTGAAAATTGTTTGCTTGAAGCATCTTACATGATGCTGAAAAATGAATCCAATTTAAATAAAAATATATTCCCCATAATATTATCGGACTTACATGGGATTTTTAATAGAGTTCCAAGATCAGAATTTATTGAAAATCTAGAAATTCGTTGGCGGGCAGATGAATCAAAAATGACCGAAATACTATCAAAGATTAAACTTCAATATGGATTATATCCCATGAGAAAAGACCTTGAGGATATTGTTCAAATATTAAATTATATCGGAACATTTATAAATTTTATAGGTGCTAATTTACAAAGAAATTTTAAAGAACATTTAGAAGAAAATTTCGATTCTTTATTCAAAAAGTTAAATGCCGAAATCAAGAAAGACTGCAAAGAAAACTTCCCCAATTCAAAATCTTTTTATAAAAGATATACAAATAAATACATCGGAAGAAAAGATTCAATTGACAAGGTAGTAAATTTCTTAAATAACGAAAACGAACATTTTTTTCTTTTATGTGGTGTTGGAGGGATGGGGAAATCCCATTTGTTAGACATATGCTTGTCAGAGATTGAAACTTACAATATTATCTATAAAGAATGCACAAAAAACTTCCATCTAAAAGAACTATTTAAATTATGTGAGCTCGATTATTCAAATGAGAATTCATTGGAAGAACTGCACACATTGTTTTTAGATACAATTTGCATTGAAAACTTATGCATTGTATTAGATGATTTTTATGAAATAATAGATGTAGAAGTTAAAAGCTTACTACCAAAATTAATTAGTCTGCCTGCCGGTAAAATTCTTTTAGTATCACGAGCAAGACCTAAAGAACTGGAAAATATAGGTCAGTTTTATAATTCTTATTTTTTGCCACCATTAGATAAAAGAGAATTTAAGGAACAATTAATTAATTTTATTAAGGATAAAAATTATTCAGAAATAAGCGATTCTGAATTCGAATTAATCTTCGAAAAAGCGAATGGTTACCCTTTAGGAGGACAACTTATTTTAAACATAATGGACTCGGGAGAACAGCTTGAAGATATTTTAAAAGACCTGAAAAAGTTTGATGCAGAAATAGACCCGGAAGGCAAGTTTTTTAGTGGCAGATTACTTGATAATATATTTAACAAAGGAGATGCTACAGAAATACAGCTACTTACTGAGTTTTCTGCATTTTTTGAAGCCGTTGAAAAAAGAGCGATCAGGCAACTGCCGGGCTTTAATCAAAGTGCATTTTTATCGCTATTAAACAGAAGGAATTTTATTTGGAAAGTTGATAAAAATAGATTTGGAATGCACGCAATGAAAAAAGATTTTGCGTATGGCAAATTAAACAATAAAGATTTTATACATAAAGTAATAACAGATTATTATATACAAGAATTAAATAAAAACAATACAATTAAAGCTGATATATTAAACTCAATAATTCACCATTTGAAAGTATGTGAGATTTCTGAATTTAATAGTTTCCGAAAAAAATTAGAGCAAAAATTTAATATAAAAAATATAAAATCATTAATAAGAGAAGATGTAAATAAAACTATTTTAAACTACCAAAACCTCATATCATTTTATCCTGAAAAAATTGAATATTATACCGAACTAGGAAAAGCTTATCTAAAAAGAGATAATCAAGGAGACATTAATAAGGCTATTGATATCCATTTAAAAGCATTGCAAATTGATGCTTATCATTTGCATTCTTATACCCAACTGGGAAAAGCTTATCTAAAAAGAGATAAGGATGGAGACATTGATAAGGCTATAGATAAGCATTTAAAAGCATTACAAATTGATGCTCATCATTTACATTCTTATACTGAACTGGGAAAAGCTTATCTAAAAAGAAATAAGGATGGAGACCTTGATAAGGCTATAGATATCCATTTAAAAGCATTGCAAATTGATGCAAATGATTTACATTCTTATACCGAACTAGGAAAAGCTTATCTAAAAAGAGATAAGTCGGGAGACATTGATGAGGCAATTAAAACATATAATGCTGGTTTAGTAATTGATAAAAACAATCTTCATATTAGAACCGAACTGGGAAAAGCTTATCTAAAAAGAGATAAGCAGGGAGACCTTGATGAGGCAATTAAAACATATAATGCTGGTTTAGTAATTGAAAAAAACAGTCTTCATATTAGAACCGAACTAGGAAAAGCGTATCTAAAAAGAAATAAGGATGGAGACATTGATGAGGCTATAGACATCCATTTAAAAGCTTTAAAAATTGATGCTAATGATTTACATACTTATACCGAACTAGGAAAAGCTTATCTGAAAAGAAATAAGGATGGAGACATTGATAAGGCTATAGATATCCATTTAAAAGCTTTAAAAATTGATGCTAATGATTTTCATTCTTATACCGAACTAGGAAAAGCGTATCTAAAAAGAAATAAAGATGGAGACATTAATAAGGCTATAGACATTCATTTAAAAGCGTTGGAAATTGATGCAAATCATTTACATTCTTATTCCCAACTGGGAAAAGCTTATCAAAAAAGAGATAAGCCGGGAGACATTGATAAGGCTATTAGAACATATAATACCGGTTTAGTAATTGATAAAAACGATCTTCATTTTAATAAAGGCCTTTTAATAATATATTTGTTTTTCAAACCCAATAAACTTAAAGCAAAATATCATTTATCAAAAGTAAAGCTCAATAAAACAGAACTGAAATATTTCAGTAAATTTTTGGCTCAACTTAATAAGATTTACTTATTCGAGATTGAAGAGTGTAGTACATATCGTCAATTTATACGTTTCTTATTACTATATCAATCATATGCTAACGCCATTAAGTTTCTTAATCATTTAAATAATATAGAGCCAAATATTCCAGGTACTTTACTTAAAATTGGAAAAACACTTTCTAACCAAATGATAAGTGAACCACAAAAAGGAATTGAATACATTAAAGAGGCTATTCCTTTATTTGAAAAATTGGATATGAATGACGAAGAGATTAATTCTATTTTTACTTTACTTAATACAATGTTAATCAACGAAATGTATAAAGATCTGGATATTGCACTTGATAAATATTTAAATAAGATAAATTATTTGTCGAAATATTATAGATTTTCAGCAAATTGTAAATGTGAGAAAGGTGAAAATGAAAATTTAATTATAAAGGATTACGAAAAAGCAATTGATATTTATGAAAACATCGAAGAATTAAATATTTCTATTAATAGCTATATTTATTATTTGGAAATGAACGATAAAGAAAAAAACAAAGAAAAAATAAACGAACTTAAAAGAAAAATAGCAGAGAATAATGTATAATAGTAATAGTGGAGTCATTATTTAAACAGAAATTTAGAAGTAATAAATTAATAATAAACAATATGAAAATTAAAGGAATATTACTTTTTACAATTTTAGGAATTATAGGTATAAATTGTTATTCACAAAACGATAATAATAAATATTTATTAGGGGTGTCCATAAATTATTCACATGATGATTTAACCAATAATAGATTGATATCAAATTATAATCCTTATGATATTAACAATTCAAATACATTTGAGTTAAACGGAGAATTTGGATATGGTCTGTCTCCAAAGACCTTTATCGGAATTGAAATTGGATACTTATCGAATAGTTCTAAACAAGAAAGAACGACCAATGAATTTGTACAAAATTCGGGGATCTTGAATATTAAATCCAGCGGTATTTCTTTGATTCCAAAGTATAAATTTATGACAAGTTTTTCCGAAAAGATATTATTCTATACAGATTTTAAGCTTGCATTTCAATATCTTATGCATGAGAATGTAGTTTCTCAACTAAATATGGAATCCATGGAACTTGTATACTTAAACATGAATGGAAATGAATTAAAATATGGATTAGCCATTAACCCGGGATTAATTTTTAAAATAAATAATAAGCTGGGAATTAAAATGGACTATTCATTAATTGAAGTTTATAATTCACATATAAAACAAACAGATGATAATGATATTGCCTTTGAAGATATTAATGCCTGGGATTATAACTTAAACATGAAATTATCACAGTTTAATTTTGGAATAATTATTACATGGTAGAAAGTTTGACCTACTACTTTTATCCATGCAGCTTTTAGCGGTATTTGTGTATTACTAAAGCCCATTTGCTTTGCAAACGAGCTTTAGTATTTATTAAAAGCATTTGATTTTTAGTATTTAAGTGCATTGTTCTGTTTTTTGAAAAACTAAATTTTAACTACTATTTTTCCACAGTCCTTCCAGTTTCAATTTTTGTATGAACTTTCGCCATATCAGCAAATGGAAAAATTTAGTCACGTGTGGTTTTACAGCTCTTTTATCTAATATAATAGCTTTTACTAATTTTAAATTGTTTTGTTATTTAAACTGGAAACATGAGCTTTAATTTCATCTAAATAGAAAACTTCAAAATCCGGATTTTCTGGATTTTTATAGATGGATTTTACTAAAGGGCTTACCTCAAATACCTTTTCTTTATCTTTTAATTCATTTGAAAAAACAACTTTACCTTGCAATCTTAACCAGCTCATATCTTTAGCCATTGCACATAATTCAATAAATTGGTTTTGCTTAATTTCCCTGTAAACTTCTTTTTTGTTTGAAGTACAAAAGAATATTTTTTCATCTCTTTCAAACATGAAAAGAAATGGTCTTACCTTAGGTTTGCCATCTAAACCAATACTTGCAAAACATTGATTTTGGTTTTTTGTTAAAAAGTTGATAATTTCTTTCATTGAAATATATTTAAATGAGGGTGTCCCAAAAATCATAAGGTTGTCTATGCTTCGACAGGCTTAGTATGACAACTTTATGTTAATCAGTTTGTCACGCTGAGCCTGTCGAAGTGTTTTTGCTTTAAGATTAGCTTTTTGGACACCCTCGGTGAATTACTTAAAAGTTGAATTTACCATTTTTGTTTTTAGCTTCTGTTTCAGCGATTAAATTTTCTATCGTATCCCAGTGCTCAACCACTTTACCGTTTTCGATTCTGAAAATATCGTAGAAAGCCACTTTTTCCTTCATAAAAATCCCTTCAGATACAGATAAAACAAAGTTCCCTTCACCTAAAATCATATGATTCTTTTCGTAAACCATTGGCATACCTGTTTCCGCTAATGCTGTTAAAGCTTCTCCTAATCCTGCTAATCCATCTTTCACACCAGGATTATGCTGGTCGTATTGTTCAGTAGAAATATAATCAGTGATTTTATCAGGATGAGCTCCTAAGAAAATATCATGAATTAGGTTCTGAACCAAGGCTTTATTTTCCATAGTTTTATCCAAATTGGCTACGTCTGTAGCACCGTCAATTTGACTACGACCAGATGCAGTTTGAGTAAGTTTTTCTTGTAAATTGTCCCAATGTTCTACAATTAGTCCATCTTCAAAACGGAAAATATCGATTCCGATTTTTGGGCCGAAGAAATTGTAATCAGTATGTGCAATAACAAAATCACCATCTCCGAATACACGTATTGTATTTACTTTAGCGCTACCTTTTGGTAATTGTTGCAATAATGCACCAAAACCTGCCAATCCATCAGCTACTCCCTGATTGTGTTGAATGTACTTATTTGCATTAATATAAGCTATTGGTTCTGCTGCTCCTGTTTCGATGCTTTTTAAAAGCTCTAATACTTTTTGTTTGTTTGATACTTCCATTTTTGTTTCTTCTTTAATCTGTAAATTGTTTTTTTTCTGATGTCCACAGGCACTAATTGATAGTGCCAACATTAAGATAAAAGTTAAATTTTTCATTGTGTTAAGTATTTAATAGTTTATATAAATTTCACAATGCAAAGATGAAGCATAAAGCAAGGACAGTAAAGGTAAGTTTACGCCCTTGTATGATACTTTTACTCCAACGATTAAGTTTAAGGTTTAAAGTTTGGCTTTGTAGGAATTTAAAAGTGGAAAGTTGCTGAAGTTCTTTACTTGTTTCGAAATCTTTTAAATTTCAACTTGTAACACATAATCTGTATCAGACTATCTCGATAAATCAATTAATGTGCATAAGGCTATTGTCAAGTCAAGCTTTAAGTTTCGGGTCGACCTGACAGAGTTTTTAAAACCTGTCAGAGTCCGATAGCAATGTTGTTTAGTTAAGTAATTAAAAATTGTTCTTATAAAAAAACTTCGACAAGCTCAGCCTGACATTAATAGATTGGTCATCCTGAGTTTATCGAAGGATTTGCTAACTAAACGACATTGGAGTCTGGTAGTAAAACTCTGTCAGGTCATTCTGACTCTGTCAGGATTTCAACTGAAAAAGCATTGTTGACTTGACACTAGGAGTTTTTGCTAGCAAAGAAGTATTTGTTAAAACTGCTCTCTAAATTCTGAAGGTGTTGAATCTGTGTGTTTTCGGAAATATTTTATAAAGTTGGTAGGTTCGATGTAACCTAAGTCGTACGCAATTTCTTTTATGGATTGGTTACTGTGAACTAACAATCGTTTTGCCTCTAATAAAATACGCTCGTCAATGATTTGTTTTGGGGTTTTGTCTAACAATACAGTAGTTGCTTTGTGAAGTTGTTTTTCAGAAATGCTTAATTCAGATGCATATTTATTAACCGATTTTTCCGATTTAAAATTTTGTTCCAGCAAATCCTTAAATAAAATAAGGTAATCCAAATTTGCACTTGGCTTAAGTTCTTTAAAACCTTGTTTGCGCATTTCACGCTCTGCTTTCAGTAAAAAAATGTGAAGCATATTATGAAGTATTTGATATTGCGCATCATCTTGATTTTTCTGAAATTCTGTTTCCATTGCATTTAGAAACACCTTTAAATCAGAAATCGCCGGATTGACTTTAATTTTAGCGATATTATATAAATCACTATATAATATACTAGCGTGTAAAAACTGTAAATCTTGCTTGTTTTTACAAAAGAAGTTATCAGTAAATAATATACCTTTCCCTTTGTAAGTACCATTCTTATCGTACAAATTTACAGAATTGTGGGGTACAAAGATGATGGTGTTGTCTTCAATATTTATTGGATTGAAATCAATGAAATGAGTTCCTTTACCTTTTTCAATCCAGAGTATATGGTAGAATTGTGCTCTGTGAGGAACGATCATCATGTCCTTTTTGGATTTAAGAACTTTTTCTAAATCCAGTATTTCAAATTCCAATTTAAGGCCATCTTTAAACTGATATTTTTCTATAATCTCTTTCATAGCATCTTTATCGTTCAAAAGCATTAAAGTAGCTTATAATTATGCAATTGTGATAGCATTATCCTGATAGAATAATTTTAATCAATACATTTTATTTGGGTTTGCAGAATTCTCAGGAATTTGTTGAATAGCATCCCAGTGTTCACAAATTTTCCCATTTTCATCAAAGCGAAAGAAATCCATGGTTACATATTCATCATTCCCCGGCCATATTTGATGTGTGTGTAAAGCAACAATATCTCCTTCAGCTATGCAACGTACAAATTCAATTGATTTCTCAGGATATTCAATTTGCATTCTTTCAAAATATTCAATAAATCCTTGAGTGCCATCTTTAACATCGGGGTTGTGTTGTATGTATTCTTCCCTAATATAAAGTTCTATTGCTTTTTTAGGATTTCCTAAGTACGCAGTTTTGTAGAATGCCTTTGCGTTTTTTTTGTTTTCCTCTAATTTCATAGATAGACTTTTTTATGAGTTTAAAATTGAAACAGAATTAATTTACAAATTTCTTATTATACTGATTTTATAATATTTTTACGCACAACACAAACGGCCACTATTTTTAAACTCCTTAACAGTCATTCCATAAACTTTTTTGAAGGATCGAGCAAGGTGGCTGCTATCCGTAAAATTTAGTTGATAAGCAATTTCTTTTAACGAAAGGTCTGTATGCATTACCTTTGTCTCCACAAGTCTAAGCTTTGACTTTATAATATAGTCAGCTAAGCTTACATCTGCTTGTTTCTTAAAATACTCTGAGAAATAAGTTTTTGATATACCGAACTTTCCAGCAAGTTCCGGTACACGAAGTTTCTCGCTATCGGAGATGTGAGTGTTGATGTATCTCAGGATTTCTCCAAAACGATTGTCAATTTCATTTGCTTGATCAACATACTTTTTTTCGATGCTTCTTGCAAGAATATTAAGAATTGAAGCAACTGCGCCGGTAATAATAGAATCAGAATAACTGTCTGAAGATAAATATTCCTGATAAATGGATTTTATATTATTAATGATAAATTGTCTTTCCCTTTCGGTTGATATTATATCACCCGGAACTTTATTATAGTTAGCGGTAATATACGCTATCCTATCAAACCAAGCATTATAATCGGTAAGACCATCATTTTTTAAAAAATAATGGTCTGTAAACCGAATGAAATAAAATTTAGATGGTTCGTTTATTTTGAATGAGTGACAATCTAAAGGAGGAAGCAAGAAAATATTGCCTTCATGATATTCGAATTCATGTTGATTAATACACTGTGAACCTGAACCTTTTTCAATATATACAATCTCAAAAAAATTGTTTTTATGTGGTCTTTTTTCCCAAGATTCAAGTTCTTCAATCTGTATTTCAAATATTTTATTAATTGATTTTGTAATCATTGTATAAATATTGGAATGTTTGTGCAAATATAGGGAATAATCAAATTTTTAAACCTGTTTAACCGCATAAAATTAGTTTTCATGAGATTGCAACCAATAATTATACAATTGAAACCATTATTAATACAATGTATTGAATTTGCTTATTACTTAGTTTTGTATCATCAATAATTCAAAAGGAATTTGAAATAATAATTTAGATCATTATAAAAAATATTTGAAACTTTAAGAAGCATTAATTATGAAAGATCAGAAATTAACAGTTGTAGCAAGAATCTTAGTAAAAGAAGAAAAAAGAGAATTTGTAAAAAGAGAATTGCTAAAACTTATTGATGTAACCAGAGCAGAAGAAGGATGTATTAATTACGATTTGCATCAAGACAATGAAAATCCAAACTTTTTCATTTTTTATGAAAATTGGAAAAACAGAGAATTGTGGCAAATTCACATGAACAATAAGCATTTAGCTGAGTATATTAAAGCAACAGATGGCGCAGTAGAAGAATTTATCGTTCATGAAATGACACATATAGTATAATTGTAAAATCAATAAAAAATAAAAAAATGAATATATCAGAAATTTTAAACTGGCGTTATTCCACAAAGGAATTTGATGCAACAAAAAAAATCTCAAATGAAGATTTAGAGCAAGTAAAAGCTCTTTTACAGATGAGTCCTTCAAGTACAAATATTCAACCTTGGCATTTCATTATTGCCGATAGCAAAGAAGGCAAAGAACGAGTTGCTAAAGGAACACAAGGTTTTTTTCAGTTTAATGAGCAAAAAGTAAATGATGCTTCTCACGTAATTGTTTTTTGTGCCAGAACAGATGCCGATAATAATTATATGCTACATCTTTTAGAACAGGAAGAGAAAGATGGTCGCTATCCAAATGATGAAATCAAACAAATGGTATTTGGAGCTCGAAATATTTTTGCAAATATACATCGATATGATCTTAAAGATATACAACACTGGATGGAGAAACAAGTGTATATGAATATGGGAAATTTATTGTTAGGAGTTGCTGCCTTGGGAATTGATGCATTACCTATGGAAGGCCTTGATATGAAATCGATCGATGAAGAATTTGCTTTGCGTGAAAAAGGATTTACTGCCATTGGAGTTATTTCATTGGGTTATCGTACCGAAAATGATTTTAATGATCCTGGTAAAACACCAAAATCAAGATTGCCTGAAGAAGAAATATTTACCATTTTATAATTTTTCTTATGAAATAGCCATGAGAAATAAATTTCACACAAACAGAAAATAATTATTTCATGGCGTATTCCATGTGGCCTATAAAAAATAAACACATGAAAAAAAATATTCTAATTACAGGTAGTACCGATGGAATTGGGAAAATTGCTGCAATGATGTTTGCAAAAGAAGGACATACAGTTTTAATTCATGGAAGAAATAAAGTAAAGCTTTCTGAAACATTGTCAGAGATAAAGCTAAAAACAAATAATGAAAATGTTCAGGGCTTTGTGGCTGACTTCTCGGATTTGGATTCAGTAAAACAAATGGCTGAACAAATTAAGCAAGAAATATCTAAAATAGATATCTTAATTAATAATGCCGGAGTATACAATAGTCCTGATTCCGATAATAAAGATGGACTTGACATAAGGTTAACAGTAAACTATTTAGCTCCATATTTACTCACCAATGACTTATTGCCGCTGTTAGAAAAGGGTTTCGAATCGCGAATTATAAACTTAGCTTCTGCAGCACAGTCGCCGGTTTCAATAGATGTGCTTTTAGGAAAAGTAAAGAAAAATCAGGGAGAGACATATGCACAAAGCAAGTTAGCATTAAGCATGTGGAGTTTTTGGCTTGCTCGATCATTACAAAACATTTCAGTAATAGCAGTAAACCCGGGATCTTTATTAAATACCAAGATGGCTAATGAAGCTTTTGGAACGCATTGGGCTCCGGCAGAAAAAGGAGCAAATATTATATATGATTTAGCAATTTCGGAAGAACATAAAAGCATTACAGGAAAGTACTTTGATAATGATAGTGGAGCATTCGCAAATGCACACCCCGATGCTTATAATGAGGCAACAATTAACAAATTAATTGAAGTGACTGAAAGCATAATTAACTGAGAAAGTAAATAGATATTTTTTCAGGATAAAGCATTAAGTACAGAAGATAATTACATGTTAACAAAGCAAGTGATAAAAGGAATAAAGGCAATCTGAAATTAGCCCTTTTTTAGTCTTATACCAACTAAACACCAAAATGAGCTATATAATTCGTTTCTTTTTCACTTATATTTCTTCAAAAAATAAAACCGTAACTACTGCTATGCTTGTATTTTTTGAATCATCTTAGCAAAAAATAATTCAAATTATTTATAGCTCATTCTGAAATTTAATTGGTATCAGTGCTTGATGCACATATCTTATTACAAAATTTTAATAAATGAAATATACACAACCCGTTTACAGACCACCATACGAAGCAAATACTTTATTGCTTCAGGTTACAGTAGGATGTGCCCATAATAAATGTACTTTTTGCACAATGTACAGAGATGTTCGCTTTTCGATGGAAAAAATAGATCAAATCGAAAAGGATATAAAGGAAGCAAAACAACTTTATGAAGATGTTAAAAGAGTGTTTTTAGTAAATGGAGATGCATTTGTTTTGTATGCATCACGCTTAAAACCAATTGCTGATTTAATAGTTAAATATCTTCCTAATGTTGAGGTCATTACAATGTATGCCTCGATAAACAACATTAAAGGCAAAACGGACGAAGAACTTCGGGAGCTTCGAGAATTAGGAATCAATGACTTATGGGTAGGAGCAGAAACCGGGCATGATAAAACACTTCAATATCTGAACAAAGGCTTTTCTTTACAAGATTCGTATGAACAATTAGAGAGATTAAATAAGGCAGGAATAAGATTTCTTTTTGGATTTATGTTTGGAGCTGCCGGTAGTGGAAAAGGAATAGAAAATGCGATTGCTACAGCAAAATTAATTAATACGACAAAACCAATAGGAATAGTTCCAACTACCTTGGGAGCAAATGACAACAGCCAACTTGCAAAAGACCTTGAAGGTGGCATTTTTAAACTTGCTACAGAACTTGAAATCTTTGAAGAACAGAAAAAGTTACTTGAATTAATAGATTTAGACAAAGTATCTTATCTTGGAATCCATACTATAAATACACTTTCATTTGATGCACTTCTTCCAAGAGATAGAGAAAAATCTATTAAAAGAATAGAAGATGCAATTGAAAAATTAGATGATAATTTTTTAAATAGTGTACCGGAACGACATTCAATTTAAGCTTACCAAAATATTTTATAAATATTTACAAACACCTTGGCAAAGCTTTTAGGATTTGCCAAAAAGTTTGTAATCCAAGCCAATTTTGCTTTCACGGCAATAAGAAATTCCTCTCTAAAAAAATATTTATTATTTTTTCTTAGCAAACTTTCTAATTACTTGCTAAGGCTTGTCTTTTTGTGCCCAATTTATAACATAACCAGTAGTTTGGGGTGTCCTTGTAGTATGATAAAATTCCACTAGTGTACTGACCTGTAGGAATTTAGTTTCAATTATCGGTCTAGCAGTTTTTTTCATGCTTAATTTTCAAAATGTTTTTTTTTCAATTCGTTGAAAAAGTAAAGCGGTATGACAAGTTTTTAATGGACAGTGAAATAGGGCAAATTTTAAGAAAAATACGACTTATTGATAAGTAAATCCTTTAATAAGTTTGTTTAAGTACGTTTTATTTATTTTTATTTATCTTCAACGTTTCAAAAAAAAAGGATAACGAAATAAGGCGAAAATTCCCGTCAATCGATATCCAAGTATCGTTATAATTAATTGCAAGATTTATTGAAATCCGTTAGTATTATTTATATCATGAGTATTAAAAATACTCACAGTCAATTAAACAAAAAAACAGGTTCAATTCATAGCAGGTTTAAAGTCCACAAGCCAGCTTATTAGATGCCATTAATTACAACTTATAGTATTTTAAAAGTTTTAACCTCTAACAATTAACTATTTATGAAGAAAATCTTATTTTTATTTGGAATTTATTTACTTTCTTGCTGCATACCAATCCAGACAGCGGTTGCCCAAGAAACTAATGATTTTATGTTTTTTATACGTTCTGCAAAGGACTCTACACTTTACCTCGATTTAAAAGGGGTTCATTATTCAGCTGAAAAAGAAAATGGTGTGGTTCAATTGTATGAAAATGACGAAGGTGCCGATCGGTTAATAAAAGTTATACCCTGTCCTGAATCGCCTCAATTTGTGTATTTACAACCCATGCATAGCGAATATGTATTAGGACGTGACAGTGTTTCTAGTGAAACCCAGATAAAGTTGATAAAGAAAAGGACGGGAGATAAGCGAATTATGTTTGAGTTATTGCCGGTTTTAAATAAAAAAGAAACTTACAAGTTAAAATTGGGTGATTCTTTTGTTGGGGCAGATTTAATAAAAGCGGGAAGTCTGTATTTAGAGAAAAATAGTTTTGAACAGGCTGTAGATTGGGTGTTCGAAAAGGCCGAATTGCCGGCCATGGCTCGTTTTAATAAAATATATAGTTTACGCCCTTTGAATCAGAAAGAACTTTCGCTTAATGTCCCCGGTAATAATTCCAAGGTAACATTATTTAAGGAAGAGGAGCATATGAGAGCCGATCGCTTTGTAAAGATTCTTACTAGTAAAGAATATCCCAAGTGTATTTCCTTACAACCTCAACATTCCGATAATGTATTATACGCAGGTTATTCAAACACTATAAGGCTGAATAAGAGAGATATGAAAAATATGACTCAAATGTTTGAGCCCATATTCAAGAAGGATGGAGACGAAGCTTATTATTTACTTAAGATTAAATCCTCTGGCTTGTATTTAACCTCCAATGGAGAGAATAATGCTTTAACACAGGAGAGACTATTTGCAGATTCTGAGAGTCAAAAATGGGTTTTTGATGAACAAGAAATAGAAAATATGGCTGCTCCTGCCAACGAAGTTTATTCAATTCAAAATATGTGGAATAATGAATATCTCGATTTACCGGGATTTGGTAGACATGCCAAAGGACATGGGAGTCAAGTAAGCCTTTACAGATTAGATGATGCACCTGATAGATATTACAAGTTGGAAGGTGCAGAATCCTGGAAAAGTATTCAGCCTCTTCATGGTCTAAATATTCTTGGTGTAAAGGATCAAAGTAATGAAGAAAATGCCCAGATTATTCTAACGAAAGCTGAAGGAAACTGGAGTAAGAGATTTCGTTTCGAATATGCCGGAGCCCCTATGACGTATTATATTATTAATAATAAAAGTGGTTTGGCATTAAGTATCGACAAGCATAAAAAGCTTATTCAGGTTAATAAATCGGATACAGATACTAAGCAGAAGTGGAAATTTCATGAAATACCGAAAACCTTTGCGCCTATATATAGTTCAGTATTTTATATTAAGTGTGCTTATTCTAATAAGTATTGGGATTTATCAGGAAGAGGAGGAGAAACGAATAGGAATGGTAAGAAATGGCAGATATGGGATTGGGATGGAGATGGTGATCGAAAGTTTAGATTTATAAAAAAACATGATAGTTGGCTTAGGATAGAAGTGCAAAATGGGAAAAGGGTGGTTGATGTGCAAGGAGGTCGTCACGATAATGGAGTTCCTATTCAGCTTTATACATATAATAGAAGCGATGCTCAGTCTTTT
Source organism: Bacteroidales bacterium (assembly GCA_013138975.1). Taxonomy (GTDB): domain Bacteria; phylum Bacteroidota; class Bacteroidia; order Bacteroidales; family UBA12077; genus UBA12077. The sequence goes on from WTBR01000172.1 coordinate 19,124, forward strand.
GAAATACAAATAACCTCACCCACAACTTTTGTATTGATTACAAAAAAAGGGAAAGCAATAGATGTTGGCGGTGGTAATATCGATAATAATGGTGGAAAACTTGTTCTGTGGGATTTGCATTATGGTCGAAATCAACAATTTCAATTAATTAATATGTCGGGACAAGTCCACCGTTTCTTTTAATGCAACTACTTATATAAAAACAATTTCTTATGATAAAAGATCAAAACAATAATGAAGGTTGGGGCTTAGAGCGTTTAAAACGTATTTTCCGAGAGCCCATAATACTTTTTTCCATATATATTATTACAATACCTGTATGGGCTGCCATATTACTCGATTTATTTGAGTTTCCAAAAACAGTCGATTCAATCCTACTTGTAAAACTAATGCCCATAATATTACTAGTAGGTCTGGGAACTTCTATATTATGGCGCAAATGGTGGGCTATCCCTTGTTTTCTGCCTGTTGTGTATTACTTTACCGGATTGGGAGAATTTGGGGGATTTGAATGGATTATGTTATTTGCAATTACGATATATGCTTTTATCTTTATGGTTATTAAAGGGCATATACGTTCCTTTTTATATTTATTTTTAATTCTATATAGTGGCTATTTTCTTGATTTACGAATGGCCTTTATGAATGCTTTTACATATGCATTTTTACGTTTTGTGTACCTGGTAATAGATCATAATGTGTATGTATTTGAAAAACTTGGCTTAAAAAAATCAGCTTATCATCTATTAAAAGCCTTCATGTATTGGAGTCCTTTGTTGCTATTTATTCTTCCAATTAATTTTTTAACAAACGGGGTTAGTAAAAAAGTAACTCAAGAGATTTATAGATACACAGTAGTTGATTCTGTTGAATTTCATAAAGACACATCTCGGCTTATATATACCGATCGCTTTAAATTAAGCCCCAATGTTACAACAGTACTTTTTTTGAATGAAGGACAGCAGATCGTTGAGAATTCATTGAATACGAGTAAAATTGAGCAGAACTTGAAAGATGCTTTGCAAATCGATGGAGCCATTGATTCTGCAAATCAATGGATGATACAAACATTTATCGATACAACGTTGTTTTTAAGTACCGAAGATCACTTTTACTCCAGTTTTCTTAAAGATCGTTTATCAGGAAAAGGAAGTCCTATTATCGAAACTTATTTTTCTGAGAATCGATTGGATTTTAGTATTATTGATGAAAGCGACAGTATAGCTTCTTTAGCATTAAGTCGTGTATTATCTCGTACAGATACATTAAGAGAGCATCCATTCGAGATTGGAATAAACGAAATTGAATTTAAAAGTAATTGGCGAGGCGATGTAAATGAGAATAATATTGTATTGAGTGAACTGCAAAATGCAAACAATAAAGGAACCAAAGAGGAGCTTTTAATTCAAGATAGCAAGATTAATACATTGCTAGGATCATGGGTGAATGAGCGACAAAATCTTGAAAATGATTTTTGTCACCGCATTGAGAAGCCTACTATTATGGTATTAAAGGATATTTCACTCGATCGCCCATTTGAAAACCAAGGGAGTTTATTCGAAAATATTAACGTAGCTCTGGTTACTACTTTTAAACGCTTTTCGAATATCTTAATAAAACGTGTGAGGGAAGAAGTTGGAGAAATTGATTTTTCAGCTAATCCCATGGAAGGTTTGGATCAGAAGGTAGATAACATGTATGAAGAGCTCTTTGTTAAATTGGACGAGAAAGAGAAAGATTACATGAACAGAATAAACGAACATAAAACAGCAAGCTTAGCGGTGGTTACCGAAGAGTATAATGCAATATTTCCCGAACCCTTACTTCAAGTTGAAAAATGTTCATGGTATGAGATTAAAAAGCTAATTACCAACGAAATTAAGAAAAATGTAAACAAGAGGTATTCAGCTCAGAAAACAACAACAAAAAGAAAAATTGATACTAAAATTGAAAATACTTATGCAAGTATAAAAGCAAAAGTAAGAGAACAATTTGATAATGTGGAAACGGGATTGAAAAAAACCCGATCGCAAATTGAAATGTCTGTGAATAGCACACAAGCCTTTACAGATGATTTAGTTTCGAAAAGTGTTGATAAAGTAGATTTTTCAGAACTTGGTGGAGTGAACGAAATGATTCCTAATATGATAAGAAAGACAAGTAATGCGATTTTGGATGAACTACTTGTTGCTAACAGGACACTCTTTATTGCCTTGTTTATCTATTCTTTTTTAGGCACAATATCTTTATTGTATCTGATTTTACAAACCTTTTTATATGTTTTTGCAAGGGTAACCGTATCGAAAAAGAATGATGTTTACGTGAGCTTAAACACTACAGGAGATATACAACCAACAGGAAGTATACGAAAATGTGGCGACAATTATGTGATTGATGGAGAAGAGGAAGCGACTTATTATGTATCACGAAAATACGAACCTAGTGGTTGTCCACCAAGATTTGTTATTCCTTTCAAGAAAACTTCCTTTTTACCACGAATAAAAACGAAAACCTACTTTATGAATAAGGTAGTGATGGAAGGTAATGGATCATCTGTACATTTTCGAACCATAGGTTCCCAAGAGTTTGTAGAGTGGAATCTTAAGGAGGGCGAAGTAGTAACATTTAATTTGGAAGATTTGGTTGCCATGTCCTCAACATTACAATTGAAATCGATCATTAACTTTAGAGTAACCACTTTAATATTAGGCAAGCTTTTTCATAAAGTTGTGATTGGCCCTGGAAAATTAGTGCTTTTAACAAAAGGACGTCCCATTATTAGTGGAGAAGAGTCAGCGGATGCAAGTCTTGCTCAAAATCGTATTATGGCTTTTAGCAAAGGAACACGTTTCGAAATAGATTCCGAACTAAATATAGCTGATGTATATATGAGTGGGTTTTATTTGCAGAAGATGCCATCCGATTTAATTATTATTGATGCTGATGCACAGGGAAAACCAAGCCTTGGACTTATTCAATATATAAAAGGACTCGTTTCTCCGTTTTAAACATTAGTGTATGATGCACTTAATTAAATGGATTTGAATATGGTTTAAACTACCATGGACATAAGAAAATAATATAAATAAAGAGTATTATCTTATATCCGCAAGACCTATAAAATTTAAGAGATGAAGAGTGAAGGGATACAGCAGTATTCCCTTCACTCTTTTTTTGTTTAATACAAAAAATAATCAGCCTTCGCATACCTGAGCCTATTTATAAGTTCACCTCATATTTTTCAGTTTTTAGAAAAAACAAAGAAATAGAAAGCTTAAAAATGACTAAAATTTGATCTAAATTTAGACATTGAAGCAGTTTTTAGATAAAGATAAAGTACTTGAAAAAGAAAGTTCTTTGAGAAAAATAGAAATTTCCGATTCTCATACTCAAAAATGAATATTTATTTGAATGGATTGATGATGAATAAAAAATGTCTATAAAGAATCCGTCGGATTCAAATGTTTATAGCGTGATGTTTATTTTTAATACGACCCCATTAGGGTCGAACAAACTATGATTGTCATTATTATAAACATTCAATCCCTTCGGGATAAATAAAAATAATTAAAAGGTATATGGCAAACCTAAAAGGAACAATAGACAGCATCCACAAAATAATGTAGCAAGTTCTCAGATAAAGACAAAGTATTTGAAAAAGAAAGTTTTATGAGAAAAAAAGGAATTTCCGATTTTTATACAAACCAACAAATGTTGATGGTATAAGTTTACTCGTAGAAATAAAAACTAAAGTCGAATATGTAAATGCAATTAAAGAATTAGAAAACAAATTATATAAAATAGTAGCTAAAATGGGTGTCGGAACATTTTCACAAATCTATATTCAATTGGTTTTTGCTGTAAAGGGAAGAACTAGCTTGATAAGCCCACGGTGGGAAGAAGAACTATTCAAGTATATTACAGGAATAGTGCAAAATAAGGGTCAAAAAATGTTGGTGATTAATGGTATGCCAAATCATATTCATTTTTTTATAGGAATGAAACCTTCTTGTTGTTTATCTGATTTGGTAAAAGAGGTTAAAAAATCTTCGAATATTTTTATAAAGGAAAAGAAATTCACAAAAAATAAATTTGAATGGCAAGAAGGATATGGAGCTTTTTCATATTCACATTCTGCATTAGATAATGTTATTTCTTATATTAATCATCAGAAAGAGCATCATCGAAAGAAATCTTTTAAAGAAGAATACGTTGATTTCTTAAATAAATTCAAAATTGAATATAAAAATGAATATTTATTTGAATGGATTGATGATGAATAAAAAATGTTTATAAAGAATCCGTCGGATTCAAATGTTTATAACGTGATGTTTATTTTTAATACGACCCCATTGGGGTCGAACAAACTACGATTGTCATTATTATAAACATTCAATCCCTTCGGGATAAATAAAAAAATTAAAAGGTATATGGCAAACCTAAAAGGAACAATAGGCTGGAACTGCTATATTTGTCTAGACAGTAAGTTAAGCTTGCTATAATTTAAATTATTTAGTAACTTCATATAACAATTTGAAAGAAAGTAACTCATGCCTATACCTTCTAATAAGTCGGCGTAAAAAATAGAAAATCATGACAATAATCGAAAGTTTATTATTTAGTATTTCAGGTGAATTACAAGTAATTATTAGTTTATTGACATTATTAGTTGTTTGTGGAGGATTATTTTCATTAAAATATCAAAAAAAAGAAATTCAATATACAACCATCCAAAAGTGTATCGAAATCCATCGAAATATTTTAAGAAATCAGCAGGAATTAGAAATTCCCGGTGTAAAGGTGAAAGGACTTTATGCTAAACGTAGAATTCTTATTCGTGATCATTTAGGTCTTGTTACCGAAGAATTGTTTTATATGAAAAAGGGATATCTGCCTAAACAAATAAGCAAGAATTGGCTTGAACATATGATCGGATTTGTGCCTCTTACATATGAAGGTAAAGTAGTTTATGAAAGTGAAGAAAGTATAAAAAAAAGTAAAGAAATTAGATCTTTTGATTACAATGAATATATAAACTTAGCAAAAGATAAAAAGACATTTACTCAAATTTATAAAGTATTCAAGATTAATTATAAGTTATATAATTTATTAGAAAATTACGGAATGGATGATCAGTTTGTAAGAAATAAATTAGTAAATTATCTTTTCCGAAAAGCAAAAAACAAATGATTGGCAATCTGGTTTTTTAACTGGATTTTATTTTCTCGAAAGTATTCAAGTTAAACTTACTTTCATAAAAGTGAAGTAAGTACAAAAGTGCTTTTAGAGCAAGTTATGCACTTCATGCATTGAAGCCCGGAATAATATTAAAATAACACCCTTAATTTGCAATTAACAGCAGATTCCTTATATCGAAAATAAAAAAAATACCTTGTTTTAGTGAACCTTACATCAATAAAAATTGTATTGTAAAAGAAAAAACTACCTTTGCCAAACTAAAAAATCAATAATTTACTACACCAGAACTTTAAATTCATAAAAATCAGTTTGTAAACTAGGCAAATATTAGAATTTAACATTTCACTACACAAATTAAATATGCAATTTCAATCATTAAATATAATTGACCCTATTTTAAAAGCAATAGACGAAGAAGGGTATACAATTCCAACACCAATACAGGAACAATCAATTCCAATTATTTTACAAGGAACTGATTTGTTAGGATGTGCGCAAACAGGAACAGGAAAAACAGCGGCATTTGCAATTCCAATTCTGCAATTATTAAGTAGGAATACAACATACGTTAAGAAAAGAAAAATAAGAAGTTTGATCGTTACTCCAACACGAGAGCTAGCCATTCAAATTGGAGAAAGTTTTAAAGCCTATGGCAGACATACAAAAATAAATAGCACAGTAATTTTTGGAGGTGTAAATCAAAATAAACAAACATCCTCATTGCAAGGTGGAGTTGATGTTGTGATTGCAACGCCGGGTCGCCTTTTAGATCTTATGAGCCAGGGATTTATAAGCTTAAGTGATGTCGAGTTATTTGTATTGGATGAGGCTGATCGTATGTTGGATATGGGTTTCATTCATGATGTAAAAAAGTTATTGGTGGCATTACCAAAACGAAGGCAATCGCTTTTCTTTTCGGCAACCATGCCTCCACAAATAGTTAAACTGGCGAGTACCATATTATTTAAACCAAAAGAAGTATCGGTAACGCCCGTTTCTGCAACAGTAGATTTAATAAAACAATCAGTATATTTTACCGATAAAGGAAAAAAGAATGCCTTATTAGTAGATGTCTTAAAGGATAAAAACATTAAAACAGCTTTGGTTTTTACTCGTACTAAATATGGCGCCGACAAGGTTGCCAGAGTTATATCAAAGCAAAATATTAAAGCAGAAGCAATCCATGGCGACAAATCACAAAATGCACGACAGCGCGCTTTAACTAATTTTAAAGCACAAACCATTCGTGTGCTCGTAGCAACAGATATTGCAGCACGGGGTATCGATGTGGATGATCTTGGATGTGTAATAAACTATGAAATACCGAATATTCCTGAAACATATGTTCATCGTATTGGAAGAACAGGTAGAGCAGGAGCAAAAGGAATCGCCTTATCTTTCTGTGATGCATCTGAGAAAGAATATTTGAAAGATATTGAGAAATTGATTTCTAAATCGATACCTGTAATTGAAGATCATGACTTTCCTTTGGAGGATCATAATCCTGAGCCAAAACCAAAGCAGCAACGAGGAGGAAATAAACAAGGGCACGCAAGACCTAAGCCAACAGGAAATAATAATCAGAAAAAATGGTATGGTAAACCGAAAACGAATAGGTAATTATAGCTTTTTACTTTATTTGAATAGGTTTCAATAGGTTTTAATTGTATGGTAAAACAGCTATATCTGATAGATTTAGCTATACTGCCCGCATTACCTGTCCTTAATATATTGCAGGCAGTAAGACTTAGATCTATTTATTGAATAATTATTCGAGTTTAGAGACAAACCTTGCCATATGGTTTCCAGAGCTATTTATAAGGTTGGTGTAGACCTGCATAATATTTTCGCTTTCAACCACAAAATCAAGATAATATTGGATCTTTTCGATGTTTGACTCTTCAATCATTACACCTACATTAAGAGCCTCTTCTTCAGAAACAGATCCTATTGCAATGAGATTATTATAAAATTCTTGGAGATCTTCATTTACAAATTCCCCCATAGCTTTGTCGGTGATGGGATTGTCAAGTATATATTTTTCGATTAGTCTGGAAATTGCATCGACATGTTTTTCTTCACTCAATGAAATATTTTCAAATATCTTTAATCCATATAAATTAAACATAACCGTATATACATCCATTGCCAATTTTTCCTGTTCAACCATAAACATCAAACTAGATATTTCTTCAGTAGAAAGGTCTTCAGCAGAAACAGTAATAATTTCTGTTGATATATTTTCTAGTTTGGAGATAAATCTTGCCAGATGTTTGTCAGAGCTATTTAAAAGATTGGTGAAGACTTGTGTAATATCTTCGCTTTCAACCACAAAATCAAGATAATATTGGATCTTTTCGATGTTTGTCTCTTCAATTATTACACCCACATTAAGAGCCTCTTTTTGTGAAACAGATCCCATTGCAATGAGATCATTATAAAGCTCTTGGAGATCTTCATTTGCAAATTCTCCTATAGCTTTGTCAGTGATGGGATTGTCAAGTAAATATTTCTCTATTAGCCCGGATATCGCATCGACATGTTTAATTTCACTCAACGAAATATTTTCAAATATCTTTAATCCATATAAATTAAACATAAGCGTGTATATGTCCTTTGCCAACTTTTCTTGTTCAACCATAAACATCAAACTGGAAATTTCTTCAATAGAAAGACTGTCAGCAGAAAAAGTAAGAGGCTCGTCCATTTTTGAGTTTTCGGTTTCGTCTAAAATTGGACTTGTTTCGTTATTTAATACAGGTTCTTTTTCACATCCTGCAATCAAAAATATAGCGCCTATCATACATATGATAGCCAATCTAAATCGTGACATATTCAATGTTTTCATAAAGCTTAATTTTTGTTAGTAATTTGGGAAATATTTATATTTATAATGAACAGGCAAATTTTAAATAGTTGAATCGAATTAAGCATTGAAACATCAAGTTTGGCAGAAAAGGAAGAATTTCCTTTTTTACTTAATGATGTGCAAGCTAAAAACGGAATATTAATTAAATATATTATCCTTCTCATATTATATAAGCACTTTATGTGACTTATTTCCAAGACGAAAAAATATTATGAATGGTTGTAATGAACAGTAATAAATTCAGTTGAAGATTAATTGTGAAATTTTGAATTTTAATAAAGATCAGAAAACAACAAAATTAAATAAGTGAGACTATGATTTTAGGAACGATAGTGAACTGAAATCATATAGTCGAACTGATCACGAGCAGACTCCACTGGGCTTGTCGAAGTGTAGTCGAGGGATCTATTTGGTCTTATTATTCGCTTTGCTCATGAGAAGTCCTTCGCCCTTTAGGGCGATTTAAGAATAATTCCTTAGCTGATAAACGTTCTGCATGCGTCGGGATAGTTCATTAGAATTCAATTTGCAATTTTAAATAAAAAATGATGAATCAGCATTTTGCCTATATGCGATAAAAACAATTAATTTTTGAGGCCAAAAGCAAATTAAAATTAATTCACTATCTTCCGTTTTTAATTGTAGTTTCAGAAACGAATTCCAAAATACTACAATTCAGCATGTTAGTTGTAGGCAAACTAAAAAGTGGCTCTTGCAAATTTGCTATATCGAAATTTTATATAAAAAATAAACCTTGTGAAAGATATTCTCCTAATAACTCCTCCTTTTACACAATTAAATACGCCTTATCCTGCAACGGCCTATCTAAAAGGCTTTCTAAATACAAAGAACATAAGTTCATTTCAAATGGATTTGGGGATTGAAGTTATCCTTGAACTTTTATCGAAGAATGGACTTCAGGATTTGTTTGATTTTGCTTTTCAAAACAACAAAATATCATCTAAAAATTCTCAAAGAATATTTTCTCTCAAAGATCATTATATAAAAACAATCGATGAAGTTGTAGCATTCTTGCAAGGAAAAAATCAAAAAATGGCTCGACAGATTTGTACTGATTCTTTCCTTCCAAAAGCATCAAGATTTACACAGCTAAAGGATATGGATTGGACTTTGAAAGAAATGAGTATCCAAGACAAAGCAAAATATCTTGGAACTTTATACCTTGAAGATCTATCAGATTTTATAACAGAATGTATTGACGAGCATTTTGGCTTTAGTCGATATGCAGAAAGATTAGGTAGGAGCGCAAATAGCTTTAACGAGTTACATGAATATTTGCAAAGTGAAACGACCTATATTGATAAGATTACACTGGAAATACTTGATAAGAGATTGAAAAATGCACCAACAAAATTGGTTTGTATGTCGGTACCTTTTCCCGGTAATTTATATAGTGCCTTTCGTTGTGCTCAATTTATAAAAAAGAACTATCCTGAGATAAAACTTTCTATGGGTGGTGGATTTCCTACCACAGAATTGCGTTCAGTTTCTGACTCAAGGGTTTTTGAATATTTCGATTACATTACACTTGACGATGGTGAATTGCCAATAGAATTAATACTAACAGAAGTATTAGAAAAAAAGCAACATAATTTAAAAAGAACTTTTCAATGTAAAAATGGGAAAGTAATTTATAACAATTCTTCAGCCAGAGACGATTACAAACAAGCAGATTTAGGAACTCCCGATTATTCAGACTTACTGCTCGATAAGTACATCTCGCTTATTGAAATTGCTAACCCAATGCACAGTTTGTGGAGCGATGGCCGATGGAATAAACTTACAATGGCACATGGTTGTTATTGGGGAAAATGTGCATTTTGTGATGTATCATTAAGTTATATAAAAGATTATGATGCAATAGATGCAAAAATATTGGTAGATAGAATAGAAAAAATTATCGATCAAAATGGCAAAAGAGGTTTTCATTTTGTAGATGAGGCGGCACCACCTGCATTAATGAAAAATCTAGCAATTGAAATTATCAAAAGAAAATTAAATATTACTTGGTGGACAAATATCCGGTTCGAAAAAAGTTTTACCAAAGATCTGTGTACATTATTAAAAGCTTCGGGCTGCATTGCCGTTTCCGGAGGATTAGAAGTTGCCTCTGATCGATTATTGAAATTAATAAACAAAGGAGTAACAGTAGAACAAGTAGCTAAGGTTACTGCTAATTTAACCAATGCAGGAATAATGGTTCATTCATATTTAATGTATGGATTTCCCGGTCAAACGGTACAAGAAACAGTCGATAGCCTCGAAATGGTACGTCAAATGTTTGAGCTTGAAATAATACAATCGGGTTTTTGGCATCAATTTGCACTTACAGCGCATAGTGCTGTTGGATTAAATCCCGAGAAATATGGAATAGTTCCTGAATTAAAAGAAATCACTTTTGCTAATAATGATATTCAGTTCAACGATAAAACAGGAATTAATCACGAAGAATTTAGCTTTGGATTAAAAAAATCACTTTTTAACTTTATGCATGGCATTGGATTTGAAATCCCTGTGCATGATTGGTTCGATTTTGATGTTCCAAAAACAAAAATTAAGAAAGATTTTATCGAAAAATCCTTAATTACTGAGGAAAGTTTTTTTACAAAACCTACAGCTAAAGTTATTTGGTTAGGCAAAAAGCCTTTAGTATCAAATATTAAGAAAAAGGGCAGAGAAAAAATAAAAATGAGTTTTAATGACAGTTCAGTTGGTTTCGAAATCACTTTAGACAAAGAAAAAGGAGAGTGGCTTTTAAATATTTTGAAGAAACTTTCAATTTATGAAAAAAAACAACTCACTTTTGCTGATCTTAAAACAGATTTTGAAAATTACTTTGACAATTTTGAATTGTTCTGGTACTCAAAGCCAATTAATTTATTAAGGGATCATGGTTTGTTAGTATTGTAGTGTTTTTTTCAAATATTCATATATTAATTAGCTCAATATGACCAATAATACTATATATTTTGTCATGCTGAGCTTGTCGAAGCATCTATAATAAAGACTATTTTGGGATTATTCTTATAAATCCGCAAAGCGTGGAACGGATTTGTTAATACTAGTGTCAAGCCAAGGATGCTTTTTCAATTGAAATTCTGACTCTGTCAGGTCGACCCGAAACTTAAAGCTTGGTTTGACATTAGTATACAGTGAAACTGCTGTTGTTTTTATTTCTTTTGCGTAAAAACAGGTTTGTAAATGCCTTAAAATTAAATTGAATCATTATATCTGTATACTTTAATTGTTTCATATTCAATAGAAGTATTACATTTGCAAAAAAAACATATTAATTGATGAATACTTTCGAAGATTTAAATCTCCCAAAACAATTATATAATGCTGTTGCTGAATTAGGGTTTGAAAAACCAACGCCTATTCAGGAAGAAGCTTATTCTGTAATCCTTTCAGGAAAAGATATGGTTGGAATAGCTCAAACAGGTACGGGGAAAACGCTTGCATATCTTATTCCTATTTTAAGAGATTTAAAGTACTCGGAGCAACTTAATCCGCGTATCTTAATTTTGGTTCCAACTCGTGAATTAGTGTTACAATTGGTTGCGAATATCGAAAGCCTTACCAAGTACATGAATGTACGACCTCTAGGAGTTTACGGAGGTACAAATATTAATACACAGAAAAAAGCAGTTGCTCAGGGATGCGATGTTCTTGTTGCAACACCGGGTCGTTTATACGATTTGGCTGTTACTGGTGTATTGCAGCTTAAAGGAATAAAAAAATTAGTGATCGATGAGGTTGACATAATGCTTGACCTGGGATTTCGTCCACAGATTACAAATATTTTTGATCTTTTAAAAGAGCGTAGACAAAATATTATGTTGTCGGCAACAATGACCGAAGAAGTTGATGTACTTATTGATGATTTCTTTACAATTCCTACAAAAATCGCTATTGCAGTTAGTGGAACACCATTAAATAATATCGAACAATCTTCATATCAAGTTAAGAATTTTCATACTAAGATTAATTTACTTCGTCATTTATTAGCTGATAAAGAAGAGTTTAGTAAAGTATTGGTGTTTATATCGAGTAAAAGATATGCAGACAAATTATATGAGGCCTTTGAGGAAGATTATGGCTCGGAAACATGTATTATTCATTCAAATAAATCGCAAAATTATAGAATAAGATCAATCAAGCAATTCGATGAGGGTTTAAACCGAATTCTTATTGCCACAGATGTTATGGCGCGTGGATTAGATTTAGACAAAATTTCACATGTTATTAATTTTGATACTCCAAGTTTTCCGGAAAATTATATGCATCGTATAGGAAGAACAGGTAGAGCGGAACAACAGGGAAAAACCATCTTGTTTTTTACAGAAAAAGAGGCTGAATATAAAGCAAATATTGAGAGATTAATGTCTCATAAAATTCCTGTTATTGATTTTCCGGAAGAAGTTCTGAGGTCTAGTGAATTACTAGCGGAAGAACGCCCCGTGGTTGGTGATGTCAAAAATCATAATCGAAACACTACAGAAGTAGTGCGAGGCCCGGCTTTTCACGAAAAGAAACTGGAAAACACAAAGACCAATCAGGGAGGATCATATCTGCGAAAAGCCAAGAAATACAAAAAGTCACAAACCCGTGGTGATAAAATACAAAATATGCGAAGTAAAAAGAAATAACTAATTTTATAATTTTCGGTAACAAATCAGTGGCAATATTCATATTTTAAACTTTATAAAAAAGCCACAGATTCACAGATTATATAAAACTGAAAATATCATAAGAAATTATTTTTAACAAATCTGCCAATTATTTTTGGTCATATTACTATAATTATTATTCATTAAAAATCTGTGAATCAGTCGAAATTATTAGTGTTAAGTAACACTGATTAGTTGCAATTTTTGTATTTAGCAAGAGCTGGCGCTTCAATAGAAATAACTATAATCCCAAAGTAACTAACAGTTAAATTCGAAATTGCGTGTATTGCTGTTTCAAAAGAATTTATTATCTTCAGATTTTTAATCATTGTTTTGAATTTTTTGTAAAATAATTAGATTTGGAGTCCGGATACCAATATTAAAAAAACGGGGAGCATCTGAAAATCCATAAGAGTAAGACCTAAAACAATAAAAAGATGAGTTTTTTTGATTCAAACAGTTACTTTATTGATGAGAAAGTTAATTTCTTAAAATTTGAGAATTCTTACAAAGTATTTAATGATAAAGGTGATGAGATTGGTTCAGTACGCCAGAGACTTACGGCAGGACAGAAAATACTTCGATTATTAGTAAATAAAGCTTTGTTGCCTTTTAGATTAGAAATAAGAGACTTGAATGAGGAATTACAGGCTTCAATATCAAGAGGATGGACTTTCTTTATGTCAACAATTTCCATTGACGATGCAAGTGGAACTAACATTGGATCAATAAAACAGAAATTTAAACTGTTAAAACCTACATTTAAAATTTTTAGTAATACAGATGAACTGGTTGCAGTAATTACAGGCGATTGGAAAGCATGGAACTTTGTTATAAATGATTCTTCAGAAAAACAAATTGGAACAATAAGTAAAAAGTGGGCTGGAGCTATGCAAGAAATATTCACATCTGCAGATAAATATAATGTGAGTATAAATCCAGATTTTAATGATGAATCTAGTAAGATAGCAGTTATTTCAAGTGCTATAACTATAGACATGGTGTTGAAAGAGAGCAAATAAGTCAGGCAAAATTTAGGTAATTTAAAAAAAGAGTATTTGATATTTGTTAAGTGATATTTTTAGTTAACATACCTTATTAAAGAATATTTAAGTGGGAAAGTATCTTTATAATATCTATTAATATGAAAAACAAAAATTGGAAGATTAAATTAGGAATATTTTTAATGATATTTTCAGGAGTCTTTTTCTTTATGTTATTGATTTTTCCATTTATGAATTTTGACGCAAAAACCAAAATTACAATGTCAACTGTTTCACTTATAATAGGTGAAATAGTTTTCTGGTCGGGAGGATTGTTAGTAGGGAAAGAACTATTTACTAAATACAAATCATACCTAAATCCGGTAAATTGGTTTAAAAAGAAATCCAAAGAAATAGATAGTGTTGAAAATGAGGATTAATTTTTTTCAATGAATTTATAAGAATGTTTAGTAAAAAATAGAAAAGTACCTTCCCATTTCGACAGAGACTACAAAAAGAAATAATTAAAATACAAAGCAGTTCGGCTTAGGCTATTGCCTAAGTCGGTTTATTTGTATGTCGGGCATGGTAATAAGCTGGCAGAATGCAAGTTTCTGTATGTGCCGAGTTGATAGGAAACATTAGCAATTGGCAAGGGTGTCCAGAGCGATTTGGAATCTGAAAGAAGCCATTAGCAAACTTGATGTATTGACGAACAGAAACCTAATATAAGGCTGAATTGAGA
>WTBR01000132.1 GCA_013138975.1 Bacteroidales bacterium
ATGAAAGTAATGTATAGCGATAAACCTGTTGAATAACAGGCCTCAGATAGGGTTTTTTGACCTGAAATCTGATCAAAAAATAGTATCTTTACACGCTTTCAAAAAATACAATAAAAACTAAATTTAAAATATAATGGCAAAAGTTAAAGGGTCAATAGTTGTTGACATTGAAAAATGCAAAGGTTGCGAAGTTTGTATGCCAGCATGTCCGACAGATGTAATACGACTAGCCGAAGATGTAAATGGTAAAGGTTATCATTATGCCTATATGGCAAATCCAGATAATTGTACAGGTTGCGCAAATTGTGCAATTGTTTGTCCAGATGGTGTAATAACTGTTTACAGAAAAAAAGTAAACGAATAGTATAAAAATTAAAAGAACTATAATAATGAAAGATCTAAGATTAATGAAAGGCAACGAAGCGGTATCTGAAGCAGCTATTCGCGCAGGTGTCGACGGGTATTTTGGTTATCCGATTACTCCGCAATCAGAGGTTCTTGAGTACCTTATGTTAGAAAGACCGGAAAAGAGAACAGGAATGGTTGTTCTTCAAGCAGAAAGTGAAATAGCTGCTATAAACATGGTTTATGCTGGTGCTGGTGCTGGAAAGATGGTTTTTACTTCATCCTCAAGTCCGGGTATTAGTTTAAAACAAGAAGGTATTACATATATTGCAGGTGCAGAACTTCCTTGTATGATTTTAAATGTTGTTAGAGGAGGACCTGGTCTAGGTACTATACAACCTGCTCAATCTGACTATTTTCAGGCTGTAAAAGGTGGAGGTCATGGCGATTATAAATTAATTGTATTAGCTCCTGCATCTGTTCAGGAAATGTATGATTTTGTTCAGTTAAGTTTTGATTTGGCTTTTAAATATAGAACTCCTGTTATGATTCTTTCAGATGGTGCAATTGGCCAGATGATGGAAAAAGTAGAAATCGGAGAACAAAAAGTTAGATTAACCGATGCTCAGGTAAAAGAAAGATGTCCTTGGGCAACTACAGGTAAAGATGCTAACCGCGAAAGAAATATTATTACTTCTTTAGATCTAGATTCTAATAAACAAGAGATTTTTAACCACAAACTTCAGGCGAAATATAAAGAAATTGATAAAAATGAAGTTCGTTTTGAAGAAATTCAAACTGAGGATGCAGAATATATATTTGTAGCTTATGGAACTAGTGCTCGTATTTGCCAAAAATCTGTAGAGTTAGCTCGTGAAAAAGGTATAAAAGTTGGTTTATTGAGACCTATAACATTATTTCCTTTCCCTCATAAAAGACTCTTAGAACTTAGCAAACAAGTTAAAGGAATGTTAACTGTAGAGATGAGTGCAGGACAAATGATAGAAGACGTTAAGTTAGCTGTTGAATGTAGTATTCCTGTTGAGCACTTTGGTAGATTAGGTGGAATTATTCATTCACCTGAAGAAGTTGTTGAAGCTTTGGAACAAAAATTTTTATAGGAGGATAAAAAATGGCTGAAAATAAAATAAATAACGATATAGTAAAAGAAGAGAATTTAGTTTATAAAAAAACTGATCTCCTTACTGATAAGGCACTTAGTTATTGTCCGGGTTGTGGTCATGGTACTGCTCACCGTTTAGTAATGGAAGTAATAGAAGAACTTAATGCTCAGGAAGAAACAATTGGAGTAGCTCCTGTTGGTTGTTCTGTACTTGCTTATGAATTTATGGATATTGATATGCAACAAGCTGCTCACGGTAGAGCTCCTGCTTTAGCAACTGCTCTTAAACGATTATATCCTGAAAAATATGTGTTTACATATCAAGGTGACGGTGATTTAGCTGCTATTGGTACTGCTGAAACAATTCATGCATGTAACCGTGGTGAGAATATTACAATTATTTTTGTGAATAATGGTATATATGGTATGACTGGAGGACAAATGGCTCCTACAACTTTACCAGGAATGAAATCTTCAACTTCTCCATATGGTCGTGATGTTGAATCAATGGGTGCTCCAATGAAGATGACAGAGTTAGTTGCTCAATTACCAGGAACATATTTTGTTACTCGTCAGGCTGTACATACACCAGCGGCTGTTCGTAAAGCAAAAAAAGCACTTAAAAAAGCATTCGAAAACCAAAAGCTGAAAAAAGGTCTTTCTTTTGTTGAAATTGTATCGAATTGTAACTCAGGTTGGAAAATGACTCCAATTCAATCTAATGAATGGATGGTTGAGAATATGTTCCCATTCTATCCACTTGGAGATATCAAGGTTCCAGAAGAATAGATCTGAAATCGATTCTAATTAAACTTAAAAATTAAGAAAAATGACTGAAGAAATAATTATAGCCGGATTTGGTGGACAGGGAGTTCTTTCTATGGGTAAAATTATGTGTTACTCTGGAATTGTTCAAGGACAAGAAGTTACATGGATGCCATCATACGGACCAGAAATGAGAGGTGGAACTGCTAATGTTACTGTTATTATTAGTGATGATAGAATTAGCTCACCAATTATAAACGAATTTGATACTGCAATTATACTTAACCAACAATCAATGGACAAATTTGAAAGTACGGTTAAATCAGGTGGTACTTTAATTTATGATCCAAACGGTATAACACGTCATCCAGAGAGAAAAGACATTAATATTTATCGTGTTGAAGCTGCTGCTGAAGCTGCAAAAATGGAAACAACTAAAACATTTAACATGATTGTTTTAGGTGGATTCTTAAAGATAAAGCCTATTGTTAAAATGGAAAATGTTATCGCTGGTTTGAAGAAATCTTTACCTGAGCGTTATCATCACATGATTCCTGTTAACGAGAAAGCAGTTAAAAGAGGTACTGAAATAGTTGAAGAAGTTCAGATGTTGAACTAAGAAATCACAAAACCAATATATTTAAACATCCATAACTTTAAAGTTGTGGATGTTTTTTTATTACTATTTTTGCTTTTTTAGTTTCAATTTATTATTTATAATTGTATTATAACTACAATTTATAAACTCTTATGGCTAAAAAGGTACAAATTGATGAAACTGACAGGACAATTTTGTCTTTTTTAATAAAAAATGCTCGAACACCTTTTCTTGAAATTGCAAGAGCATGTGGAATTTCTGGAGCTGCTATACATCAACGTATAAGGAAACTAGAAGAGGCAGGTATAATTAGTGGCTCAAAGTTTACAGTAAAACCCAAAGCGGTTGGTTTTGATATTTGTGCTTTTGTTGGAATATTGCTAGATAAACCAAATGTGTTTAATAATGTAATTAAAGAGTTGGGAAGAATTCCTGAGATAGTAGAATGCCATTTTACTACAGGAACATGGGCTTTATTGGTAAAAATATATTGTGTAGATAACAACCATTTAATGGATGTTTTAGTTAATAAAATGCAAAATATATCAGGAGTAGGGCGCACAGAATCATTTATATCGCTGGAGCAAGCGATTGATAGAGAATTTAGTATATAATATTAAGGTATATAACAATTTTTACATACACGCCTAACGTGCTGATTAATAGTGATTATTACTAAAAGATAAATTGTAAATATTAAATTTCAAATTTTAATACTCAATAAGCAAATCAATTGTTTCGAATTTAAATAATTGATCTATGGATTTTATTTATTCGCTTTGCTCATGAAGACATAACTTGTTATTAGTATTTTGAAATTATCAGTAAAAAAACACGACAATTCTTAAAATCATCATGTTTATTTACAGTTTTTGTCTAGTAATAAAATAATATATTAATTATCAGTAATTATTTTGTAAAGGTACATTAGAAGGATAGTTGAAATTTTCCCAAAAACCATCCACCTCTAATGGTTTCTGATTGTATAATGGAGATTCAGGAAATATAGTTCTTGCGAAAGATG
The DNA here is from genome assembly GCA_013138975.1 of Bacteroidales bacterium. Classification (GTDB taxonomy): domain Bacteria; phylum Bacteroidota; class Bacteroidia; order Bacteroidales; family UBA12077; genus UBA12077. The sequence continues at coordinate 3,856 of WTBR01000132.1, forward strand.
GTAAAGTCAAATCAGTTTGAATTTCATTAACAAATAGTTCTCTAAATTGATGCATTGTTATATTAATATAATCATCAATTTTATTGCCATTAACATCCTTTAAATCAGCAAGAATAACTTTTATTTTATCTATTTCAACTGTGGAATTATTTATGCTTATTTTTTCGTTGTTTCTTGAAATTAAATTTAAGTTCGGAATTTTAAGAAACAGAGTGTTTGAATCTGCAAGAAAAGTATCATCAGGATGTTTTTTAAGCTGATATGACACTTGTTCTGATGTAAAATGGTCAACTCTTGTAATTTGACCAACAAGGTCAAAATTTCTTTTATTATTGGCAGATCTTTTCCTTAAATTTTTATTAAACTTTAATATTAGAAATTCATTGGCAATATTTGCTTCTATGATACGCAATGGTTTTTTTGTATTTGGGAGTTTTAGTTCAGAAAAATTTATTGCTGATGTATTGATATTAAAGCTATTTGAAAATGATAAATATTTCAAATACATTTTGCCCTGATATTTCTGGTATTCAGTTATTATTTCAAAATTCTTAATTTTTGAGTTTTTAAGCGAGTAACTTGTATACTCAATTCTTTTTATTGCATAAGTATTACTTTCTATAAATATTTTCCCTATAATATTGGAATTATGGTCATAACTATGGTCTGAATATCTGAAGGAATAATTATCTATATATTTAAAACTTATTTGATAGACAGGAATATTATCTATTAAAATGATGTCGTCAAGTATAAATTGATGATTTGGAATGAAATCCTTATTTAATTGATTAATATATGAAAAAGCATTTTCATTATATCTTCTAATAGCATCATGTAAGAATAAAATTGATAATTCATTACCTCCCATAATTGGAACATTATGCTCAAGCATGTATTTCTGGGTTCGTTTCTGTTTTAAATTATAATCGTTAATATATTTAGATTCAAGTGTTTTTTCCATATTAAAATTTTCATTATATCTATATTGTAACATATAGTTTTGGTTCGATGAGTAAGGTTTTTGGAAACCCTTATCATCCACAATAATACCTGCTTCCAATAAATTAAGATAATTTTCATCTCCATATTTTGAATATTCTCTATAGTATCCTTGAATTATAAATGGATCAAAGGAATAGTTGTGTTTGAAATTATCGAGAGCCAATTCCAATATTTTTACTGGATTGGAATATCTTCTTTTTCTTTTCTCAACAATGAGTGCTTCATTCAGTTCATAACACATTGGACTTAAGAAAAATGTATTATACTCATTTTTTAAAAGGGTTTTAATACTATTTGAGTAAGGTTCATAACCTATTGCACTTATACAAATTTTTTCTTCAATTAATGATTTAGGAATGTTTAGAACAAATTCTCCGAACTCGTTTGAAGCAATACCAATTGACTCATTGCATACACATACGTTAGCAAAGTAAATAGGATTATTTGTATTTGTTTCAAAGAGTACACCTTTGATTTTTAAAAAATCCTGAGAGTAAACAGAAGTGCTTATTAAAATTAAAACAATTACTAGAGTAAGATTACTTTTTTTCATAAAAATAGGAATTAGGGTTTGTTATAGGATTAACAAATATATTATTACCCTATTCCTTATTTGATGAAGAATGTATGATGTTTTTAATTAAAAGAAGATGCCACTTTAATATTTCCTTTTAATTCGATATATCTTTTTTTTTAATTTATTCGTATCGTAAAGCTATAACAGGATTTACATTACTAGCTCTGATAGCTTGATAGCTTACTGATAGTATCGCAATTATTATAGCAAGAATTCCGCTTATAATAAATGGCCAAATTGTTAAATCAATCCGATAAATAAAATTATTAAGCCAATTTTTCATAAAATACCATGTAATTGGCCAAGCGATAATATTAGAAACTAAAACCAGTTTTAGAAATTCCTTATTTATTAGCTTTATTATTGTTACAATTGAGGCCCCCATTACTTTCCTAATTCCAATTTCTTTTGTTTTTTGCTCAGCAGTAAAGGATGCTAATCCGAAAATACCTAAACATGCTATTGAAATTGCTAAGCTGGAGAAAATAATAAATAGCACAAAAAATCTTTTCTCTGCTCTGTATAAAGCATCCAGATTTTCTTCATAGAAAGAAAGATCATAACGAACATCGACATTTAAATTATCCCAAGTTTGTTTTATAAACTTCATGGTTTCAGGTATGTTAGATGAACTGATTTTGATAGAAACCCAACTTCTCCAGTTTGCATCTATGAAATATACCGCTGGAGCAATTTCGTTATGTACCGATTCAAAATGAAAGTCTTCAGCAACGCCAACTATAATCCCTTTTCGCTTTTTCCAATTATTTGTTTCAGGATCGATGGTGGATGTTTCAAATGTTTTTCCAATAGCATTGTCCCAACCAAATTCTTTCATTGCTGCTTCATTAATAATAAAAGTTGAATTTTCGTCTTCACTCATTTCTTTTGAAAAACTTCTTCCTTGTATTATTTTATTATCCAACGTTTCGAAAAAATTGTAATCAACCGTAATAATTTTAATGCTTTTATCTTCGTCTGGTACGCCTTCTGCTTTATAAGAAAGGTTACTGCCAAGTCTTTCTGTAGGTTTTTTATTAGATGCAGTTACATATTCTATTTTAGGATTTTTAAGTAATTCTTGTTTAAATGCTTCGTAATTTTCTGTTCTGGGATGTCTTATATTAACAATATTTGTAGGATCTATTCCCAATGGTTTATTTTGCATATATCTCCATTGAAGAAATACTATAAGAGTACAAGAAATTAATACAATGGAAATTGCAAATTGAGAAATAACCAAGCCTTTTCTTAATTTAGAATTAGATGATGCAACTTTTGTTTTCTCTTTTAAAATCTTAAGTGGTTTAAATGAACTTAAAAAGAAAGCAGGGTAGCTGCCAGAAATTACACCAATTAAAATTGAAAAGATCAATGTAGATAGTATGATCCAAATGTTATTTAGCCAATTTAAATCTATTTGTTTATCAGCGATTTGATTAAAATATGGCATAAGTATGTCAGCTAATGCAATTGATAACCATGTAGCAATAAAGCTTATTAGTATTGCTTCTCCTAAAAACTGCGAAATTAAATCTCGTTTTTTAGCACCTAGAATTTTACGCATACCAACTTCGAGAGCTCTTTTGGTCGATCGGGCAGTAGCCAAGTTCATATAATTAATTGTAGCAATTAGTAGTATAAAAAAGGCAATTACTGAAAATATAACTACATTTCTCATACTGCCATTCGCTTTAATTTCATATCGCGAATTAGAGTGTAAATGAATATCATATAATGGCTGAAATAGCAAGTCTGATTCCGTTAATGCATTTCCTTCGCCAAAAGTTTGTAGTATGTATTCTTTTGAAATATTCTTTATTGATTTAATAGAAGTGTTTTCGGGTAAAAGAATATAACTATATCCTGTCATTTCACCCCAATTATTTAACATCATATCATTATAGATATGAGGCGCAGTCTCCATTGATGCCATTATATTGAGATTAAAATGAGCATTTCGTGGCATATCTTTAATTACTCCAGTTACTTTTAAGGGTACATTTCCTTGATAAGTAGTGAGTTCAAGATTTTTGCCTAATGCAATTGAATCTCCAAAGTATTTCTTTGAGGTTGATTCTGTAATCACAATAGTAAAAGGGTCATTAAGTGCTGTATTTTTATCACCCATAATCCATTCATAAGTAAAAACATTAAAAAAATCTTTTTCAACCAAGGAAACATCTTTTTCATAAAACTCTGATTTACCTGACTTTACTATAAAGGTTCTGGGTCTACTTATTCTAACAAAAGTTTCAATCTGAGTAAAATAATTTTCAAATGCTTCTTTGAGTTTATATTCGGAAATTACATTTTTATAAACTTCTCCATTTGGAGCTTTAAATTGATATCCTACACGATATATGCGATCACCTTTTTTGTGAAATTTATCAAAACTTAAATCATCAATTACATAGAAAGCTATTAAAAGACAGGCGGTTAATCCAATGGTTAAACCTAACAGATTAATAACAAAATATCCTTTCTGACGAATAAGATTTCTTACTGCTATTATGAAATAATTTTTAATCATAGTTTCTGGTTATTAAAAGTAATACAAATTCATTTAAAACGATAATGCCAATTTATGTGCCGCTATTGTAAGTGTCATAAAACCAGATAAGAAAGCTTGTGTCTTATTGTTTGCATGTGTAAATATTACTCTTAGCTGTGTAAAAGTTACACATTATTTTGTATGTTTGATTAATATTTACATAGTCTTTGCAAGAAAACGTCGAATTCCGATACCTACCGGAATGTCTTTGACGTTTTCTTATTAAAGACTTGAAAAAAAGCAGTTTTCTTACAGATACTACATATGAAAAAAGATGCTAAAATATTAGTTGTTGATGATAACAAAGAAATATTAGTTGCAATTGAGATGCTATTGTCAAATTACTTTGGCATCATAAAAACGGCTAAGAACCCTAATTTAATTCCTTCGATAATAGGTAATGAGCTTTTTGATGTAATAATTTTGGATATGAATTATAGTGCAGGAATTAGTTCTGGTAATGAAGGGATATATTGGATGAATGAGATCCTAAAAGTTGATCCTGATGCTATAATTGTTTTTATAACTGCATATGGTGATTTTGAATTAGCAGTCAAAGCAATAAGAGAAGGAGGAACTGATTTTATTCAAAAACCATGGGACGATGAAAAGTTTATTACAACAATAGAGAATGCTTATAAGCTAAAAAAATCAAATATTGAAATATCAAATTTACGTCAGAAACAACAACATTTAAATGAAGATATATCCAATCAATTTCCTGAAATTATTGGAAAATCAGATGCTATTAAGGATGTATTTAAGACCATTCATAAAGTAGCTAAAACAGATGCAAATGTTTTGATACTTGGCGAGAATGGAACGGGAAAGGAGTTAATTGCGAGGGAGATTCATAAAAAGTCAAATAGGTCAAAAGAGGTATTTATAAATCTCGATGTTTCTGCATTACCGGAAAGTTTATTCGAAAGCGAACTGTTTGGTTATGTTAAAGGTGCATTTACTGATGCTAAATCCGATAAACCGGGAAAACTTGAATTAGCTAATGGTGGTACATTGTTTCTGGATGAAATAGGAAATTTGTCGTTTACAGCTCAGTCGAAACTCTTAACTGTGTTGCAAAATCGTGAAATAAGCAGGTTAGGAGCAAATTATAAAATACCAATTGATATTCGTTTGGTATGTGCAACAAATAAAGACATTCATGAAATGATGAACGAAGAAAAGTTCAGAGAAGATTTGCTATACCGAATTAATACTATACAAATTAATGTTCCTCCATTAAGAGATCGTGTTGGTGATGTAGAATTATTAATGAATTACTTTAAAGACTTGTATGAGTCGAAATACAATAAAGAAATACTAAAAGTTCATAAGTCAGTAATTGATAAGCTTAACAAGTATAACTGGCCTGGTAATATTCGTGAATTGCGGCATATTGTTGAAAAAGCAGTCATATTATGTGAAGATAATGTATTGAATGAGAGTGACTTTTGGTTTGGGCTATCTAAAAAAGAAAGTGTAGTAGATACGTTAGATTTATCACAGAATGAGAAGCGGATTATTTTAAAAGCGATTGAAAAAAATAAGGGTAATTATAGTAGTGCAGCGAAAGATCTAGGTGTTTCGAGAAAAACTTTGTATAATAAAATGAAAAAGTATGGTTTGGAATAAATACAGCATCAAGCTATTTGTATTTCTTGTTTCTCTTTGTCTTACTGGATTAGGTTTCTTTTGGTCACTGTTTTCAAGTCAATTAATAATTACCAATATTGTATTCTTGGCGGCTTTTATATCTGGCTTTCTTTTCTTGCTAAAATATTTAAATAAAACAAATCAGGATCTAAATCAGTTTTTAAGTTCAATTCAGTATTTAGATAATGTACCAAGCAAAAAACACACAGACTTGTCGCATGGGCAACTAAATTTAACATATCATAAAATTATAGATCAATTAAAGGATGTTTGGATTGCAAAAGAATCGGAACGTCAATATTTTGAATTTGTGCTAGAGCAAATTGGTATTGGTATTCTTAGCTTTAATAATCAAGGGGAGATTGAAATATATAATCGAGCTGCTAGTGAGATATTTGGAATTAGAAATTTGAAGAATATAAAAGAGCTTGAAATAATTAAAAAAGATTTTGCTGAAGAACTTACTGATTTAAAATCAAATCAAGATAAATTATTAAATTTTAATGGAAAGCTTGAGCAATTAAAAGTATTAGTGCGGGCAGTAGATTTGAAAATTAAAGACAAAAGTGTCAGATTAATATCATTACAGAATATTAAAACACAGCTGGAAGAGAGTGAGTTGGAAGCATGGCAAAAATTAATTCGGGTGTTAACACATGAGATTATGAATTCAGTTACCCCAATTAAATCTTTAACATATAGCATGCAAAAATCTTTGTCGAGTAATCCCGAAATGAATAAGGATAATATATTGAAAGGATTAAGTGCAATTGAAAATAGGAGTAAGGGCTTATTGGAGTTTGTTGAATCATATAAAAATCTCACACAGATTCCAAAGCCAAATTATGAAAGAGTGCAAATAATCGATTTGTTTCAAAACATTAAAAGTTTGTTTGAGGAAGATTTCGAATTAGATAATATTGCTTTTAATCAGCGAATTACTTCTTCAGATATATCCCTTATTGCAGATGAAAAACTACTTTCACAGGTAATTATTAATTTAATTAAGAACTCGATTTATGCTTTGGAAGGCCAAATGAAAAAGAGTATTGAGTTAATAGCAGAAATTACGGATAAAGAAAGAGTTTGTATAAGGGTTGTTGATAATGGAAAAGGAATTCCTGAAGAAGTGATTGATAAGATTTTCGTTCCTTTTTATACTACTCGTGAAAATGGTTCCGGTATTGGATTATCTTTTGCCAGACAGGTTATGGTTATGCATAATGGAAATATTCAAGTTCAATCCTTACCTAATATTAAAACGGAATTTAGTTTATTTTTTTAGTTAACTACTAAACATTTAAAATAAAAGAACGTACATAAAATTGGGTTAGTTTTATATTATCAATTGAATATTGTAAACTTAATAAAAATTACAAATAACTGCCACGCAGGTTACATTCGTATGTGGATGAAAGTTCCACCGGTTTATTAGACCCGGGAAAGCCCCGGGTTTCTTTTTTATTTACCTGAAAAGTGATCTATTATTTCATCATCTGTAGAAAGGTAATCTTTCATAAGATTAGCAGTTAAACATGCATGAACAGGAATAATTCCAATTAAACCTCCAATATTAATTTCATTGAATAAATCGCTGGTAACCTGAAGAGTTCCATGCTCTTGTGAAAGTTTTGTTAAATAGAAATCTTGCTCTGTTTCTTCCCAGCCTTTTTTATTTAAAAGAACTAATTTCCCAAAAACCTTTTTATCTTCTATTCTTAAGAAATCCTTAGAGAAATGTATGCCACCACCATGAATAATTATTTCTTTTCTGTCTTTGTGTTTTGCAACAACAGGGCAAGCTAGTACTGTAGCTATCTGGTTAAAATTACATGAACCTAATTTGTTTTGCATTAGATCATAAAAAATAAAATTACCCGGACGAATCTCATTAATTTCAGAAAAATCATCAGCCAAACTGCATGTAGGTGTATCGCCAATTGACATTATTAATTCAGGATACTTGTCGATATATTGTTGTTTTAGAAGAGTCAATTTATGAATAGCATCTTTATGAATGTCAATTATCTCAGTAGTATCTTTTGCATTGTAAGCATGCCCGGAATGAGACAAAAATCCCTTGAAAACTAATTTATTACATGTTGAAGATGATTTTAAGATTTTGTCAATAAGTAAAAAAATATCAAAAGAAACACCCGTTCTGCCATATCCTGTATCAATCTTTATAAAGAATCCAACTTCGAATTTTAATTCTTTTGATAAAAATTCAACAGATTCGACGTTTTCAAGTGTTAAATTTAATTGTGTTTCTTCTGCAAGTGAGTTTATTGTTTCAATTTCGCGTATATTTACTGGGAACGCAACCGTTATATCTTTCCAGTCATCGTTAGAAAAATATTCTGCCATTTGTAATGATGAAACAGTAATTTTATCTACACCAAATTTTTTAAACCATCTTCCGATTATTCGTGATTGGTGTGTTTTAAAATGAGGTCTGAATATAAGATTATGTTTTTTTGCTTTTTCAGCCATTAATCGAATATTATTCAGGCACTTTTTCTTATCCAGAATTAGGGTTGGAGATACTATATTTTCAAGATTCATAATGTATTTTACAAAGTTTTTGTAAAGATAATTATTAATATGGAATCCTCTTTCTTGTACCGATTTTAATTTACCTTAGATCGTTTTTAGAATGAATTTTGTGGCTATATTTTCTTGTTTGTAAAATAGGACTAACCAATATTGTAATACGATATTTAAAATTATATCACAATGTTTTGTTTTTAAATGAACATTTGAAAAAATATTTTGTTTAAATAGTTCAAAGTTAGGATACTATTGTATAATTATACTATAAACGTGCTGTTGTAGTTAGGCACCCCTTAGTTCAATAAAATAGATTAAAAAATTTGATGATTGATTAATTTATTTTGTGAATGTGATTGATTGGGTAATTGGAAATTGGAGTGAGGGGTGTTTTTAATTTACAAGTATTAAATCTGTGAGACTATGATTTTGTAATCAAAATCATTTAACCGTTCCGATAGCTATCGAAATGATCACGAGTGGGCTCCACTGAGCTTGTGGAAGTGTAGACGAGGGATCTAAAGGCTTATTCCTCTCACCTTGATGCGTATGGAAAATTTTATTTTATATCAAGTCGTTTTGCTTTTCTTTCCCATACTTTTTTAGCAAGTTCCTGCATATCTTCCACATTATCAAATTCATCCATTATTTCTGTTCCTAAAAGTGTTTCAATAATATCTTCCATTGTAACAATACCAACCATTTCGCCATATTCGCCTACAACCATTGCAATGTGTTCCTTTTCTTCAATTAGCTTGTAAAACAAGCGCATAATTGGCATTTGTTCGTTAACAACTTTTATTTCGCGGTTTAAACTCTTAAGTCTCTCATTATGCTTTTTTTCAATAATGAATTGCATAATCTCATCTTTTAAAACATAACCAGTAATATTTTCAATCTCATCTTTATAAATAGGAATTCTTGAAAATCTGATTTTATCATTTTTCTTGAAAAAATCGTTAATTGTGATATCTTCATCATCAGCAAACACCACTGTTCGGGGAGTCATAATGCTTTTTACAGCAATTTTATTAAACACCATAAGGTTTAATAAAATTTTAGATTCTTCTTTTTTAAAGATACCTGCTTTTACACCAATCTCAGCCATTGCATGAAATTCCGATCTGCTTAACATATCTTGATTTTCATCTTTTTTTAGCTTTCTTGTTATAAATTTTGCAAGAATAATAATTGGATAAAAAGGTGAATAAATCATTATCTTCAAAAAATATGGTACAATAGGAGCGAGGTTTCTCCAATAATTTGCTCCAAGAGTTTTAGGTATTATTTCCGAGAATATTAAAATAGTAATTATTAACACTCCTGATGTGATTGATAAATATTCGTTTCCCCAAAGTTTTTGAGCCTGCACACCAACACCAATAGCTCCAATGGTATTTGCAAATGTGTTGATAGTTAGAATAGCAGCTAATGGAGTATCTATTTCATCTTTAAATTTTTGTAATGATTTAGCAAAAGGTTTTTTTTCATTTACTTTACCTGCTATAAATGTTGGAGTTATACTTAATAGCGATGCTTCAAGTATAGAACATATAAAAGAAATAATTACAGCAATTAAAAAATATAAAATTAGCAATCCCATTTATTTGTACTTTTAGTTAATTTAATTCAAATTTTGTAAAAATTCATTTTCTCAATATACTTGTATACTTCAGCAGGAAGAAAGTATCTAATATCTTTATTTTCTTTAATAGATTTACGAATAAAGCTTGATGATACCTCCATTAGAGGTGCATTTATAATGTTAACATTTTCATGATCTTTGAATTCATTAATATTACAATTTGGACGTGGATACACGTAAAGATTATAATGTTTTAATATCTTTTCGTAATTCTTCCATTTATGAAAAGATTGGAGACTATCAGCACCAACTATTAAATTAAAATTGTATTTAGAATTTTTTTCTGATAAATAGGTGAGTGTATCAATTGTATATGATGGTTTAGGGAGATTAAATTCAATGTCGCTAGGCTTTATTCTTAAATCATCCTTTAAGGCAAGTTCAACCATATCAAATCTATCAAATTCATTTAACAGGCTACTTTTCTTTTTTAAAGGATTTTGAGGACTAACAACAAACCAAATTTCATCCAGGTCACTATACTCAACCATATAATTTGCTATTGCTAAATGACCAATATGTATAGGATTAAAAGAACCAAAATATAAACCTATTTTCATCTTAAGAACGATTAATAAATTCTTTTATGGCTTTTTCAGATTCAGATATTGCTTTTTCTAATTCATCATTAACAATAATGAGATCAAATTTTTCTGCATAGCCAAGTTCTTCTTTTGCTTTTTTAAGCCTTACTTCAATATCTTCGGAACTGTCTGAAGATCGTATATTCAGTCTTCTTGCTAACTCTTCAACGCTTGGAGGCATTACAAAAATAGATAAAGCTCTATCTTGGTATTTTTTCTTGATATTTATTCCCCCAATAACATCTACATCGAAAATTACATGTTTACCTTGATTCCAGATTCTTTCTAATTCAGTTTTTAAAGTACCGTAAAACCGATTATCGTAAACTTCTTCCCACTCAACAAAATCATCCCCCTGTATTTTTTCTTTAAAGTCTTCTGCAGTAAGAAAATAGTAATCTTTTTTATCAGTTTCATTATCTCTTTTAGCACGGCTTGTTGCTGATATTGAAAATTCCAGACCTAAGTTCTTTTCTAAAAGATTTTTAACAATTGTTGTCTTACCTGACCCTGATGGTGCTGAAAATATAAATAGTTTACCTTCCATTGTTAATTATAGAATGTTTAGCATTTGTTCTTTAATTTTTTCCAATTCGTCTTTCATTAAAACGACAAATTTTTGGATGTCAGAATCATTTGCCTTTGAACCAATTGTATTAATTTCTCTACCAATTTCCTGACTAATAAAACCTAATTTTTTACCATTAGATTCTGATTCATTAAGCATTTCAATAAAATAATTACAATGATTTGAAAGTCTTACCTTTTCTTCTGTAATATCAAATTTTTCTAAATAGTATATAAGTTCTTGCTCAAGTCTGTTTTTATCGAAATCTTGATCTTTAAGATTAGTTAGATTTTCTTCGAGTTTAGATTTTACCTTTTCAGTTCGTTGTACTTCAAAGGGAGTAATAGCCATTTTGTTTTTATCTATAATATTAATTCTTTGTTCTATATCTTCTTTAAGATATTTCCCTTCTTGTGTTCTGAACTCATCAAGTTGATCTAATGCTTTTATAGCCGTTTGTTTAATTATTAGCCAATCTTCTTCGTTAATTTTTTCACGTTCTACATTTAAAGTATCTGGAAGACGAATAGCCATTTGTAATAATTGCTCCGATGTTTGAATATTTAAATCATCTGCAATTGATTTTAATTGGGTATAATAATTTTTAACAACAGTGGAATTTATTGAAGTCGCTTTATTGTTATCAGCAGTTTCATAATAAAGAATAAACTCTACTTTACCTCTTTGTAATTTTTTAGAAACAATGTTTCTTATTTCGAGCTCTTTCTCACGATAAATACCAGGTATTTTGGTATATATATCAAGGTTTTTACTGTTTAGAGATTTTATTTCAATAGTAACTTTTTTGTCTTTTAATTCACAATCGGCTTTACCATAGCCTGTCATCGATTTTATCATATTATCTTTTTGAAATGATTGTATTTATAGGGCAAAGGTAAGAAAAATAGTTTATTAGTTGTGAGTTCCGTGTTCCGAGTTTTTAGTTCAAGCTTAGCTAATAAGTTTAAACTAAAATTTAGAATTTAAATAATGGTTTTCTTTTTCCAGTTTCCGGTTAAATAATATATAAATGAAAGTACTAATCCAACAAACCATCCCAAAGGTATAGCCCACCAAATACCAATTTCGCCTAAATGTCGAGATAATATCCATGCTCCTGGGATTCGAATAACCCACAGTGCGATTAAAGAAATAAACATTGGGATAATAGTATCTCCAGCACCACGCATTACACCTGCAATAGTAAACATTGCTGTAAAAACAATGTAGAATGCACCAACAATAGTAAGATATTCCCTTCCAATTCTTATAACTTCAGGATCATTTGTAAATAAATCCATAATAAAATGCCCAAAAATTAGAACTACAGCCGATATTAAAATGGAAATTACAGATGACATTTTTAGAGTAGCAATAAGCCCTGCTTTAATTCTTTCTATTTTTTTAGCACCTATATTTTGTCCGGTAAATGTTGCTAAAGCTGCGGCAAAGTTCATCCCTGCTAATGCAGCTAAAGAGTCTATTCGTGCTGCAACTGAATATGCAGCAATAACATTAGTTCCAAAATCATTCACAATGCTAATTAGAGCCATCATTCCGGCAGCAACAAAAGATTGTTGTAATCCGGTAGGCAAACCAATTTTAACACTCTTTTTGAAAATTACTTTGTCGAATGATAGGCCTTTTAATGCAAAGCGGATAATTTTATGTGTTCTGTTTAAATAAACTACCGCTGTAAAGAATGCACCACCTTGAGCTAGGACAGTAGCTATTGCAACACCGGCTATTCCCCATTTAAAAACTAAAACAAATAGTAAATCAAGACCTATATTAATAAATGTGGAAATAATCAGGAAATACAGAGGGGTTTTAGAATCACCCAAACCACGCAGGATTGCACTTGTTCCATTAAAACCAAAAGATACAACTACTCCTCCCATAAAAATATTAAAGTAAGTTGTTGCTTGTGGTATAATTTCTTCTGGAAGTCTTAATAGTCTGAAAATCTCTTCGCTAAAAAATATACTAATAATACTTACCGTGATTGATGCAAAAAATAAAAATATAAATAGAGTATTGATTGTCCGTTTTACCTTTTCAATATCTTTTGCTCCAAAATACTGAGCTATAACAATTGTGCTACCCGAAGCAATTCCGATTATTAAAGAAAGGAATAAAAAAATAATTGGAAAAGAAGCTCCAACAGCAGCTAAGGCTTCTTTCCCAATAAAATTACCTACAATAATACTATCAACTATATTGTATAGTTGTTGGAAAACGTTTCCTAATAGCATTGGCAGGGCAAATTTAAGAATCTGAGAGCCTTCTTTCCCTACGGTTAAATCATTCATTTAGGTAAATTATATCTGTACAAAACTGATTATTTAAAATGGATATTCAAAATGAAAATAGATTTAAAACATTCGGTATTTAATCTTATTTCGTACACTAATTATACTTTTAGACAAATGTTCTTAAATCAGTGAGACTATGATTTTGTAATCAAAATCATCTAGCCGAACTGATCTCGAGCTGGCTCCACTGAGCTTGTCGAAGTGTAGTCGAGGGATCTCAAGGCTTATATTCCCTAAGCCTTGGTGCGTAACTTACAATATACAATAACTTAACTCTTGAGCTAGTTTCAGGATTGAAACTTTCGTTCATATATTTTACTATCTCCTCAACACCCATTTGAGCAATGTTTCCAACGGAATACACACTTGCGAAATTAAGCCCTTTTGGTACGCCCGATTCCAATATAAATACTGCCGTAGCACCCGATCCTGAAATAAAATCGACACCTTTAGGATCGAGTTTAGGAATTGGAGTTATAAATACTCCATTATAGTTTTAGCTTAAAACACCTATGTAATTTGGGTCAATGAGGCTTCCATTAACATCATTGATTAAATCAATAATTATTTTCTCTATCTGAGCACCCTCTTCATTTTCCTCGCTAAAACCTGCAGAAAGAATAATAAATGCTTTTGTATTCTTCTTTTTGGTTAAAATTTCTACCGCTTAAGTACAATATTTTGCTGCTATACCAATAATGGCTAAATCTACTTCAGGTAAATCGTTTAGATTACGATAGCTTTTTACACCCTGAATTTCGTCGTTTTTAGGATTGGTAACATACAGATCTCCCTTAAAATTTCCGTCGATTATATTCTTTAAAACCTTACCCCAACCGACTTTTAATGTTGTCCGATCCTCCAACAACTACTATACTTTTAGGATTAAGAAGTTGATTATTTATCATTATAATATTTTATTAATATTTAGCTTGTTTTAAAATCATTATGGAATTGTTTCAATCTATTTTCAAGATCTGTAAATTGGGAAGGATTTACTTGTGACACACAAGCTCTTAGCCCTTCTGTTTTTTCACTTCCGGTACACCTAAGAGCCATAGCACTTATTCCGTAATATAAAAATTTTCCAATTAGCTCTTCACCACTGAAACCGGGATACGAAATTGTAAAATAAAATCCATCAGCTATAGGTTCATCAATGTCTTTATCATAAACAATCTTAAAACCATTCGATAGAAATAGATCTTTCATAATGACAGCACGCTTTCCATATTCTTTAATATCATCAATGAAATTATACTCATTGTTATTAATTGCTTTTAGTAATGCCGCAATACCATATTGAGCAGAATGTGAACACCCTGCTGTTGTTGAGTAAACTGTTCCCTGAACAACGCAATATCCAAAATTTATTGTATTATAAAATCGTGATAAATCTTCAAAATCTCTTTCAAATAATTTATCCGAAATAGCTAATAATCCAATTCTTTGCCCGGCATAACTAAATGATTTTGAAGTGGAGATCATAATTAAATAATTATCTGTGTATTTGGCCACGGAAGCTTGAAATGGAGATTTACCAAGTTTTGATAAATCTTTGCGGAAATCCATTGCAAAATAAGCTAAATCTTCAGCAACAATTACATCATATTTATTCGATAACTCACCAATAATTCTTAACTCTTCATCGGTAAAACAAACCCACGATGGATTATTTGGGTTTGAATATAAAATGGTTGAAATGTTACCCTTTTTAAGATAAGATTCGAGTTTTTCTTTCAACTTATCACTTCTGTAATTGTATACATCAAATGAATCTGATTTAAGGCCAACCATTTTAACAAGTTGCTTGTGAACAGGGAATCCGGGATCTATAAAAAGAACTGTATCTTTCTTAGGATCGCGTCTGCCTGCTACCATGAACGTTGCATAACCACCCATTATTGAACCGGATGTTGGAATACAGCTGCGAGGAGAGATATTAATATCCATAAAGTTTTTTATAAATTTAGATGTCTCTTTTTTTAATTCAGGTATCCCATCTAAAGGAGGATAAGAAGCTGCACAATTTCTATCCAGAGCTTCTTTTTCTGCATTTATAGCTATAGTACTAGGTTTTAGTCCGGGTACACCCATTTCCATACGGATATATTTTTGTCCCGTTTCTTTTTCAATTATATCAATTAGTCTTACTATTTCACGGATTGTTGCTTTTCCAATATCTTCAATTCCACTTTGGTCAATAACACTTTTAACAATATCATAGTCGATAGGAGTATTTTTATCAATAGGAGTATTTTTCATCTCAAATTATTCTTTAATTTATAACTAACTAGTGCCAGTAAGAAAACTACTTATTTTTAAGGTCTTTTATAAGAAAGCGTCAAATACGTTCCGATAGCTATCGGAATCGAAGTTTTGAAAACCAAGGAGTTCACTTTTGTGAATGCGATGTACTGAGCATGTCGAAGTGACTGTTTTCAAAACGAGAGTAACGACGTATTTGGCGTTTTCTTGCAAAGACTAACTATTAAATAAGTTGTTTCCCTGCATCAAATGCCGCTTTATTTGCTGATTTAATAAAGTCGTTTGGCGAAACCGACATAATTGCCGATAACCAGATTTCTTCAGGTATTATATGAAAAGGTTTAATAGTAGATAATAATCCCAGTACAGCAACATTAGCTGTTTTTCCTGAAACATCACCAAGGTTTAATACCGTTTCATTAGCATCAATTTGTATAACATTATAATTTTTAATGGCTGACTCAATATCTTCGAACTTAGGATAATCTTCAGGTTTAGCTGTAACAGGTATTACTTTAAATTTATTAAGTATTATAGTACCTCCGGGTTTTAGTAAACTTAAGAAACCGGGACGTAAAACTTCACTTATTTCCATAACAACCAATACATCAACTGAGTTTGGAGCTAAAACCGGAGAATAAACTTTACCACAACTAAAAGTTGAAATTACAGAACCTCCAAGTTGAGCCATTCCATGCGTATCGCCCTTAACAATATGTGAATCGGCATAAGGAGTAAGTAAAGTAACTTCTGAAAGAACTTTTCCAAAAAATAAATTTCCCTGGCCTCCAATTCCTCTTATGGCTACTCTAATCGATTCTGGTAAAAGATCTTTTTGTATTTCAATTTTTTCGATTTTCTGAACCTTTGGGAATTCTGGTATCTTAGTTGCTGTTTTTTGATCCTCTGGAATATTAACTATCGCTTCGTGTTGGCATCTTTGGAGACATACTTGTGGATTTCCTCCACAATTAGTACAAAGTTCAGTAAATCGTGGTTTACCTGAGTCATCAAATTCAATTCCCGGGCAAATTCCACAACGACCACAGTTTATACACTTCTCGTAATCGAAAGATATGGTTCGTGTTTTCATTTTATTACTAACTTCCTGTACACATTCACCTTTTAGAATAAGCGTGGTAAATTCTCCTTTTTCTGCTAATACAAGAGCATCTTTAATTACCGTTTCAACTTCTTTTAAATTATAAGAATTTGCTACAACCGTTCTTCCTCCTTCTGCTTCAATAGCTCTTTCAAGATTAAATTTATGAGGCATACCTGCAAGATTAACAGGAGTACTCGGTGCCGGCTGGCCTCCGGTCATTGCTGTTATACTATTATCAAGAATAACTTTTACTCCAGGAGTATTTCTAAATATCGCATTACGGGTTGCATCTAAACCGGAATGACATTCACATGAATCCCCTAAAACACTTATGGTTTTATGTGCCATATCAGGACGAGAAAGTACAAAACCCTGACGCATAGAATCTGATGCACCCATGCATAAAACGGTATCAATTGCATCGTTAAAATAGGTTAGTGTTGAACATCCGATATCTCCAAACGAAGCATAAATCTTTTTCTGTTTTTTCAGCTTTTGAACTGCTAATCCAAACGCTTTGTAAGGGCATCCTGGACAAATTGATGGCGGACGCATTACCGGTTTTACTTCTGATATGATCTCTTTTGTATCAAAATTTATAGAAATATGTTGTGAGAGGTGTTCGATCAATAATTTAGGATTCCAATCGGTTATGACACTATTTTCTTCTTTCCCAATTACATTAATTCCTTGAAGTTTTATTTTTTCTTCAAGAAATTGATCTCCATCTTCAATTACAAATAATTTCCCTTTAACGGATGAGGCAAATTCTTTAATTCGTTCCTTTGGAATAGGGTATGTCATTGCTAACGATAAAATATGGGGATTTTTATCAATTTTTTGTAATGCTTCACGAACAATAATATCGCTTTCGCCACATACAATAATACCCCATTCTTCAGTACCTCTATCTTCAATATTTAATTCCGATTTTTCAAGCCATTGCTGTATTGCAGGAATTCTTTCCTGGGTAGCTTTATTGTAGTTTGCCCTAGCAATACCCGGTAATAGCATCCATTCATTTAATTTTTTTGGAAGTTCACGAGGTACAATCTCCCTAGATTCTTTGGTTGTAATCAAACCTTCTGAATGGGTAAGAATACCCGATGCAAGTACAACAACCGGTGTGTTGTAATTACGGCTAATATCTGCTGCATGCCATGCAATATCATACATTTCCTGATGATTTCTTGGTTCTAATATAGGGATGCGTGATGATGCAAAAAAGTATCTGGCATCTATAACGTGCTGTGTACTGGATGGTACATAATCGGTGGCAGCAAATATAACTAAAGCACCTGCTTTGCCTGTATAAAAGGCTGATGTTGTTATGGGATCCCCTGCTTGAAAAACTCCCGGAATCTTCATGGTTACAACTGTGTCAAAGCCTGCAACTGAATGTCCTGTTGCAACACCCATTGCAACAGCCTCATTAACAGACCAACCTACCTTGATTTTATCCTGTACATGTGCTAATGACCTGTCTATTACCTCAGTACTTGGTGTTCCCGGATATCCATCGGCAGCATGATATCCTGCATGAACAACTCCTAAAGCAAATGCTGCATTTCCTTGTAAAATAAATTTACTCCCTGTTGGAGACTCTACTATATCTTTGAATTTTGCCATAAATGTATTTTTATTTTAAAATTTGAATTTGTAAATTAGATTTAATAACCTTTTATGTATAGAAGAACCCCATATATAAGCTTTGAACAAAAAGACAAAAAAGAAAATAACTTATATAGGTATGGGTTGCTAATTAGTCTTTGCAAAAAAACGCTAAATACTGCATTACTTTTGTATTGAAAACAGTCACTTCGACATGCTCAGTACATCGCATTTACAAAAGTAAACTCCTTGGTTTTTAATACATCGATTCCGATAGCAATCGGAATGTCTTTGACGCTTTCTTGGCAAAGACTTAAAAAGAAGGCAGTTTTCTTGCAGACACTAATTATAAGAAATGGTAAATATCTCTTTTCTTAATATTAAGAAAAATATACTTTGTTGTGAATATGTGTTGAGACATTTTGATAGACTCTGTTTAGTTTATAATGCAACAAATATAACAGTTTCTAGATTAATTGTATAAAATTAAATATTTTTGTACAGTTTTAATCCCCTAAAATATATATAAAGTGTTAAAAATCATTATGATTTCCAGTAGATTGTTTTTTGTTATAGTGCTAATTTTAGTTTGTAATTTGTATTCAAATGCACAAAATTATGAGATTGATACTTTAATAATAAGGGAAGGGATATCAGAAAATGACACTTATAAACTCTATTTTTTTGGAGTATAATGATTCAATTATAGACGAGCATAATCAAGATAAATTAAGGAGGATTTTTAATATTAAAGATATTCCTTAAATCCGCAATTGATTTGTTAATAAAAAATCAATTAGCTGTGTATGTATTACTTACACAGTAATTGATTAGTAAATATTTTCACTTATTTTATTGATTGTAAACAACAAAATAAGTTAGACAATATTTACAGGCATGAAAATACAAGATTTTAAGACAACCGTAAATCCTTTTTCAGGAAACTCTTTTGTAAATCATCATTTCAAAAAATCAGGCATGAGTCAATTCATTGATAATTAACTTTGTATGTGAGTAAAATATGTAAGGTTTAAATACAGTGAGATATTCAGGAATTTAACAAACATATTTCTTAGTGGTGGAGATGTAATAGAAGATATTAAAACACATTTTGGAGAATACCTTAAGAGTATTCCAAGCAATAATGTACCTAGTGCCGACACGGTTTTGAGAGCGTTTAAAGAGCTAACAACAGAAAACACTACGTATACATCAGATAGTGGCATACTATATAATTTCAATTCAAACGATAAACTTAACGGTTAAATATTAAAGTGTTAAAGCTAATCAATCAATTAAAATCTGGAGAATGTTATGATTTTGATTACGATAATCTATTTTATTTTATCAAATTACTTAAGTGTGGATTTAAGCTTATAAAGTATCAAAATTCAAAAAAATAATTCATAAAAGTGTGAGTTTACTCTGGGTTAAAAAAAGACCCCGAATTTATATTCGAGGTCTCTATAACTATTCTAGTTTATTATTTAACTCTGTCGAGTTCGACGGTAAAGTGTCTCATAATTGGGGCTTCGTCTAATATCCGAAGACCTTTAGTAATTAGATCTTTGCGGTCGAAAACATTTTTTAGGGCTACTGCAATAACATCCATATGATTATTGGTATAAACTCTTCTTGGTATCGCTAATCGAAGAAGCTCAAGAGCAGGATAACGATTCTCTCTGGTTTCAGGATCACGATCTGCAAGTAAAGTTCCAATCTCAACACCACGAATACCAGCTTCAATATATAACTCAATAGCCAATGTTTGTGCTACAAGTTCTTCCTTTGGTAAATTAGGTAGGAATTTCTTTGCATCAACAAATATAGCGTGTCCACCGTAAGGTTTTTGAACCGGTATCCCAAAATCAGAAAGTCTCTGTCCTAGATAAGCAACTTGCCTTATTCGAGTATCTAAATAATCAAATTCTGTACCTTCATCTAATCCTTGTGCTAATGCATTCATATCTCTTCCCGACATTCCGCCATAGGTAATGAATCCTTCGAAAATAATATTGAATACAGTTGCTTTTTTAAATGTTTCTTCACTTTTTAAAGCAATGAAACCACCCATGTTTACAATAGCATCTTTCTTGCTACTCATAGTCATACCATCAGCATAAGAAAACATCTCTTTTACTATTTCTTTTATAGTCTTATCTTCGTATCCTTTTTCACGTTTTTTAATAAAATATGCATTCTCGGCAAATCGTGCAGAATCGTAATAAACAGGAATGTTGTATTTATCAGCAATAATACGAATCTCTTTCATGTTTTCAACTGAAACAGGTTGACCACCTGATGAATTACACGTTACAGTTAGAACTATGAAAGGAATCTTTTCAGAACCATGCTTTTTTATTGTATTTTCAAGTTTTTCAATATCTACATTTCCTTTAAAAGGATGATCTATTTCAGTATCAAAAGCTTCATCAATAGTACAATCAATTGCTTTTGCTTTTCGGTATTCAATATGACCTTTTGTTGTGTCGAAATGCGAATTCCCTGGAATAATATCACCTTCTTTTACCGTTGCAGAGAATAAAACATTTTCAGCTGCTCTTCCTTGATGAGTAGGTAAGAAATATTCAAAACCTAATAATTCTTTAACTTTATTCTTTAAATTATAATAAGATGTTGCGCCAGCATAACTTTCATCACCAAGCATCATAGCAGACCATTGTTTGTCGCTCATAGCACCAGTACCAGAGTCGGTTAATAAGTCTATAAATACTTGTTCGCTTTTTACATTAAATAAGTTATATTTAGCGTCTTTTATCCATTGTTCTCGTTCTTTGCGAGTACTTCTTTTGATGGTTTCCACCATCTTTATTTTATATGATTCTGCAAATGGAAGTTCCATAATATAATTGTTTGTATTTAGTAATATTAGTAATTTGGGGCTAAATTGATTGAAATTTTTATTTTAAAACTGATCAGTCTAAATAAATAGAGAATACTAGAAGAGGAAAGAGTCTCTATTTTTAATATTTAGGTAAACATTTTTTGCTAAAAATAATTTATTATTCAACATTTTTATTAAGCTTAATTTAACTTGCGTTGCAAATATACAAGTTTCTAGATTAATTGCATAAAATTAAATATTTTTGTTCAGTTTTAATTACTTAAAAAGTATATTGTAAAATGTTAAAAAGTATTATGATTTCGAGGAAGTTACTTCTTATTATTTTGTTAATCTCAGTCTTTAATTTGTATTCAAATGCACAAAATCAGAAACTTGATACTTCAAGTTCAATAAGGGAAAGGATATCAGAAAATGACACTATAAACTCTATTCTTTTAGAGTATGATAATGATTCAATTCAAGACAAACATATTCAAGATACATTAAGAAGGATTTTAAATATTAAAGATACTCTCATAACGAATATACATAAAGATACACTAAAATTTACTATCGACTCTGATACAATCCCACTAACGGATAGTATAGCTGAGCTGAATTCTTATGATCAAATTCTAAATTTTGTAAAGGATTCATTGTATTTTGATGAACCGGACTCGATACATTATGTTATTTATAAATTAAATCGGTCGATTTATAATGATTCCGTTTTATTTAATGATACAACAAAACAGGCCATTTTTAAACTTATAGATTATACTAGGAGCCGGGAAATTAAACCTGTTGTTAGCTATTTGCAATCTAGCTTAATAAATTCTGAACCAATATATGAAGCAAGAGATTCTTCTTTAAAATTACTTCGCGATTCAATTTATAATGCTGTCGAATATTTAATTAAAAGCATACCTGAGGATTCAACAAAATTCTTTGTAATTAATACAAATAATGATTCAATATCTTTTGAATCAGCAGAACATGAAACTGATTCTATTCATATTAATTTATTTGATAATAGAGGCGAAAATGCTGTTTTGTGGATAAAAAAAGCGGAGACAAATTTTTATGAAATTTATTTAGAGGATGGAACGTATCTTGAAAAAGCTAAACTAAAAAAAGTTGTTGTTCAGGGAGTTGATTATAAGATCGTTGAGCCTGAGTTGAAAGGTGTAAAAAAAATTAAAATGATTATTCCTATATGGAAATTTGATGGATTAGCAGACATAAGATTTAATCAAGGATATGTATCTGAATCGTGGGCTGAAGGTGGCGAAAGTAGTATAGCTGCATTGTCTATTTTAAAATATAGTGCAGATTATACTTATGGTAAATTAAAAGATTTTGATTCTGATGTTGAATATAGATTGGGCTATATAAAAGCAGGTGTAAATGGTTTACAAAAGAATGATGATAAGTTTGAATTAAATGTTAAATATGGAACATCTGCATTTAATAACTGGTATTATAGTGGATTATTGAATTTTAAAACTCAGTTTTTAAAAGGATTTGATTATTCAGATTCATCGCGAACTCCTATCTCTGAACTCCTATCTCCAGCACATTTGGTTTTTTCTTTAGGTTTAGATTATAAGCCAAGTAGTAAATTTACTATGCTCATATCACCTATAACTTCAAAATTTACAATTGTTGCTGATACAATTAAGTATGATCAAACACGTTTTGGAGTTGATAAGAACGAAAAAACCAGAAAAGAACTTGGAGCCTATGTAAAGGTCATTTCGAAGATAAAGATTAAAGATAATTTTAGTTTCGAAAATAAAGTGAACTTCTTTGCAAATTACGCTGATAATCCTCAAAATATTGATGTAGATTGGGAAATTGACCTTGTTGTTAAATTAACTGATTATATTAAAATGTCGATTAATGCACATTTTATTTATGATGATGATGTCAAATTTATAAATAAGCTTGGTGAAGAAAATGGGGCAAAAGCCCAATTTAAAGAGCTTTTTGGGATTGGATTTATATATAGTTTCTAAAATGGATTGATTATTTATGATTTTTAAACCAATAAAAATTAATTTGAACTGTATAATTGTTTAATGTATTTTTGGATCAGTTCAATTTTGAAGTTTTCTGCTTTTATTTTTCTTTCATTATAAATTGCTCTGTTTTCTGATCGTTTTTTTGAATCAAATAAATCTGAACCATCTATTTCTTTTTGAAATTCTTCTGCAAAATAAAACTCAATTAATACTTCAGGATCTATTTTCCAAACTTTAATTGTATTATCACTTGAGCCACTTATTATATATTTATTGTCTGGACTTATATCAATATCGTTAACCGGTAAAGTATGATCAAGAAAGGTATTTATTTCTTCACCACTTTTTACATCCCATAATTTTACAGACGCATCATATGAACCGGAAACAAGAAACCTATTATCCTTACTAAATTTAATACTCATTACACTTCTTTCATGATTTGTAAGTACATGGAAGATTTTCATAGTCTCAAGATTCCAAATCTTTATATTTCCATCGCGAGATGAACTGGCTAAATATTTACCATCATTACTAAATGCCAAAGAGTATATATTGCTACCATGCCCTGAAAATGTATGTATAAGATCAAAGTTATCAAATGTATAAATTTCAATAGATCCATCTTTAGATCCACATGCAATTAAATTGTTGGTTTTTGAAAATGCAATAGCTAAAACACTCTTCTTATTATTTTCAAAAATATGTATGGTTTTACCTTCATTTAATTCCCATAATCTAAAATTGTTATCAAATGAACCACTTACCATAAATTGGTCGTTTTTTGATAATCCAACAGACCATACAGCAGTTGTATGCCCCGATAGGGATTTAACATACGACCCATCTTTTTTCCAGATATTTATTGTTTTATCTCCAGCACTTATAAAATATTCTCCATTTGTTGAATATTCTAAATCATAAACTGTAGCATAGTGTCTTTGAATTGTATTTATTACTTCAAAAGTTTTAAAATCCCAGATTTTTATAGTTTCATCTTTAGAGCCGCTAATAAATTGTTTACCGTCAGGACTAAAGGCAAGGGAATGTACTTCGTTTGAATGTTCTTTTAATGAAGCTACAGGATTTTTATCTTTTTGAGCGTATAAATTCGTATTAATAACAGAAATTAAAAGAATTAGAACTAATAATTTTAATTTAAGATATCTCATATAACTAAAAAAAGAATTTATTGTTATCGATTTTTATCAAAGAAATGTTTGGTAACAATCATTCCACTAGCCAATGTACCTCCAACGGCAATTCCTAAATTTACACTGCTAGCACTATTACTTGTGAAATTTTCAGGATCGTTTGTCAATATAAGTGTTGCAGTTGCTACAGCTAAACCTCCTGCTACATATAACATTAGGTTATCCTTTTTTTTCTTTCTTCTTTTCTTCTTTAAATAAGAATAATCTATATTATTGGTAGTTTCAAAATTTACAACCTGATACTTGAATTGTTGGTAGTTGTTGTTAATATTAACTTCAGTTTTGTTGCTAATATTTAGTAATAATGCATTATTCGATTCACCCGGACTTATGGAATAAGATAGATTGAAAAAAAATACGCATAATATTAATAATATAATCTTCTTCATTTTATATTGCTTTTTTAAGCAAGACCCTTTAGTTAACTCAAAACTACTATAATTAACTCATTAATTCCAAATTATAGAGATAATAATTATTAACTATTTGTTATGACATAAATTGCTACATAAGGTAGCCTGCTCAAATATTATTAAATATTATTAATAGATTCTGCAAATATATGTTCTAAATATTACTCTATCGTAATTGTAGGTCATTGTTTCTTTTTATGAATTTGGTATTACGTGTTTTTAAATAATATGTTTGCTTAATTACTATATTTTAAAATGAAAATATAAAATTAAGGTTGTTTTATTTAGTGCCTGTTTATAAACTTGAGTGTTTGATTCAGAAAGTTTGAATTCGAGGCTTGTGAAGTCCTAGAATTGGGAGTTTATTTTTGTAAATAACCAATTATAGGGCGAGCGTAACGAAGAAATCGGACTTTATGGACAGACTCTACTTAGAACCAAATATCAATTACAAGCTCAGTAATTGTAAAAACAGCAAAAATAACACTAGCAATTCCATTGGTAGTAAAAAACGCAAGGTTGATCTTACTTAAATCATTAGGTTTTACTAAGGTGTGCTGATAAAATAATAATCCAATAAAAATAAAAGTTCCAATCCAATAATACATACCAAATTGTACTAGATAGCCTGCAAAAATTACTATTAAAGCTGCTAAGATATGTAATAATGATGATGCTAATAGCGCTCCTTTTTTTCCAAAGAATACTGGAAGCGATTTTAACTCTTGTTCTTTATCAAAATCTAAATCTTGTAAAGCATAAATAATATCGAAACCACTAACCCAAAATAATACAACAAATGAGTACAAAATAGGTAATAAAGCAAATTTACCGCTTACTGCCAAATATGCACCGATTGGTGCAAGCGCTAAACCTAGACCTAATATTAAATGGCAAAGTGACGTGAATTTTTTTGTTAAACTGTAACCTAAAATAATTAGAAGAGCAATAGGTGATAATTTAAATGTTAATGTATTTATGAAATATGTGGTAATTATAAAAAGTATAGAGTTAATAATTACAAATAAAAATGCGGACTTTGCGTTTATTATACCTGCGGGAATTTCTCGAATGGCTGTTCGAGGATTTTTAACATCAATCTCCCTGTCTATAAATCGATTAAAAGCCATAGCAGCATTCCGTGCGAATATCATACAAAGAATTACAAATAATAAAAGTTTCCACTCAAATTCAGATTTAGTTTGATGTAATGCCAAAAAATAACCAATTAAGGCAAAAGGCATTGCAAAAATTGTATGTCCGAATTTTACTAGCGAAAGATAGTTTTTAACTTTTTTCTTAGTTTTTTTAATCATCTTAAATAAATATGTTATTTAATACGAATGTGTTTAATTTTCTAAGGATAATTTGATTAGATTCACTTTATAGATGTCGTAATTTTCTTCATCGTAACAAACGAAAAGTACTTTCTTTATTTTCTTGTTTCGATTTAAAAAATTATTGACAGTTCGAATAGCAATACTTGAAGCCAAATCTTTCGGAAAACGATAAACACCTGTACTTATATTTGGAAAGGCAATGCTGGATAAATTATTATCCAGAGCTAATTGTAAACTGTTTTTATAACAATTGGCTAAAAGCTGTGATTCATTATTTATTCCTCCATGCCACACTGGACCAACTGTATGAATAATAAATTTAGTCATTAAATTATACGATCTTGTTATTTTTGATTCGCCTGTTTCACAACCATTTAAACTACGGCATTCGTCTAGAAGTTCTGGGCCTGCTGCACGATGAATTGCACCATCAACGCCACCACCACCTAACAAAGATTTGTTAGCAGCATTCACAATAGCATCAACATGCATTTTTGTAATATCTCCTTTGACTAACTCAATATTTGGCATATACCAGGTTTTTTTAGATAACAGTGAGTAAAGTTTAATGTTAAAATTACTGAATATATTTAATAGATTCAGTAATTTAATATACACTTGGCATCGTTAAATTAAAAAATAATTTAACTCGAAACTTTAAATTTCGAACTTTAAACTATCTGATTTGTGCTCCTAATTCTTTTTCAAAAACTCTAATAAAGTTATTAGTGATTTTGTCTATTTGTTTGTCTGTTAGGGTTTTGTGTTCGTCTTGTAAAATAAAACTTACAGCATATGATTTTTTGTTTGCACCTAATTTTTCACCTTCAAAAACATCAAATAATGAAACTTTCTTTAAAAGTTTTCTTTCGGTTTTAAAAGCCAGTTCTTTAATTTTAGCGAACCGAACTTCTTTATCTAATAATAAAGCTAAATCACGTTTAACTTCCGGATACTTAGGTATATCGGTATAACGAATATTATTTTTTACAGAAAGTTTTAATACAGCATCCCAAGAAAATTCTGCAAAATAAACCTTGGTGTCAATATCAAAGGTTTTTAATACTTTTTTATTTAAAATTCCAAAGTTAACAATTTGATTTTTATTGTATTGGTAGCTTAAGCCTTCAATAAAAATGTCAGATGAAACCTCTTCGCTTTCAATTTGGTTTAAATTAAAACCCAATTTTTCTAATATATTTTCAACATAAGATTTTAATAAAAAGAAGCTGGTAGCTTCCTCTTTACTTATCCAATTTTCTTCGGTTTTGTTACCGGTAATAAATAAAGCTAAATGTTGTTCTTCGTCATATTTCTTAAGTGGGTTCTCACTATCTGTATCTTTTAGATAATAGCAATTTCCGAATTCATATAATTTTAAATCAGCATTTTTTCTGTTCTGATTGTAAATAACTGACTCTAAACCACCAAACAATAAAGTTTGACGCATTACATTTAAATCATTACTTAATGGATTTAAAATTTTAACCAGATTAGTAGGCTTAAATGATTCCAGATTATTATAGTAATCAGCTTTAGTAAGCGAATTACACATAATCTCGTTATAAGCATTTGCACTTAAGATATCGGAAATAGTATTCTGAATTTTTTCTTTGTCAGGTTTTGGCGAATAAGATAAAGATGAATTAACATGGTCTGATATTTCTATATTGTTATATCCGTAAATACGCAATATTTCTTCAATCACATCAACCTCACGTCTTACATCAACTCTATATGTAGGAACCTCAAGATCTAATTTCTCTTCATCTTCATTAATTATTTTTATATCCAATGATTCAAGAATACTTCTTACCTTTTCTTTTTCAATTTCTTTACCAATAAGTCGTTTCAGATTTCTGAAAGTTAAGTCAACTTTATAATCTGCAACAGGTTCCGGATAAACATCTATAATGTTAGAAGATATTTCACCTCCGGCAATTTCTTTTATTAATAAGGAAGCACGTTTAAGTGCATAAACTGTTATGTTTGGATCAGAACCGCGTTCAAAACGAAACGAAGCATCAGTGTGTAAATCATGTCGTTTAGATGTTTTTCTCACATAAACAGAATTGAAATGAGCACTTTCAATGAAAATGTTTTTCGTATTATCTGAAACGCCGGATGTCATTCCACCAAAAACACCCGCAATACACATTCCTTTATTTTCATCGCAAATCATTAAATCATTGGCAGATAGTTTTCTTTCTGCTTCATCAAGAGTCACAAAAGGAGTCTCTTCGGGTAGCGTTTTAATTATTACCTTGTTACCTTCAATTTTATCAGCATCGAAAAAGTGTAAAGGTTGTCCTGTTTCATGTAATACAAAGTTTGAGATATCAACCAGATTATTTATTGGATTTAATCCAATGGCTTTAAGTCTGTTCTGTAACCATTCAGGTGAAGGTTCAACTTTTACATTCGAAATCGTTACACCTGTATACCGAGGACAAGCTTCAGTATTTTCAACAATAATCTCTATAGGTAAATTGTTATTATCAACATTA
Organism: Bacteroidales bacterium; assembly: GCA_013138975.1. Taxonomy (GTDB): domain Bacteria; phylum Bacteroidota; class Bacteroidia; order Bacteroidales; family UBA12077; genus UBA12077. The sequence continues at coordinate 32,634 of WTBR01000132.1, forward strand.
AAAGCATCAACAGATGGCTTTGTAAGTTCTGTTTTTTCTGTAAGACTTAAGAAAGCCGCCAAGTCACGTGCTGTGCCGATATGCGAAGCACCATCTATTCTGTTTGGTGTTAATCCAATTTCAAAAACAGAATCAGTTTCAATGTTAAAATATTCTTTTGCAGGCATTCCTATTTTTGCAGAATCATCTAAAACCATAATTCCATCATGCGATTTTCCTAATCCAATTTCATCTTCAGCACAAATCATTCCTTCTGAGGGTTCGCCTCGCATTTTGGCTTTTTTTATTTTAAAACCTTCGTTATCTGAGTAAAGTGTTGTACCAACTGTTGCAATTACAACTTTCTGTCCTTCAGCTACGTTTGGGGCACCACATACAATTGGCAACTCATTATCAGCACCAATATTAACGGTAGTAACAGAAAGTTTATCTGCATTTGGATGCTTCTTGCAAGAAGTAACCTGACCAATAACTAATCCTTCTAATCCACCTTTAACCGATTCGAATTGTTCTAAACCTTCAACTTCAAGTCCCGTGTCGGTAAGTATTGTGGAAACTTCATCTACAGATAAATCAGTTTTTATATAGTTCTTTAACCAGTTGTATGATATCTTCATGTGAAATATATTTATTTGCTTTAAAATGAATTAGCAAAAATATAAAAAAATGAGTAAGAAATTAGGTTTGAGGCATCGATTTTATGTTAATCAAAATTGACTGGTGACATTTGCTTGTTTTTTTACTGTATTTTTCGAAGATGAAGAAAATTAATGTTAGTAATAAAGTAATTAATACAAATTCCTATATTTAAATTGCTCTATAGTCTTTCAAATATAGAAGGACTATAAAACAACTAAAACCTTATAAAGGCTTGTTCTATTCTGAATTGGTTTAGAGGACTTGTATTGATTTATATTATTATATATTATAAATCAGGGTCTAAAGCATCTTTAACCCAATTTATAGCAGTATTAATTGGATCGCTATTGTTTGAGGAATCAATATACCTTTCAGTTGAGTAGATTCCAGATTGAATTGCTAAATTTTTAAATTGAGAACATATTTTTTCATTATTTAAAATTACAGCAGATCTTTTCATCCCTTTTGCTTTGTACTTTTTTTGGCCATTAACCATTAATGCTTGAGATTCAGAAGATAAAGCTTGTAGGTCTTTCATATTAATAATTACACCAAAAGATGAACTTTTTTCTGTTGATAAAATTCGTTCAGATTCATCACTCCATCGTTGCATTTCATCTGGATCTATTAATCCGGAAAATGTTAATATGTATCCTGATGTACGTCTTTCAATTTTATACATTATAAATAAATTATTAGATAATTACCTACTCTTTCCCAGGTTTTCGGTATCCCCATTATAATAAAATACGAATTGATTTATCGTTATTTTAAGTTGAAAACTTAATTGCATTTAATATGAATGAGAAATGGTTCTTAAGACTTTTCATACATAATATTGTAAACAAGCTAAACTATAATTTGTTTGATATACAAATTGATCTCTTAAATAGAGAAGTAAATTATTCTTCAAAAATGATTTAAAAACCGATTGTTTTTATAAACTTTGAACATAGAACTTTAAACTTGAAACTTAAACTGTTTTGAATATCTTTGCATATTAACAAAATAACGATGGAGGAGGAGATGAATAAACCCTTAATTTTAGTTACAAACGATGACGGCGTAAATGCAAAAGGAATTTCTGCATTAGTTGAAATGGTAAAGCCATTAGGTGAAGTAATTGTCATGGCTCCTTTTCATGGTAATTCAGGAATGTCGCATGCTATTACTGTAAAAATACCTATTCGATATAAAAAAATACGTGAAGAGGAAAATGTAACTGTATATGGCTGTAGCGGAACTCCTGCAGACTGTGTTAAGCTAGCAATAAGTGAAATATTGCATCGTAAACCGGATGTTTTGGTGTCAGGAATCAATCATGGTTCTAATTCATCAATTAGCATTATATATTCAGGTACAATGGGTGCAGTAATCGAAGGTTGTGTTAACGGAATTCAATCGGTTGGGTTTTCATTGCTTGACTATGCAAGTGACGCTGATTTTTCTTCTACAATCGATCATGGACGTAAAATTGTTTCAAATGTTTTAGAAAACAGTTTGCCTGATCTCACCTGTTTAAATGTGAATTTCCCTGCAATTAAAAAAGATGAAATTAAAGGGATAAAGATTTGTCGTCAGGCAAAAGGAATGTGGAAAGAAGAATTTGATAAACGAATGGATCCTCGCAGTGGAGAGTATTTTTGGTTAACAGGCTATTTTGAGAATTGTGAAAATGGTTCGACAGATACAGATGAATGGGCTTTGGCGAATAATTATATCTCAATTGTTCCAGTTGAGATTGATTTTACTGCATACGACAAAATAGATTACTTTAAAAAATGGAATTATGAGCTCAAAGATTAATAATATTAAATTGGGAATGTTACTTGGTATAATTGCTCCGATACTTTCTATGTTGGTAATTTACTTGGTTAAGTTTTCGGAATACAACTTTCAAGAATTAATTGACTTCTTGCTTGCAAGAAGAATTTTTACAAAGATTATAAGCCTTTGCGTTATTCCAAATTTGGCATTATTCTTTTTCTTTTTAAATAAGAATTATTACTATTCTGCACGAGGAGTGTTAATTTCAACAGTATTATTTGCACTATTTGTATTTATAAGCAAATTTGCACTGTAACGCAATAAGTTAATGAATAATATTATTTAAAATTTTAAGGAAATAAGATATATATAAAGAGGCTGTCCAAAAGGTCAGAAAGTTGTCTATACTTCGACACGCTCAGTATGACAATTTTCTGTTAATCAGTTTGTCACACTAAACTATGTCACCCTGAGCTTGTCGAAGGGTTTTTGTTTTACAATACATTTTGTCAGCTTAATTAGAAAACAACAAACTGTTAAAATCTAAAAAATGAAATACTATATTGTTGCAGGCGAAGCTTCCGGAGATTTACACGGATCAAATCTTTTAAAAGGATTGAAAATGGTTGATCCTGAACTTGAATTTAGATTTTGGGGTGGCGATTTAATGCAAGAACAAGGAGGGGAACTTGTTAAGCACTACAAAGAAACTGCAATAATGGGATTTGTTGAGGTATTAATGAATCTTGGAAAAATAAAAAAGTTCTTAGCCGAATGCAAAGAAGATATCATACAATATAATCCTGATGTGTTAATTTTAATCGATTACCCGGGATTTAATCTTCGTATAGCAGAGTTTGCAAAATCAAAAGGATTAAAAACCTACTATTATATATCGCCTAAGATATGGGCATGGAAAGAGTCTCGAATTGTTAAGATAAAAGCATTTGTAGATAAGATGTTTGTGATTTTTCCATTTGAAGTTGATTATTTTAAAAAACACAATTATCCTGTCGATTATGCAGGAAACCCTTTACTGGATGCAGTTCAGGAAAAGATCGATGAGAAGAGCAGTTTTGATGATTTTATCGATAAAAATAAATTGGAAAATAAACCTGTAATTGGCATTCTGGCCGGAAGCAGAAAACAAGAAATAGATCGGAATTTGGGTATTATGTTAAAAATTATTCCTAATTATAAAGATCATCAGTTTGTAATAGCAGCTGCACCTTCCATAGAACATGATTATTATAATAAATTTATTGAAGGCCATAATGTTAAAGTAGTATTTAATCAAACTTACGATGTGTTAAAGTATTCAACTGCCGCACTGGTAACATCGGGAACAGCAACTCTTGAAGCAGCCTTGTTTAATGTGCCGCAAGTAGTTTGTTATAGAGCAGGAAATATATCATATTATATTGCGAAACAATTTATTAAAATTGAATATGCTTCTTTAGTTAATCTTATAATGGGTTATGAAGTGGTTCGCGAGCTTATACAGTTTGATATGAAACCGGAAATGGTTAAAATGGAGTTAGATAAAATTCTTTTTGAAACTGATTCTCGGAAAAAAATATTGGATGCTTATAAAAATCTTCGAGAAGTTTTGGGAGGAACAGGAGCATCCAAAAGAGTTGCGAAACTTATTTATGATTATCTTAAAAAATAAATAAGTTGTAACAAATTAGTGGTAATATTCATAATTTAAACTTTATAAAAAAGCCACAGATTCACAGATTACCATAAATCCGCAAGCTGTGCCACGACTTTTATAATAATTAGTAAATAAACTGCAATTTGTGGTCATCTGTTTAAGTGAGTCGTACTATAGCTATTTACTTAATCTACAAACGAATGAGAATTCACTTGTAGATATTAGGGATTATATAAAACTGAAAATGCCATAAGAAATTATTTTTAACAAATCCGCCAACTATTTTTGAACACATTACTATAATTTTTATTCATTAAAAATCTGTGAATCAGTGGCAATCATTAGTTTAAATAACACTGATTATTTACAATCAGTTTATCTTTATTAATTGATTTTCGGTATTTTCATTTACAAACTCAATCGTCTCTGGGTTTCCCGTGTAATAAATATTCCCAGTTCTAATAATTTCTACTTTAAGGCTTTGGCTAGCATTAACGTAGCAATTGCCAATGGTCTCGGATTTTACTGTTACATTTTTTGCTTCAAAATTCTTAGCATTAACTTGAAGTGATCCTCGAGCCCAAAACGTAAATGAGTTAGTAGTTCCCTTTAAATTAATAATTCCTCCCGAAGGTTCCGAGTTAACAATATAAAAATTACCACATTTTATATCAATATCAATTTCCGAAAAATCCGTAATAGATAATATTTTAAGTTCAGGAGTAATTAAAGTGTTCTGTGAAATAATTTTTGAAGGAGCATTTAATTGCAAAAAACGTAGTGAATCAACAGAAATGAATAACTCAATTTTATCGTAATCTCTTGACCAGTTTGCTGTATTATGGTCATAAATCGTAAGCATGTGTTCTTCATTTACCGTAAATTCCAAATTAGGCAAAAGATTACTTCCTCCTTTTGCTTCAATTTTGCATAAGGTGTCCTGAATTAAATGAATTTCAAATATATTTTTAATATAAATCTCATTGAACTCAGAAATTTCAATGGTTTTAGTAACAATATTCCCTTTATCCAAGAAAGCATCATCACATGAAAAGATGAATAATAATAGTACAATATAAATTACATTTTTCATTCTACATTTTTCATTCATTATTCTATGCTCTACATTATTCTGCGTTCCATATTCTTAATTATTTTATCTCCCATCTCATATCTTTTATCTCCCATCTCACTTTTAATTAAAACACATACCCAATTCCCCACTCAAGAAAACTAGCTTTAGCCCAATGAGATTTTAAGGTAAAGTTCGTAATAATTTTATCTTTTATTCTATATCGTAATCCTATTCTACTATAAATTGGAGCAAACACTTCTACCGGGGCGTATACATATCCACCTAAATTTATTAGCATTGATAGGTCTCCTATTACTAATTCATGTCCTACATGTACACCAATTTGGTATAAATCAGCGTTAATTATATCGGACTTATCTGTATTTGTTGAATATTGAATGTTTGTAGCGTCAAAAAACAAGTCAGTTCCAATACCCCATCTTCTTCTCAAAGAATAATTTCTGTTATAATCAAAAATTAAGGATGATGCGTAGAAATATCCGGATTCGTAATGAGATAAAGTCTTAATGCCTCCTGCATATATAACAGAGTATTCGTTCTTTTTGTCAATTTGAGGTAGTTCTACATAAACAGGATTAGGCTTATCGTTTATGTGATATAAAATACCAATTGATCCTGAAACTGCATTTAAACCTTTGTTTGGCGACTCTATTTTTCCATTTGAACAGTGAGTGAAACGTACCGCATTTGTTAGTAATATTTTTTTAGTTAAAGGAATAGTCGACTGAAGACTAAAGTCAAGATACATATTTAAATGAGAGGAAATGGCTAGATTTTGCGGATTATCAATAATGTCAAAATGTTTTGTTAAGTATGCAGCTCCAAAAGCAAATTGCCAACTCAAATTGGCTTTATTAGAAGCTCCAATTATAGGAGCCTTAAGGAAAGCATATAATCCATATGCATATCCGTAAATATCATCGTTTCCTAAATTTGATCTGTAAAATCCAACACCATAATAAGGGTATCGGAACAATTGATTCCAATATTTATTTCCGTATGTTAGTTTGCTTATTTTTAAATCAAATGTTCTTAAATGATCTTCTAAAAAATATTCAATTGATTCATGATGGGGCATTATGAATCCATAACCTAAATTAGTTTCAATACCCAAACCTTTTATTAGAGATTCAGAAGATTGTCCCTTAACAAAATAAGGAATGATAAATGCAATGAAAATTACTGTAAGGCGTTTAATAAACATTTAATTCATTTTCAAAAGATAAAATACAAAATTAATATTTGATTTTGATTAAAAAATTTTAACGCTAAATTTGTGTTCAAATAAAAACCAAACCATGTATACGCTTTTAAAAAAAGAAATTAGCGGATTTTTCAGTTCCTTAACCGGTTATATAGTGATAATAGTTTTTTTAATTATTAATAGCCTGTTTATGTGGATATTTCCGGGCAGTAATAACGTGTTAGATGGAGGTTATGCAAGCCTGAATAGCTTATTTATGATCTCTCCCTGGGTGTTCATGTTTCTCGCTCCGGCAGTTACAATGCGTATGTTTGCTGATGAGAAAAAATCCGGAACAATAGAATTATTGCTCACACGTCCATTATCTGATATTCAAATCATTTTAGCTAAATATTTGGCAGGATTGATTTTAGTTTTATTTTCAATTTTACCAACTCTTATATATTTCTACTCAGTATACCAATTGGGTAATCCCGTTGGAAATATTGATACAGGAGGTACCTGGGGTTCATATATTGGCTTGTTCTTTTTAGCAGGAGTTTATGTTGCTATAGGAGTCTTATCTTCTTCCATTACCGAAAATCAAATAATCTCATTTATTATTGGAATGCTCTTGTGTTTTGTCGTTTATATAGGATTTGATTATATAAGCGAGTTAATCATATTTAAAAATATCGATGGAATTGTAATAAATCTAGGAATCAATGAACATTATAAATCAATGAGTAGGGGAGTTATTGATAGTCGGGATATGATTTATTTTGTTAGTTCAATTGCATTTTTCTTGTTAATTACCAAAACCATTTTACAAAGTAGAAAGTGGTAAAACCGATAATAATGAAGCAAAATCTGAAAACACAAAACTTAACACAATTGATTATAGCCTTAATAATAATCTTGTTTGTTAATTATATATCTTCAAATAAATACTTTCGCTTAGACCTTACCACAGATAAGCGGTATACACTTTCTAAAGCAACACATGAAATATTAGATTCTCTTAATGATGCAATTTATATTGAGATTTATTTGGATGGTGAAATGCCCATTGGATTTCAGCGTATGCAAAAATCAGTTCATGAATTAATGGATGAGTTTAGGGTAATTGCAGGTTCTAATATTCAATATCAGTTTGTAAATCCATCAAAATCAAACGATGAATCCAAACGAAATGCTATTTATCAGGATTTATACGAAAGAGGATTAAATCCCACCAATGTTAAAGATCGTGATGAAGAAGGTGGATTAGCTGAAAAGATTTTATTTCCGGGAGCCTTTATCACTTATAAAGATTTTGAAACACCCGTAAATTTATTAGTAAATAACCCGGGATTATCTGCAGATGTTAATCTGAATAATTCCATCCAGTCCCTTGAATATGAATTTGTGAGTGCAATTAGTAAAATTATAGCAACAAAAAGAAAGAAAATTGCCTTTGTTGAAGGACAAGGCGAATTAGACGAATTTTATACAGGAGATATTACAAAATCTTTAAATGAGTATTACGATATTGATCGGGTAACTATAAAGGAATATCCTAAAATTCTTGATTCCTATGATGCAGTGATTATTGCGGGGCCAACAAAGGAATATTCTGAAAAAAGCAAATTTATTGTCGATCAGTATATTATGAATGGAGGTAAAGTGCTGTGGTTTGTTGAGTCTGTAAATATTAGTATGGATAGTTTATCAACAGGAGGAGCGACCTTTGCATTAATGAACGATGTTAATCTGGGTGATCAATTGTTTAAATATGGAGTAAGAATAAATCCCAATATAATCCAAGATTATCAATGTGCTGTTATTCCTATTAATTCAGCTATATCAGGAGCACAACCAAAATTTGTTCCGGCACCCTGGTTGTATTTTCCCTTGCTAAATGCTCCTGAAAATAACCCAATCACTAAAAATCTAAATATGATAAAATCAGAATTTCCAAGCCCTATAGATATCGTAGGGAATAATTCTGATGTAAAGAATAAAATTATTTTATCATCATCAATAAATTCAAAAGTTCTTAAAGTCCCTTTATTAGTGAGTTTAAATCAGCTTAGCGAAACACCTGAACCTAATGATTTTAATCAGGGGAATAAGCCCATTGCGGTTATTCTTGAAGGGCAATTTGAATCAGTATTCAAAAATCGCTTAACCAAAGAATATACGGTTGGTGTTGATTTTAATGTTAAAGAAAAAAGTGAACCTACAAAAATGATTGTTGTTTCAGATGTAGAGATTATAAAAAACGAAATAAAGCACAGGGCAGATGGTCTTTTTATTTCACCTTTAGGTTACGACAGATATACAAAACAAACCTATGGAAATAAGGAATTTGTTATGAATGCAGTTCATTATTTAGTTGATGAAAGCGGTATTTTGGATATTCGATCACGTGAATTTAAATTGCGTACGCTTAATAAATCAAAAATTTCAGAAGAAAAAATTAAGTGGAAGATAATAAATACTGTATTGCCAATTGTATTTATTTTACTGTTTGCAATAGCTATGGCTTATATCAGAAAACGAAAATATACTATGTAAAAGATAAAACATAGTAAGGAATCTTAGCATAACAGGAAATAATTATAAAAAAAACTTTGCGTCTTAGCGTCTTTGCGAGAGTATAATATCAGTAAACGAAAATATACCTTATAAGAGATAAAATAAGCATTGTAAGAAATTTTGACACAACAGTAAATAATTATAAAAACACTTTGCCTCTTAGCGGCTTTGCGAGAGTTCTTAAATAATAAACATATGAAAATTAATAAATCACTAATTATACTTGTTATCCTATTTATAATCGCAGGAGTATATTTCTTCTCAAATTCAAAGGGATCACTTAATTTAAGAAATTCTTCTTTTGCAATTGAATCTCCAGAGAATGTTACTAAAATTCAGATTTCTACACCGGATAAAATTCTTTTACTAGAAAAAGAATTTCATCAATGGAAAGTTAACAGCAAATATAAGGCAACAGATAAAAACCTTGCAAATTTTTTACTTGCCATAAATAGAGTGGTTGCATCGACACCGGTTTCGAAAGCAGAAAAAGAGCAAGTGGCATCAATATTAAAAGCGGATGGCATAACAGTCGAAGTTTTTAAAAACAACCGAACGATAAAAAAATATTATGTAAGTAAACCGGAAATGAATAAGAATAAAACTTACATGATGATGCATAATTCTTCGGAGCCATTTATTGTTCGAATACCTTCATTTAAAGGTTTAGTGGCCGATTTATATATTATTGATGAAAATTACTGGCGTGATAAAACAATATTTGATTATCAACCTCAAAACATTAGCAGTATTTCCGTTGAATACCCTGAGAATATGTCAAAATCATTTCGTGTTATAAATTATAATGATGGCACTTTTGCAATACAAGAGCTTAATAATAATACTTTTATCGAAATGTTTAATGTCGATAATGTTGTCCGGTATTTTACCTACTATCAACGAATAATTTTTGAAGATGTAACTCGGAGTTTAAACAAAAATCATACAGATTCGGTGATACAATCTGAGCCATTTTGTATCATTACGGTAGAGGATATACAGGGAGTTAAAAATAAAATTTCAACATACAGAAAACCTTCAGAAAAAAGCGTAGATGAGTTTGGGCAAAGTATTAAATTTGATTATGACAGAGCTTATGCCTGTTTTAACAATAATAAGGAACTCGTAACAATTCAATATTATATTTTTGATCCTTTATTAAAAGAAATTGATTATTTTCGCTAACATAAAAATCATGAAGGCTTATTGTCTACGTGGTTTTTTTTTCGTATTATTGATTATTAAAATTGAAAGCAAAATACGATAGAATCATAAAAAATTTGAAATAAACAAGATGAGCCATTCACGGATTAAAGTTTAAGTAGTGAAATGATTTTAATATGAATGTTCCATTGTTTAAGTACGAATAAACAGAAATTAAAGTAAAACCTTAACTGGAAAACAGTTAATTAATAAACTATAAACAGATGAAATTTGTTATTTCTAGCACAGAGTTATTAAGTCATTTGCAGGCGATTAGCAGAGTAATAAGTAATAAGAATACATTGCCAATTCTTGATAATTTTCTTTTCCAGTTATCCGAAAAGGAATTGAAAATTACCGCTTCAGATTTGGAAACTACCTTAATTACTACAATTACTTTAGATAATGTAACCGATGAAGGCACTATTGCTATTCCAGCAAGAATAATTACCGATACCTTAAAAGAGTTTCCTGATCAACCACTTACATTTGATATAAATACAGAAACTTTTGGTGTAGTTATTACAACAGAGAATGGAAAGTATAATGTAGTTGGACTGAATGGTGAAGATTTTCCACAGTTGCCAATTATTAAGGATGATAAGAAAACATCAATTAATTTAACAGCAGATGTTTTATTAAGCGGTATTACTAAAACCTTATTTGCAACAGCAGATGATGAACTTCGTCCGGTAATGAATGGTATATTTATAGAACTTGCACCAGATAGCATGACATTCGTAGCTTCGGATGCTCATAAACTAGTTCGATACAAAAGAATAGATGTAAAAGCCGATCAGGAATCAGCATTTATTTTACCAAAAAAGCCTGCTTCATTGTTAAAAGCAATACTTCCTAAAGAAGAAAATGAAGTTGTAATTGAGTTTGATGATAAAAACGCATTCTTTACTTTATCAAATTATAAACTAGTTTCAAGATTAGTTGAAGGAAATTACCCAAGTTACAATTCAGTAATACCTACAAATAATCCAAACAAATTAACAATTGATAGATTAGAGTTATACAATGCATTAAAACGAGTTGCATTATTCTCAAATCAGGCAAGCAATTTAGTAAAGCTCGATTTAAAAGGAAATCAATTAAATGTTTCTGCTCAAGATATTGATTTTTCAATTTCGGCGAACGAGCGTTTAAATTGTCAATACGAAGGCGATGATATGGAAATTGGATTTAAATCATCATTTTTGATTGAGATTTTATCGAACATAGCGTCAAGTGACGTTTTGATGGAATTATCTGATCCTTCACGTGCCGGAATATTATTCCCTGCGGAAAAAGAAAATAACGACGAAGACGTATTGATGTTATTAATGCCAATGATGATAAATCTTTACTACTATTTAAATAGATATTTGAAAAGAGTTTCATATGAAGCTCTTTTTTTATAAGAAAGAAATAAATTATTAATAATGGAATTAAATTTAAATAAGCCAATCGTATTTTTTGATCTGGAAACAACAGGTATCGATGTTGTAAACGATAGAATAGTTGAAATATCGCTACATAAAGTGTCCCCTGATGGAAATGAAGAAACAAAAACCTTAAGAGTAAACCCTGAAATGCCAATTCCAAAGCAGTCATCAGAAATTCATGGTATTTACGACGAAGATGTAAAAGATGAGCCAAGTTTTAATCTTATAGCAAAAGATGTAGCTAAGTTTATTGAGGGCTGCGATTTAGGAGGTTATAACTCAAATAAATTTGATATTCCATTGTTAGCTGAAGAATTCTTAAGAGTTGATGTTGATGTAGATATGAAAAAACATCGTTTTGTTGATGTACAGGTTATTTTTCATAAAATGGAGCAACGAACATTGAGTGCAGCATATAAGTTTTATTGCCAGAAAAACTTGGATAATGCACATAGCGCAGAGGCAGATACAATAGCAACATACGAAATTCTAAAAGCACAAATTGACCGATATGATGATTTAAATAATGATATAGAAGAAATTTCTAAATTTTCAACACACAATAAAAATGCTGATTTTGCCGGAAGAATTGTGTTTAATGATAAAGATGAAGAAGTTTTTAATTTCGGAAAACATAAAGGTCAAACAGTAGAGTCAGTATTGGAAAAAGATAAGGGATATTTTAATTGGATGCTTAACAACGATTTTCCGCTTTATACCAAGAAAGTACTAACCGCTATAAAACTCAGGAATTTTAATAAGTAGATTCTAGTATGAGATAAGAGATTTTAGTATCAAGATTTGAGGTACTAATGTCTCTGTTATGATAAGAAAATTAACTTTAAGTGTAAAATTACATTTTTGAAAACAAATAGTGTAAATATAATCTTGATAAACGATACTCAAATCTAATATCTAATTATATGAAAATAATTGCTATAGGTAGAAATTATATAAATCATGCAAAGGAGTTGAATAACCCAATTCCCAAAGAACCTATATTCTTTTTAATGCCCGATTCTGCATTACTACGTAATAATAAACCATTTTTCTATCCCGATTTTTCGAACAACATCCATTTCGAAGTTGAGATAGTAGTTAAAATTAGCCGCCTCGGAAAAAATGTAGCATCAAAATTTGCCCATCGGTATTATAAGGAAATTGGCATTGGAATCGACTTTACTGCTCGCGATCTGCAACAAAAATGTAAAGAAAAAGGATTGCCATGGGAAATGTCAAAATCATTTGATGGAGCTGCCCCAATAAGTAAGTTAATTTCGTTAGAAAAATTAGGCGATATTAATAATATTAATTTCAGATTAGAAATTAACGGCGAAATAGTTCAAAAAGGCAATACAGGCGAAATGATTTTTAAGGTAGATGATTTAATCGAATATGTATCTCAATTTATGACAATAAAAATAGGCGACTATATGTTTACAGGAACACCTTCAGGTGTTGGCCCTGTAAAAGTAGGAGATAGGCTTACTGCATATATCGAGGATGAGAAGTTGCTGGATTTTTTGGTTAAATAATGAGGAAATCCGTACTACATGATATTCCGTACTACGGCTTTTGAAAAAAACGTAAAACAGCCTGAAGACAAGTTCTGTTAGCCATAGCACGACTGCATAATTAACAAGCCGTAGCACGGATAAATGATATGCACTACGGCTTGAGGAAAAAAGTATAGTAATTAGCCGTAGCACGGATAAATGATACGCACTACGGCTTGAGGAAAAAAGTATAGTAATTAGCCGTGCCACGGATACTACTAATTGCAAATAAAATCCATAACAAATCGATAGTTAGCCATAGCACGGATATTAACACTGCGGTTTTAGTAATTCCGTACTACGGCTTTTGAATAAAACTGTGCAACAGTCTGAAAACAAGTTCTGTTAGGCATAGCACGACTGCATAATTAACAAGCCGTAGCACGGATAAATGATACGCACTGCGGCTTGAGGAAAAAAGTATAGTAATTAGCCGTAGCACGGATATTACTATTTGCAAATAAAATCCATAACAAATCGATAGTTAGCCGTAGCACGGAAATTAATACAGCGATTTTATTAAATCCGTACTACGGCTTTTGAATAAAACTGTGCAACAGCCTGAGGACAAGTTCTGTTAGCCATAGCACAACTGCATAATTAACAAGCCGTAGCACGGATAAATGATACGCACTGCGGCTTGAGGAAAAAAGTATAGTAATTAGCCGTGGCACGGATATTACTATTTGCAAATAAAATCCGAAACAAATAGATAGTTAGCATTAACACGGACGGATAAAAAAAAACAGAGCTAACAGGTTTTTAAAACCTGTTAGCTCTATGTATATCGCAAACCTATTGGACTTTAGCCCTTTTATTTGATCTTATATCGTAAACTATTGAAAGATTGAAAGAATAAAAGGAGTACTAATCAAAATCGTTACCAACAGGAATTGATTCTCCTCCTTTGATTTTAACTAATTCTTTAGTTTTAAGAATGTAAAAATTTCTCATTTTTTTCACTAATGTTTTCATAATTTTTTTGGTTTAAGTTAAATTTTTTTAATAAAATGTAGCATTAAAAAATTTCTCCATCAATAGGAGTTCCTTCTCCTCCTTTGATTTTAACTAATTCTTTAGTTTTTAAAATAATAAATTTTTTCATTTCTTTTTTTTTCTGTTTTTTTCACTAATGTTTTCATAATTTTTACGGTTTAAGTTAAATTTATACTTATTATCATACCCTTATTAAATAGCATGAACATGTTAAAAATACAATTTAAAGCCCTGATTTTCAAAAACTGCATCTTGCTGCTAATGCTTGTGTTTTTAAATTTAATATTAATAAAAAGGAGTACTAAATAATTTCATTTTCCACTGTAGTTCCTTCCCCCCCCCTGGTTTGCAATAATTCATTAATGTTAAGGATTTCGATTACTTTTTTCACATTCTTTGCTTTACTTTTTTTTAATTTTTTCATGGTTTTTAAATATTTAATTGGACAATAAGGTTTATTTTTGTTCTAACTTAAGAACAATGATTAATATAATAAATTCGTTAAAAATACAATTTAGTACTCTGGTTTTCAAAAGATTTGTTTTAACATTAATTGCTACTACTACCATTTTTACAAAAGCAATCGCTCACCAAAACACAGATTCAGTTTATGCAAATACACTTTATGACAGTGCAATAATTTATTACAGAAATACCAATTATAAGGAAGCCATATGCTTTTTTGATAAAATATTTCTTATAAAAGACAAAATACCTGAAGATATAAATCCCGAATACTTTAAAGTATATAATTGGTTAGGATTAATTAATAAAAAGCAGGGAAATTTTCAAAAAGCAATTGAATATTATCGGTATGCATTAGAAAATACTACGGATGGCTATTACATAACATTAATCAACGATAATATTGCCAATATTTATTCTTTAAAGGGAGATTATACCAAGGCGATTTATTATTTTGAAAACACGTTGGCTGTTTTGGAAAATAGCAATAAAGAAAGTAAATATCATGGCATTATTAATAACTACCATAGCCAAGGATATGCTTATCTTAATTCAGGACAGATGAAATTGGCTTTGGAAAAAAGTTTGAAAGGGATACAAATTGCGGAAGAAAATCAAATTTCTGTTGGAGGTCTTAGATATAACAATTGTGCATTGATTTATCAAAATCTTGATAGCACAGATCAGGCAAATTATTATTATAAAAAAGCAATTAAAAGTAGTGAAAAAGAATATGGCAAAAATCATTATGAAACCGCATTAGCATATATGTATTATGGTGTTTCCTTTAACAAACATGGAAATTACGAAGCCGGTTTACAACTATATCAAAAATCATTAAAAATTTTACTAAACAATTTAGGGCACAAACATTTTTACACATCACAATGTTTGATGTATACAGGTAATTTATATTATCAAACAAAAAATTACATGCTTGCATTAGGGTATTACCAAAAATCGCTAATATCAAAAATTAATAATTTTAACAACAGTTCTATTTACGCAAATCCAAGCTCGAATGTATTTCCCGACCTCGATTTACTCAATGTTTTAAAAGCAAAAGCCCAAGCCTTAGAAATGTTGGCAACACAAGAGCATAAGGAAACAAACCTCAAAGCAGCCCTTTCTACTCTTGAACTTACGGTTGGTTTTATCGAGCAATTGCGTACAGGATATTTATACGAAGGCTCGAAGCTTAAACTGGCAGCAAAAGAACACGAAACCTATTTATCCATAATAAGTATTGCACATTCTTTATACGAAATTTCCGGCGATACAAAATATACTAAAATTGCATTTAAGTACGCCGAACATAGCAGGTATGCCATATTAAGAGAATTAAAAAATGAGGAAATGGCAAGGGGAATTGCAGGTGTGCCAGATAGTATTACCGGCAACGAACGAAAGATAAAGGAACAGATTAGCGTTATCAGGATGGAAATTGGAGATGAAAGTAAGACTGAAATTCCTGACAAATTAAAAATAGACGAACTGAATGAAAAAACATTTGGTTTGACACAAGAGCTTGAGAACCTGATGCAGGAGCTCGAAAGCAATTACCCCAAGTATTACAAGCAAAAATACAGCAACGAGGTTGTGAGTTTAACACAATTGCAAAAGGCATTGGATAAAAAAGAAGCTGTACTCGAATATGTATTATCAGACAGTTCACTATATACTTTTACCATTACCAAGGATACATTCACACTGTTAAAACAAAATGCAGATAGTGTTTTTCATTCAAGCCTCGATTTTTATAAAACCGCATTGCACAGGGAACATTCATCTAATTATTATGAATACCGCGATGCCGCATACAATCTTTACAAAAAGCTTATTTACCCTGTTGAACCTTTATTAAAAAACAAAAACCTCTTGATAATTCCTGATGATCAAATGAACTTTATTTCGTTTGATGTACTTATTGATAAGCCTTATAATAGTGCCGACAGACCCGATTATCGCAAAGAATCATATCTTTTACAGAAATACCCGATTAGCTATGCCTATTCATCAACTTTATATTTTAACTCATTGTCGGGTAAATCAAATACTTCGCCTAAATTTTTAGGCATTGCACCCAGTTACGAAAATTCAAAAGATTCATTACAGCATATGCCTTTGGGATTAAAAAGTGCCAGAAACATAGCTTTATTAACATTTGGGAAATCATTAACAGGAAATAACGTCACTGAGAGTAAATTCAGGAAATACAGTAAAAAATACGGTATAATTCATTTTTATGCACATGGTTTTGAGGATACGTTAAATCCTGCAAATTCAAAATTATACCTTTCGCCGTCAACCGATACCCTTAGCGATGCTTACCTTTATGCATGGGAGGTTTATAATATGCAATTAAATGCCCGTTTGGTAGTTCTGGCTTCGTGTTATTCAGGGGCAGGAAATCTTTCCAAAGGAGAAGGAGTGATGAGCATAGGGCGAAGTTTTATTAATGCAGGTAGCGAAACCGTAATAATGTCTTTATGGGAAGCCTCTTATAAGCCAACAATTACTATTCTAAACTATTTTTACAGGAACTTACTAAAAGGCATGCAAAAAGATGAAGCCTTGAGGCATGCAAAATTAAAATACCTGGAAGAAACCGATTCTTTTAGTGCCAACCCACGCTTTTGGGCAGGTATAATAATTATAGGCAACCAATTAGCACTTTATAAAGCATGGTATATTAAGAAAATAATTTCTTTACTTATTTTATCAGGTTTAATATTTCTGCTTATAAAAAAAAGAAAATCACTGTTCAAGCTTAAAAATTAAGTAATATCTTTTTGGTCTTTAATCAATTTATTTAAAATTGAAATGTTGATTGTTATTCTTTGAGTGCCTTTGTGTGTACTTGGTGTTCCTTTGCGGTAAAGCTTATAATATTATTTGACAAACTACACGCTTTATGAGTATTATTATGAGAGATAAGGTGTTGAATAAATGAATTTTATGTAAAAAATCCGTGTTAATCAGTGTTTTTGGTTCTTACCGAAATCCGTTTTATCAGCGTTCCATTATTTTTAAGGAAACTTGGTGTTTGATTTTCTATTGTGGTTGTACTTTCGAGAATTTCAGGCTACGCACATTTCTTTTTCTTTTTAAGTCAATGCCAAAAAGAAACAAAAAAGTCTAGGATAAACGATCCCTCAGCCGTGCGTTTATTCTTGCCACCTCACCTAAGAAATAATCGGGCTTCTATATTTTTTATTTCCAATGGTCTTATGTGTAATAATGTATTTGTATTATGTTTATAATCAGTTTACTAAAAATAGAAATGTGAATTATTATTCTTTGTGTGTACTTTGAGCTCCTTTGTGGCATAGCTTATTATGTTATTCGTATAGCATAAAACTTGTTTATTTTTTAAAAATTAAGTTTCTAATATCCTTATAAAAAATCCATTTTCTAAGCAAATTGTATTTTGGGGGGCAAAAGATGTTGTTTGTCGATAATGAAAAAATAATACCCAAATTTGTGTTATCTTGCAAGTGATAAATTTTTAAGTAATTAAACAATGCTAGGCCCCAGATTTATCGCTAACATTTTAACAAACACTCTATTTATTACCCGCATTATAAAGAGCCTCTGGCTCTTTATTTGTTTATATGCTTAGCCTTCGAGCGCTTTTGGCTACATACATTTCTTTTTGGCATTACCCCATAAGAAACATAAAAGCCTGGGATAAACGATCTCTCAGTCGGGCGATTCTCCTTGCCACCGCACCTAAGAAATATTCGGGCTACAATAGAATAGTATTATATGCAATAATGCATTTGTATTATAATGATAATCAATTGATTTAAAATAAATATACGTATTATTCTTTGTGAGACTTTGTGATTCCTTTGAGCTCCGTTGTGGTATAGCTTATATTATTATTTAAAAAACTAGAGAGCTACATGCTATATGGATATGAGAGATTAGATATTGAATAAATAAATTTTATGAAAAAAAACCGTACCAATCTGCATTCCATTGATTTAGGTATGCAAATGGACAATCTTTAAAATTAAATTAGGTACTATATTGTATAAAACAGGAAGAAATTACCGTTCAAGCTTTTTTAATATTTTCTTTGCTTTTTTATAGTTGCAGTCGTTATAAGAAAGAATTACTTTAAAAATATCTATTGCTTTTTCTTTATTGCCTGTTTTTAAATAACTTAAGCCGATATACCACTGTGTTTGGGCGAGATACCCTATACCTTCAGGGCTTTTAGTCACTTGTTCGAAATTTTCAATCGCTTTTCTATAAAGTTTTAGTTCCATAAAGGATAATCCGATGAAAAAATGCTTCTCAGCTTCTATACTTAATGAAGTGGGTAAATTCTGAAATGACAAAAGCGCATTTTCATATTCGCCTTCTGTATATTTTAGTTGCGCTAATTTTAATGAATTAGTGTTTAAATCGTACTGTCCAGTTTTGTCAAAAGTTTCATAATAAGTTTCGTATAATCTATTTTCCAGCGAGCCTCTGGTTAGAAAATAATTTTGAGTTACTTCTCCTCCTGAAATAAGGAGAAATGCAATCGAAGCTGCTGCTATCCATTTTTTAATTTTTCTGACCGTAATAGGACTTAATGCGCTGTTATTTTTAACAAGAACTGATACCTTGTTGTTTTTAAGGAAATGCATATGATTATTTTTCCCCGACATGTATTCTTGTTGAATATCTTTAAGGGCATTACATTCAGAAAAAAGATCTATATCTTTAAGCAGGGCTACTTCTTTTGAAAGTTGTTTGTCTTTTTTTAACCTATTCTCAAATTCAATGTGTTCGTGTGGTTCTAATTCATTATTAACATAACTATGAATAATGAATCTATCTTTTTCTTCGTTGTATAAATTTCTAAAATTCTCATCATTGATTATTTTATCTGCAACTTCAGATTTTTTTACCGGTAAAATTGTATCAAATAAAAAATCAATAATAATATCTCTATCTGGGGTCGAGTGCATAACATTAGGTTTATAAATAGTTTACTAAAATAAACAAACTTTTATTTAAAAAGATATTTAACCATATTTTTGTTTGATGTGATTTTAAATTCGCAAAACAATAATTTCTGGAATCCCAATATCACAAGCATTTGCCTTGTGCAGCCAATAGTTTCGTAAAATATCTCATTTAATAGCACAAGGGTTTCCTTTAAATCCGTAAAGCGTGCCACGGATTTATTAATAATCAGCATTTGACTATAATTTCATATCATTTATATTAATTCACTTGGCACGGCTAAATACTGAATAATTAAATGAATGAAAATTTACTTGCAGATTTAAAGGGCTCGTTTGTGCTGCCTAAAAAACGTTTCGTTAAATATCTTTTGATAACTCCCGTTAATTTTTTGGGGCAGAATACACCTGCACAATATTTAGTTTGGTATAGTCGCAAGCGAAACGCTTGTTTTATTTGGTATGTTTCTGATTTAAAGTTCTCTTTTTAAGTCTTCAAAAAAACTTCTGGTAGTTAAATAACGGGATTTATGTTTAATATATAAATCAGAAAAACACTTAAAATTCCTTTCAAAATTTAGAAATCGTTTGTCTAAATTTTTGATTACCATTTCTGGTAATTTGTTTATATCAATTCCTCTAAGTAAATAAATTTCGGTATATCGAATAACGCCTATTTTTCCAAAAGCATCTAAATCGTCGGCATTACATAGAATAGAAAAAATGGTGGTAGGAGCATTGTTATTTAATTTATATTCTTTGTCATCGTGTTTTTCAATGGCATAAAGTATCTCATCAAAATTAGCAGGTTTATTTAAATTGTTATTTTCAAAATATTTAAGACAAATTTCCCGGCTTTCTTTTCCGTGATTTTCGTTTGTAGTTTTTGTAAAACCCGTGTCATGAAACAAAGAAGCAATTAAACATGATTCTACCATATTGTAATTTACTTCTGTTGAATAATCCAGAGCATAAAGTATTTCTTTAGCATATTCCCAAACTCGCAGGTGATGAGTATGGTTGTGTGATGGAATTTTAATATCGGCAAATATGCTTTCACAAAACCTATACAATGGTTCAAGCATTTTTTGTTCTACATGTTGTATATGATATTTTAATTCTTCCATCAATTATCAATACTTTATTAATTTTTGGCAAAGTTAAATTTTATAAACAGTTAAACTGCTGATAATTAGTTATATGATTAAATTAAGCTGACTTTGCCAAAGTGTTTAATTTCAAATTAATATAAAAATGTAATGAACTAATAAATTATAAAAATTTATTTAGTTCATGTCTATAAAGTCGGGTGTTTGGTTCAGAAAGTTTGAGATCAAGGCTTGTGAAGTTTTAAAAATTAAGAGTTTACTTATGTAAATGCGATGTACTGAGCATGTCGAAGCAACTGATTTTTAAAACGAGCATAACGCAGATATCGGGCTTTATGGACAAACATTATTTTAAATAAAAAAGCAGAAAAGAAATCTTTTCTGCTTTTTTAAGGAATTCTTCAATCTTTAATTTTTTGATTGTGTTTCATCGGTCATTTTGATAGCCATATCTAATATTGTGGTGTCATCAATTGTAACAACTCCTCCATCCGGACCTTGTCCAAAATGAATTCCTACAGATTCTCCTTCGCTGTAATTTGTTCCTCCGAAATAATTCCTTACGGTTTCCTCATTCATGTTTAAATTGCCGGCAATTCTTCTAATTGCGCCATGAGGTAAACTATCTTTGATTTTTCGTAACTCATTGAATGTTAATGTCATAACAGTACATTTTTTAGGTTAGAAACGAATCATAAAACTACAATTAATTGGGCGTAGAAAAAAATTTATGTAGCGTTTTAACAGAAATTTATAGAATTTTAACATTAATTATGAATGGAATTTAAGTCTCTAACAATGTATACATCATAGTCTCCTAAAAAATTAAATCCAGGTTTTTTGTATATCTCAATTGCTTTTTTATTGCTTTGATGTACTTCTAGTTTTATTTGATAATTCTTCTTTTTTGCAAATTTTAACGATTCATTTGTTAAAAAAATAATAAAGAAATGATATTCAGCAAATTAGAACGATAAGAATACTCATTTTTTTAATAAAGAAAATCAACGTCGAAAATAAAAGTAGGGAATTCATATTAATACTGAATGCCCATTTGTAAATAGCAAATTAATTTATCTGGATTAAAGCATATTGCAATGTTTGTTTTTGCATTACGTAAATTCAAACCTTAGGGTTTGAGTGTTAGCTAATGCTTTTGATAGTGAAGCGTCCTTGGGATCAAGTATGCGGTGTATTCAACGATCCTGCGTTAAGTTTAGTGCGGGTTTACTCGCATTGTTCGTGAATAGAGTTCCGCCCTGTTTCATTGTCCAATGTTGAACAGCATTACTAAGATAAACCTAAGTCAGCATATTACAAAAGGCATGTAATTTGAACTACTATCACCTTGGAAAGGTTGAGCAAGCGAGAGTATATTTCTCTACTCGACTATAAATTGACCGCCAGTTACAAACATGTCAATTTAGTATTAATTATCAATGAAGTATAAAAGTGTTTTAGTTTTTAGAAATAGCAAGTTGTTTTTCTAAAAATGGTTAATTGTTAAAAAATGGTAAGCCGCATAACATGAAAGATTTGTCATGGCAGGCTTACCATTAAGCTTATTTTCTATTTTACTGTAGCGTTTTTACTATTTGAAACCACCTTGAACTATTAGCTTCACTATCATCTCTATCCCACACAACAATTTCATTAAACCAAACTTTAGTGCAAATACTTGAATTACTTGTGTATTGATACTGACATCTTACAGTATCCATATCCGTTTCGTTCCACTGAATATAAGTGATAGGTTCTTCCTTCTCATGAGTATAATAAGAAGGGCTTGTATAAGCGAAATTAAATACATAATTTTCATTAAAACCTAATTCAGTAGGATTATAGATTCGATAGCACTTAGAATCATCCATAAGATATTTTGAAAACTTTTTAAGTTCTCCATCAATCATATGAAAAATCTTAATATTATCAGTATTTATTGCATTTTGATTATTTGGATCAAGCAAGTCAAGTCCTTGTTGATCAGTTAGAGAAATTTTTACATCGAGAGAAATAAAAACACCTTCAGTAATAGGTTCATCTTCGGAACAAGAAAGTCCCAGGATCATAAATAACAAAACTAAAATTTTTATCTTTTTCATAATATTGTTGTTTTTAGCTAAAATGCTTTTTGCTAAAAAATGGTAAGCCACATAACAAAGATTTGTCATGGCAAGTTTACCATTAAGCTTATTTCTATTTTACTGAATAGTTTTTACTATTTGAAACCACCTTGAACTATTGGCTTCACTATCATCCATATCCCACACAACATTTTCATTAAACCAAACTTTAGTGCAAATAATAGAATTACTTGAGTATTGATACTGACATCTAACAGTATCCATATCCGTTTCGTTCCACTGAATATAAGTGATAGGTTCTTCCTCCTCATGAGTATAATAAGAAGCACTCGTAGAACCTAAATAAAATACATAATTTTCATTAAATCCTAATTCAGTAGGATTATAGATCCGATAGCCCTTAGAATCATCCATAAGATATTCTGAAAATTCTTTAAGTTCTCCATCAATCATATGAAAAATCTTAATGTTATCACTATTTATTGCATTTTGATTATTTGGATCAAGCAAGTCAAGTCCTTGTTGGTCAGTTAGAGAAATTTTTACATTGAGAGAAATAAAAATACCTTCAGTAATAGGTTCATCTTCGGAACAAGAAAGTCCCAGGATCATAAATAACAAAACTAAAATTTTTATCTTTTTCATAATATTGTGAATTTAAGGAATAATATTAGTTATCATGTGTGGAGAATAATTAAAATCAAAACCATTTGGATTCCAGTTATCGTAGTAATAATAGCCATCACTATCACCACCCCAACCCCAATTCATATGGAGGGAGAGGTAGCTTGCTCCGCTAGCACAAAAAAATGATCTAAGATACCCGTCACAAACCCAAGCATGTCCCGATGAATAATTTAAGTCTACTCCTCTGAGAATTACCGGCCTCGCTCTATCTAATTCATATGTTACTGTATATCTGTTAAAACTAGAATAACTAGCGGAATTATATCCAAAAGAGTTTACTAAAGCTGTTGCCAAATCTGCTGTAACGGCAAAAGAACCTGTACACCCCCAATTCATATCAACAGCTACTCCTACATCCTTTAATAATAAACATGTTTCACTTGTTGCAGTTGCATCAAGCATATTACTCCAGTTATAATTGGTTGGATACTCGTGAAAACGCATTACCTGTGCCCCTGCTACTGCTACGCAACCTACAAGAGCTTCTTCGCCTAAATCACACCCCCCAACAGGAATTGAGTTATTATAATCTTCATCTTGATTCCACCTTGTAGTTAAGAATGGACCTTTTATCGTATAGATATTCTCACAGTCATCATCAGGATCGGGATCAGGATCTGGATCTGGATCATCATCTTCAGGGGGGCGTAAACCATCTAACTCATTCCATATTTTTTTAATTTCTTGTTTTTGAAGTGAATTTGATTTTCTTACTTCCTTTACCAATCGTTTAGTTACATCAAGCCAATTTTCCAGGCCGGCATTATAATTATCTGGATTAACAGGAAACGTGTTTGTTTCTGAGAAAGCTAAAAAAGGATACAGCCTATTATCTGCTGACAATATAACAAATCCACCTTGCTCATAATTTATAATGTAATATACTATATTACCTAATTCATCTGATATTTCATCTATACTTTTTATCTTTTTAATTGTACTTTCTTTTTTGGCGGTATTTGCTGTAGTTGGATATTTAATTGAAGTACAAATGTCTTGTGCTTCTCTATTACTTACAAAATTTTCACTTCCAATAATTGTTTCATACAAGTCAAGTTTCTCGTTTTCATTGCAAGAAAGGATAAACAATCCTATTAGCATTAAAAACAAAAAACGTTTTGTTTGTTTTAATCTGTTCATAAATTAAAATTAATTTAATAATAAATTCCCCTACTTTATTTTAAGGTTTTTCAGGTTCTACCTTTGTTCTTTAAATAAAGAATAAAGATAAACAAAAATAGTCATAATATCAAAACACATTAATTCAACAAGTATAGTTTTAGCTTTTTGAATATAATATTAGTTCAATAGTTTTTTCTGAATGTCTTTTCCTTACGGTCATTATTAAAAGCATTACGACTTCCCACTTTAAAAACAAACAACATCACACCTCCCTTAACAAGTTCAGTAAGAGGGTAATTTTTGCGCTTATGTGGGTCTTATAGTTTATTTATCTGGTTGTATAAGTATGGAAAATGAGCGTGCAATATTTTTCGAATTTGCTAACGTAGCTGTTTTCCTTTGCTTTGATTTTGGGTACATTTCCTCAAAAAAATCTTGCTTCTTTTTTTGAAATAAATGTATCTTTAAAGTAAAGAAAGTCGCTGTTGCGTTTACTTTTCTGCTTTCTAAAATACACAAAATAAAAAGACAATTATGAGGAAATGACTTATAGTCCTTCTAATAAGGGCTTTTTGTGAGATAATTGGTCAATAACAATCAGAAAAATATTTTTCAATACTACTCATATCTATCTCTTAATCAAGAATATTAAATTCTTACCGAATTAATGAAAAAGTGACCTCCTAATTTAGATTAATTTTTGATTTTTAAGACCGTCCGACTGTCAAAAACTTCCTTATATTAACAATAAATTTATAGAATTTTAATATTAAATCAGTGAGACTATATTTTTTAGAGTTGCAAACAAATAAAAAATATAAAGTCGAACTGATCCCGAAAGCGAAGCGTATCGGGATCTCGGATTTTATTCCTCGCCCCTTGGGCGAAATTAAAAAGAAATTATTTGTTGATACCTCGTCCGCTTGGGGCGAGGTAGTTTATTGAATGAAAATTTACTCGCAGATATTAAATATGAATGGAATTTAAGTCTCGAACAATGTATACATCATAGTCTCCTAAAAAATTAAATCCAAGTTTTTTGTATATCTCAATTGCTTTTTTATTGCTTTGATGTACTTCTAGTTTTATTTGATAATTCTTCTTTTTTGCAAATTTTAACGATTCTTTAGTTAAAAGTTTACCAAAACCTTGATTCTGATAAGATGGTTTTACACCAATATGATGTAAGTGAAATCTTCTACCATCAAATGTCATCCAAGAAGAACCAAAAACTTCATTTGTATCCACATTCTCAAGTAAAATGAGCTTTCCTCCAAGCTTAATGCTGTGTTCTATAATAGGGGCATTATCACCTCGATTGGCTCCTCCTAATCCTGTTTCCAACCATAAGTCATTTAATTTATCAAAATCAATATTATTATAATCTCGAATAATATAATTTATCATATTCTTTATTTTTTAGCTTTTAGCCATTGGTTTTTAAAAGTGGAACGATTTTTTCTAAAGGCCAATAGCTAAAAACGAAAAGCTTTTTTTAATCTACTTTCATAACATATATCTGACCCGATCTGTAATCAATTACTTTAACCTCTTGACCTTTATTTACATAACCTATTTCGGACATGGCATCATATATTTCTTCATCAATTTCAACCTTACCGCTAGGCCTTAAATCTGTTGCGGCAATTCCAATACTACCGATTAATTCTTTTTGTTTGCTTTCAACTCCAACAAATCCGTCTTCTTTCTTTTGGGTTGAATTTAAAACGATCCATGAAAAGGCTTGAGAAGTAAGCATTTTTTTACTTAGATAAAGCGATAGTATAAAAGATAGAAATAGCGAAACAGAAACAATCAATAATGATTTCAGAACAGTTACAATAGCTTCAGTGGCATGAAATTCAAATTCAAAAATAATGTTATCAACCATACTTAGCACCAAGCCAGTTATAGCTAAAATGAGTCCTCCAATTCCGGCAATACCAAATCCTGGTATAACAAATATTTCAAGAATTATTAAAATCAAACCAATTACAAAAATAACCATCTCCCAGTTTTCTGCTAATCCTTCTAAGTATAGTGGAGCAAAATATAATATTGCTGCTAGAATTGCTGCGCCAAGAGGAAATCCTATTCCCGGACTTTGCAATTCAAAATAAATACCTCCTGCAATAAGCATAATCAATATACCTTGTACGGCAGGACTAACTAAAAAACCTATCATATTTTCCAGTTTAGTAGGCTCATATTTGCTAATTACATAGTTATCAATTTTAGCATGTACAAGTAGTTCTTTAATATCTTCAACTATTGCTTCGCAATATCCGTTTTCTAAGGCTTCGTTAGCTGTAAAAGCTACGATTTTTCCGGTATCAATAACATTTTCAATATACATTCTTGGATCAACCATAGCTTCTGCTATTTTCGGATCTCTCCGCCATTTTAAAATAGTGTCACCGGATTCAGTTATAATTGTATCTTTCCCATGAGCTTCTGCTGTTGCTCTCATTGTCGATCGCATATACGATTGGTATTTTTCAGGCATTATTTTACCTGTTTGATCAACAACCGAAGCCGATCCAATCTTTGCTCCGGTTTTCATGTAAATTCTGTCAGCAGCAATGGAAATTAATGCTCCAGCCGAAGCAGCATTATTCACAATATATACATAAACAGGAACAGGACTGTTTAGAATTTTTGTTCGTATTGAATCAGCCATGTTTACCATGCCGCCATACGTGTTTACATTAATTATAATATAATCGGCATTAGCTTTTTTAGCTTCATCAAAACTTTTCATGGTTTTTCTCCACATTCCGGGATCAATATCTTTATTTATATCAAAAATAAAAACCTTTGTTTTTGTGGAATCGGGAGTTTGTATGGTATCGTTTTGTGCAATCAATATTGAACTGTGTAATATTATTGCAATTACAATAAGTAGAGCTTTTATATTTTTCATATTCTTATTTTAAATCAATGTAGATTATATAATTTTTATTGAAAGTCTTTTGCAAATTCTAAAAATAAATTCATTCCATTAATCTTTTTTTCATCTAGCTGGAAATCAATATTTTTCTCAAGATATGTTTTTGGGCTAATATGATTTGATATAACTGAAAAATCGTAAGTTTTTATAACATCATCAATACGATCTAATCCATTCTTTAAAGCGGCATTAAACTCTGTTTTAAAAGTGCTTCCTAAATTTTTGTTGCTAACCCAGGCAGCAAAAACAAATGGCAGTTTTGTGTTTTTAATCCATTCTTCCGCAAGATCGTAAACAAATGGGAATTTTTTTTCAACGACTAATGCTTTATCGCCTATAATTACTGCGGCTTCATTTTCTTTAATCCTATTTTCAAATCCATCTGATGTATCAGTCCATTTTACATTTATCTTCCAAAATTTTTTGGCAAGAATACGTGTTAGCATAACCGAAGATCTTGAATGATAATCAAGATAAATAGTGTCAATCTCATTTAAAGGTTTATATGATGCTAAAATAACTGAACGAACAGGCCCCGATGCTCCAATACAATAATCTGAAATAATCTCGGAGTGATTAAGTTTTGGAATAACTGCTACAGGGATTAAGCCCAAATCAACCTTATTATCTAATAGTTTTTGTGCACAAACCGAAGGAATATCTTTTGCAAGTTCTATATGGTTTATTATATCACTATTTTCAATTCCATAAATAAACGGAAGAGTATTAGTATAGGATACTGCTGATATTTTAATTTTTGTCATTTCTGTAAAATTAGCTTAACAAATATACAATTGCTCTTACTATTATAATAGTAAAGTAAATTGTTTTTGTTTATTTTGTAGTTGAAATTATTTGTACCTATAATAGCGAAATATATTTAAAAATACAATTATGAGCATAACAACATTAACAGCAATATCACCAATTGATGGACGTTATAGAAATAAAGTAGATGAATTGGGGACGTACTTTTCTGAATTTGGATTAATTAAATACAGGGTTCTGGTTGAGATAGAGTATTTTATTGCTTTATGTGAATCACCTATTCCTCAATTGTCCGATTTTGAGAAAAAAAAATATTCTGATTTACGCAGTATTTATAATGATTTTAGTACTGAAGATGCTCAAAAGATTAAGGATATAGAGAAAGTTACAAATCACGATGTGAAAGCTGTAGAATATTTTTTAAAAGAGAAATTCGATGAATTAAATCTTGAGAGATATAAAGAGTTTATTCATTTTGGTTTGACATCTCAGGATGTGAATAATACAGCAACTCCATGTTCATTGAGAGATGCCGTTGAAAATGTTTATTATCCTGTTTATAATGAGTTGTTAGATAAATTAAAATCTTTGGCAGAAGATTGGAAAAATATTTCAATGTTGGCACGTACTCATGGTCAGCCAGCATCTCCAACTCGTTTAGGAAAAGAAATAAGTGTTTTTGTAGAAAGACTTGAGAGACAAGTAGAGCAATTAAAATCGATTCCTTTTTCTGCTAAATTTGGAGGAGCAACAGGGAATTTCAACGCACATCATGTTGCATATCCTGAAATTGACTGGAATCAATTTGGAAACCGATTTGTGAATGATATATTAAAACTACATCGTTCACAGCCTACAACTCAAATTGAGCATTACGATAATATTGCTGCTACCTTTGATGCAATGAAAAGAATAAATTCTATTCTAATTGATTTATCCCGGGATTTCTGGACTTATATTTCAATGAATTATTTCAAGCAAAAAGTTGTAAAAGGAGAAGTTGGTTCATCGGCAATGCCGCATAAAGTAAACCCTATTGATTATGAAAATGCAGAAGGTAATTTGGGAATTGCTAATGCATTGAACGAGCATTTAGCTGCTAAGCTGCCAATTTCAAGATTGCAAAGAGATCTTACCGATTCTACCGTTTTAAGAAATATAGGTGTTCCAATTGCGCATTCAATCATTGCATTTAAATCTTTATTAAAAGGTTTGGGTAAAGTTATTGTAAACGAAAATGTCATAAAGGCAGATTTAGAAGAAAATTGGGCTGTTGTTGCAGAAGCTATTCAGACTGTTTTACGCAGAGAAGCATATCCAAAACCTTACGAGGCATTAAAAGATTTAACACGTACAGGTGATAAAATTACTAAAGCCAGTATTCATCAATTTATTGATAATTTAAATCTTTCAAGTAATCTTAAAGAAGAATTGAAAAAGATTACTCCTTTTAATTACACAGGAATATAATTTGACTTTCAGAAAATAAACTAAATTGTTTTACCTTTGGTTACACCGGAGGTAAAACAATTTCTATGAACAAATTTTTATCAATATTAAAGTATTTAATACCTTACTGGCTTACTGCACTATTAAGTGTAATATTAAATTTATTAGCTGCGATATTTTCAGTAATTTCATTTACAATGGTAATTCCATTTTTAGGATTACTGTTTTCTACTCAGAAATTTATTTCGAATCCGGTTGTTTTTAAATTGTCGGTTGAGGCTATTAGTCAGAGTTTTAATTATTATTTAGGACAAATTGTTACAGATAAAGGACAACTTCAAGCATTGTTATTTATTATTCTCATTGTTTTAACTTCAACTATTCTTAAAAATATTTTCTTATTTATTGCTAAGGTTTTAGTTATTAATATTCGCACAGGAGTTGTTAAAGATGTGCGAAATGATCTTATGAATAAAATATTATATTTTGATTTAAGCTATTTTTCTGATGAGAAACGAGGAGATATAATTTCAAAGATGATTATTGATGTAAAAGAAATTGAAATTTCAATTATATCATCTCTTGAGATGCTTTTTAAAGATCCGATCCTGTTTGTCGTATATTTTATCGTATTATTTTCGATGAGTTCTGAACTTTCATTTTTAGTTATTTTAATTTTTCCTGTGTCAACATTAATTATTGGTCAAATC
The DNA here is from genome assembly GCA_013138975.1 of Bacteroidales bacterium. Classification (GTDB taxonomy): domain Bacteria; phylum Bacteroidota; class Bacteroidia; order Bacteroidales; family UBA12077; genus UBA12077. The sequence goes on from WTBR01000132.1 coordinate 63,052, forward strand.
GGCAAGACAATAAGGAAAAAAACTATTCGTGGGCAACAGAAAATGGGAGCCCTGGTTGGAATGCTTGAAGAAACATTATCGGGAATAAAAATTGTAAAGGCCTTTAATGCGGAAACGTTAGTTGAAGATAGGTTTAAGAAACTGAATCTGTTTTATAGTAATTTATTTAGTAAAGTTTGGAGACGAAGAACATTAGCCAATCCTGTAAGTGATATATTAACAACAATATCTATTTTACTAATCATGTGGTTCGGTGGTAAAATGGTTCTTAATGCCGATGGAAGTCTTTCTTCACAAGTTTTTATAGGATACTTAGCCGTATTTACACAAGTTATTAGCCCAGTCAAATCATTCTCAAATGGTTACTATAACATTATTAAGGGATTAGCTTCTGTAGAAAGGATTAATTCAATATTATTACAGAAATTTAATATTACAAATGTTGCAAATGCCATTGATATCAGTGATTTTAAGGATAAAATAGAATTTAGAGATATCGTTTTTGCTTATGAAGATGATTCTAAAGTTATTTTAAGTGGAATTAATTTTACAATAGAAAAAGGTCAAACTATTGCATTGGTTGGACAATCAGGTTCAGGCAAATCAACTATTGTTGATCTTATTCCTCGTTTTTTTGATCCATTAAGAGGAGAAATATTGATTGATAGTATTTCATTGAAAGAATATAATATTAATTCTTTGAGAAGCTTATTTGGGTATGTAAATCAAGAACCTGTATTATTTAATGATACTATATATAATAATATATTATTTGGAAATCCGAATGCTTCTGAAGATGAAATTACGATAGCGGCAAAATTATCTTTTGCTCACGATTTCATTCTTGAAAAAGAAATGGGCTACAATACAAATTTGGGTGAGGATGGAGGTAAATTATCTTTAGGCGAAAAACAGCGTATAAGTATTGCCAGGGCTATATTAAAGAATGCTCCTATTTTAATTCTTGATGAAGCTACTTCAGCATTAGACTATGAGTCGGAATTAATGGTAAGAAAAGCTCTAGGATACCTAATGAAAGATAAAACAACGATTGTTATAGCACATCGTTTATTAACAATAAAAAATGCAGATAAAATTATTGTTATTGATCAAGGAAAGATTGTTGAGCAGGGAACTCACGAAGAATTGTTAAAATTAAATGGTCACTATAAAAAACTAACCGAATTTGAATTTTTATAAAATAAAAAAAGCAACTCTAAATGAGTTGCTTTTTTGTTTTGGCGGAGAAAGAGGGATTCGAACCCCCGGTACCTTGCAGTACAATGGTTTTCAAGACCACCGCATTCGACCACTCTGCCATTTCTCCGTCGGCAAAAGTAGAATTATTTTTCAGTTGTGCAAAATTTTATGAAAAAAAAATTAAAATAATTTCAAATAGTCTTTTAACCTCCTGAGAATGCAATTTTTACAAGCGCTGCAATAAAATGATCATTTTTTCATCATTTTTTTAACAAATTCTCACTTTTTCGTCAAATTTCACTATTTTTTTTTTGCTTAACATTTGCTATACATGAGAAATAGTCTATATTTGTATGTATAAGCTAAAAGAAACAAATATTTTACTAACCCTAAAAAATTTTTTATTATGAACAAAGCAGAATTAATTGATGCAATTGCTGGTGGAGCTGAATTAACAAAAGCAGATTCTAAAAAAGCTTTAGATGCTTTTATTCAAAGTACTACTGCTTCTTTGAAAAAAGGTGATAGAGTAGCTTTAGTTGGTTTTGGTTCTTTTTCAGTAGCAAAAAGAAATGCAAGAACTGGTAGAAATCCTCAAACAGGTAAACCTATTACAATCAAAGCTAAAAATGTAGTTAAATTTAAAGCTGGAAGCGATTTGGCTGACGCTGTTCAATAAAAATATTGCTAACGTTTAGCAGGAGTACATTGAAAAATTGTACTCCTTTTTTTATGGATATAATTTAGTTATTATGGTTAGTGAGTTAGTAAATTTTCTTAAACAATTTGTTACCGATGGACGTAACGAGGTGTTTGATAAAGTTCTTAACAAAAGAACAAGATATATTACAGTAGCACTTGAAGATATTTATCAATCACAAAATGCTAGCGCAGTATTAAGAACTTCTGATTGCGTTGGAATACAAGATGTTCATATTATTGAAAATAGGAATAGCTTTGAAGTCAATCCTGATGTTGTTTTGGGATCTTCAAAATGGATAGATCTTAAAAAATATAATAGAGCCAAGAATAATTCCTTAGAAGCAATTAATAAGCTACGTAAAAGTGGTTATAGAATTGTTGCAACAACTCCACATGCAAAAGATGTTGATTTGGATAACTTTGATCTTAATAAGGGGAAAGTTGCTCTTTTCTTTGGCACTGAGCAAACTGGTTTATCAGATTTAATAATTGAAAATGCAGATGAATATCTTAAAATTCCTATGCATGGATTTACTGAAAGTTTTAATATTTCAGTATCGGCAGCAATTGTTTTACATCACTTAACAAATAAGCTTAGAAATTCAGAAGTAAATTGGCAATTGCCTGATTATGAAAAAGAAATAATAAAATTAGATTGGTTAACCACAACTATTAAAAGTTCGTCACTTCTTATGGAAGAATTTTTATCTATGAATAATAACCATTAATCATCTTTTAACGTATATTAATGTAAAAAATTAAATTGAATATTTACATTACTTACCATAATTTTCCTATTTTTGGGATCTTAAGATAAAAAGTATGAATTGTATTGTTATTGATGATGACGCCCTTTCAAGAAGAATAATTGAAGAATTTATTACTCGAACAGATTTTCTTGAACTTAAAAATTCTTTTCAAAATGCAGTTGAGGCTATTAATGCACTTGATAAAAGCACTGAAGAAATTGATTTGATTTTTCTTGATATCGAAATGCCCGAGATGGATGGAATTGATTTTCTGAATACCTTAAAAATTTTACCACAGGTTATTATTATATCTTCAAAAGAAAAATATGCAATAGAAGCTTTTGATTATGATGTAACAGATTATTTACTAAAGCCTCCTACATATGGACGTTTTTATAAAGCAGTGTTAAAATCAAAAACAATTCACGAAACAAAAAGCAATAAAGAAGTTGACGAAATTTTTATCAAAAAGAATTCGGCATTAGTACAATTAAAATATAATGATATTTTGTGGGTTGAAGCTTTAGAAAATTATGTTATTGTAAATTCATATAAGGAAAAATTTACAATACACTTTACAATGAAATCAATTGAAAGTCAACTTCCAAATTCTCAATTTAAAAGAGTTCATCGTTCATATATTGTCAATGTTAAAAAAATTAATAGAATTGAAGATAATTCAATTTTTATTAAGAGTGATGAAGGAATAAAGTCAATACCTATTGGGAAGGCCTATAAAGAAAAGTTTATGAAAGAAATTAATCTTATGGGTAAGTAAACCAGATAGATAATTATAAGAATTAATAGGGGTTTATCCCCTTTTTTTGTTTAAAAATATATAATATGATTTCACAAAGGCAATTGTTTTTAGAGCATGTTGGTCAAACTTCTGATTTTCCTTTACAATTGGAAATTGAAAGAGCACAGGGAATTTATATGTTCGATAGAAATAATAAATCATATATTGATTTAATTTCCGGAGTTTCAGTTAGTAATTTGGGTCATGTGCATCCCGAAGTTGTAAAAGCTATAAAAACGCAAGCTGAAAAGTATATGCACTTAATGGTTTATGGAGAATATATACAAACGCCTCAAGTTGAATTTGCTGAAAAGTTAACCAGTCTTTTACCTGAGAAACTAAATTCAGTATATTTTGTTAATTCAGGAAGCGAAGCCATTGAAGGTGCCTTAAAATTAGCTAAAAGATATACAGGACGTTCCGAAATGATATCATTTAAAAATGCTTATCACGGAAGTACGCATGGAGCTTTAAGTGTAATGGGAAATGAAGAATTTAAAAATTCTTTTAGACCTTTATTGCCAAACGTAAATTTCATAAATTTTAATTCGATAGATGATTTAAAACTAATATCAGAAAAAACAGCTTGTGTATTGATTGAACCGATTCAGGGCGAAGCTGGTATTAGACTTCCTCAAAATGATTATTTAAAAGAACTTAGAAAGAAATGTGATGAAACAGGAACTTTATTAATATTTGATGAAATTCAAATAGGCTTTGGACGAACAGGAAGCTTATTTGCTTTTCAAGAATATGATGTTGTTCCTGATATTTTTACTATAGCAAAAGGAATGGGCGGAGGAATGCCAATAGGAGCATTTGTTTCGTCCAATGATATTATGTCGAGTTTTAAAACTAATCCAATTCTAGGGCATATTACAACCTTTGGTGGGCATCCTGTTTCATGTGCTGCAGCGTGTGCATCGCTTGATGTTCTTTTAAATGAAAATATCATAGAAAAAGTTAAGAGTAAGGGAGAATTGTTTAAAAAATATCTAAATCATCCTGAAATAAAAGAAATTAGGGGAATTGGTTTATTTATGGCTGTTGAGTTACGAGATTTTAACCATGTGAAAAAAGTAATTGATATTGCTGTAGAAAAAGGATTAGTTACTGATTGGTTCTTGTTTCATGATAGTGCTTTTAGAATTGCACCACCCTTAATTATAACTGAAGAACAAATTAAAGAAGCGTGCGGTATTCTTATTGAATCCATTGAAGAATCAGTTAAATCAGTGAGACTTTGATTTTGTGAAACGAAATTAATTAGTCGAACTGATCCTGAGCGGACTCCACTGAGCTTGTCGAAGTGTAGTCGAAGGATCTCTTGGGTCTTATTCCACGTCACTTGTGGCGAAATAAAAAATAATTCCGAAACTGATACCCCATCCGCTTGTGGAGGGGAGTTTCATTAAGTATTAAGAATTGATTTAAATGTATGATGATAATTAGTATGAAAAAAAATGCTGTAATATTTTATATCAAGATTGTAACATTAATGATAATTGGTGTTTTAATTAATAATACTAAAGTATGTGGCAATGACAGTGAATTGGAAGATTTAGTTATATGCGAAGATTCTATTAATTATTATTTTTCGTTATTGGTAAAGGAGACAATAGATGAAAATAAGATTAAATATAATGATCAAATACTATATTATTTCAATGAGGCATTAAAAAAGAGTGAATCTTTTTCATATTCTTTTAGTTCATTAAAAAATGTAGGGATAATAACATCCGATGACAATAAATTGCGAATTATAACATGGAATTTACCATACAGTGATAGAACGCATAAATATTTTGGTTTTATCCAATATAAAGACTCAAAGAAATCTTATAATTTTTATACATTAAACGATAAGTCAGAGAATATTAAAAATGCTGAATATGCAATTTTGAATAATAAAAATTGGTACGGTGCATTATATTATAAAATAATTGTGAATAAAAGTAAAGGGAACACCTATTATACCTTGTTAGGAGCCGATTTAAATACTTTATTAACGAAAAAGAAAATCATTGAGATATTTTTTATTAATAATGATGGATTGCCTGTTTTTGGGGCTAAGGTTTTTAAAAATAAAAAAACACCTATTACAAGAGTTATATTTGAATTTAATGCCCAAACAAGTATGACTTTAACTTTTGATCAAGAAAAAGAAATTATAATTTATGATCATTTATCGCCCTCAAGACCAAGTTTAGAAGGACAGTTTGAATTTTATGGAACTGATTTTTCATACGATGGGTTAAAATTCGAAAGAGGTATCTGGAATTTTTATGAGGATATTGATGTTAGAGATTACAATATTGACTAATAATAGAATTAATTCACTATTGACTTATAACAGTATTTGCTTTAAATTTATATAAAAATAAAGGCAAAATATGAAGCGACATGTTTCAAGATATAATACAAATGTTATTTTCATTGATAATGACGATTCTTATATTAGGGATGTATTAGCTAAATTTGAAGAAGTAAATAGTTATAACATAAAGATTTATTCTAGAAGTAAAGATTTTTTTGAAGACTTTAATCATATTGATCAATTTAAAAGGGAGATTTTTATAATTTTTCTTTCTACTTCGTTAGAGTCTGATGAACAAAATAACCCAATACAAGTTCTTGATGTATTAAAAAGAATTAAAGAAATTAATTCAAATTCTGAAGTAATTTTATATTCAGATGATGATGATATAAACTTAGTTTCAGCCGCTTTTCATCATGGTGCTTATACTTTTATCAAAAAAAATGAAAATATAATTTTAAGAATTGAAAACAATATAAAGGGTATAATAAGTCAAAAGAATTTTTTAATAAAGAAAGAAAGTAGTAAAAAATTCACATTTTTTTTCTTGCTATTTATTGTTGGCTTAGTAATTTCGCTACTTATATTTTATATGACTTTTCCTGAATGGTTTATATCCTAATCTGAAATTTTTTCACATAGTTTTTCTTAATAATATAATCTTGCTGTCTATTTGGCAGTGATTTGTTTTTGGCACATATATTGAAAAAGGCTCAGTGTAAAAATGATGTTGAACTAAATAAAATATAAAAATGCAAAAAGGTAAAATTGGAGTAACTACAGAGAATATTTTTCCAATTATTAAGAAGTTTCTATACTCAGATCATGAAATATTTTTAAGAGAACTTGTTTCTAATGCAGTTGATGCATCTCAGAAAATGAAAAAGTTAGCTTCGCTAGGTGATTTTAAAGGCGAACTGGGAGATTTAACTGTAAATGTTTCTTTAGATTCTGAAAAGAAAACACTTACCATAAGTGACAGAGGTATTGGAATGACTTCTGAAGAAATTGATAAGTATATAAATCAGATTGCTTTTTCAAGTGCAGAAGAATTCTTGAATAAATTTAAAGATCAAACAACTATTATTGGAAAGTTTGGTTTGGGTTTTTATTCATCTTTTATGGTTTCGGAAAAGGTTGAAATTATTACAAAATCTTATAAGGATGATGCAAAAGCAATAAAATGGTCATGTGACGGGAGTCCTGAATACACAACAGAGGAAGTTGAAAAAGAAGATCGAGGTACAGATATTATTTTATACATCGAGGATGAATCAAAAGAGTTTGCACAAGAAGGAAAAGTTAATGAGCTATTAAATAAATATTGTCGTTTCCTACCTATTGATATTGCTTTTGGTAAGAAAAAAGAATATAAGGATGGTAAAGAGGTTGAGACAGATGAGATAAATGTAATTAATGATACTAAACCTTTATGGACTCAAATGCCATCTGAATTAAAGGATGAAAATTATAATGAGTTTTATAATAAACTTTACCCATCGAATGAGGAATCATTATTCCATATACATTTAAACGTAGATTATCCATTTAATCTTACCGGAATTTTATATTTTCCAAAGATTAAGAATAACATTGAAGTTCAAAAGAATAAGATTCAATTATATTCTAATCAGGTATTTGTTACCGATTCAGTAGAAGGTATTGTACCTGAATTTTTAACTTTACTTCATGGAGTGCTTGATTCTCCTGATATTCCATTAAATGTTTCTAGAAGTTACTTACAAAGTGATTCTAATGTTAAGAAAATATCAAGTCATATCACTAAGAAAGTTGGAGATAGACTTGATGATATTTTCAAATCAGATCGCCCTCAATATGAACAAAAGTGGGATGATTTGAAAGTATTTATTATGTATGGAATGTTAACTGAAGAAAAATTCTATGAAAAAGCTAAGAATTTTACTTTGTTAAAAAGTACGGACGGTAAATATTTTACATTAGAAGAATATGAGACATTAATAAAAGAAAATCAAACAGATAAGGATAAGAATCTAATTTATTTATACACAACAGATCAGGAAAAACAGTATACCTTTATTGAAAATGCAAAAGCTAAAGGATATGATGTTTTAATTATGGACGGTCAGTTTGATACTCATTTTATTAATCATATTGAACCAAAGCTAAGTAATTCAAGATTTTTAAGAGTTGATTCTGAAGTAGCTGATAAATTAATTGCAAAAGATGAAGTTGTAGAATCAAAACTTTTATCTGAAGATAAAGATCAATTGACTCATATGTTTCAAAGTCAATTACCAAGCTTTGCAACTTTTACAGTTTCCTTCGAGAACTTAAAAGATACAGATGATCCAATTATGGTTACTCAGTCGGAGTTTATGCGTAGAATGAAAGATATGGCTGCAATGGGTGGCGGCGGAATGAATTTCTATGGTGAAATGCCCGATAGTTATAATTTAGTTTTAAATTCGAATCATCGATTAGTTGATAAAATACTTGAGCAAAAAGATAAAAAACTTGGAACAAAAATTTCTAAGATCTTAGAAAGTATAGCACCAATTGAGGAAGAGAAAACAGTATTGGAAAAAGCTAAAGAAGGCAAAAAAGAGGAAGAAATTAACCAGGCTGATAAAGATAAATTGACAGATGTTGATAAGAAAATTGAAGAGCTAAAAGGACAGAAGAAAGAAATTCTTTCTAATTATGGTGGTGAAAACAAATATGTTAAGCAACTTATTGATTTAGCGTTGATTGCAAACAATATGTTAAAAGGAGAAGACTTAACTAAATTCGTGAAAAGAAGTGTAGAATTGATAAAATAATTAGAAAATAATTGTTTTTTATGGCCTGTCAAATACTTGACAGGCTTTTTTTATTGTTTATTTTTGTATTTTAGTATTAAAAAGGTGAAATGAGGTTAATATATAAAATATTGATATGCTTTATTGGTTTAATGTTTATTATGCAATGTCATATTTTATATGCACAAAATCCTATAAAACAAAATAAATTTGCTTATAATGTTACAAAGACTCCAACTTTTGGATTAAAAGGAGGAGTATTATTATCTACAATTAATGGTGATGAGGCGATAAATAAATACGCAAAAAATATAAGTCCCCAGATAGGAATAACAGGCGCCTTCTATTTTAAACCCCAGTTCTCTGTTCGTGGTGAACTTAATTTTGAAGGGAAAGGAGGGCTTTTTGAGAATCATGATATGAAAACATCTTTGCAATATCTAAGTTTGCCTGTTTACTTAAAATTTAATTTTACAAGAGATCCTGAAATTTATATCTACGGTGGAGGTTACGCTTCTTATTTACTAGCTGCTAAAACAAAAGGTACATATGAAATATTTATAGGAAATGATTATATTTCTGAATCTATTGATGAAGATATTTTACCAAATTTAAATAAGTTAGATGCAGGAATAGTTGTTGGATTAGGGGTGCAAGGTAGGTTTAATAATCAAATGGATATATTTCTTGATTTTAGATATACTATAGGATTAATTAATCTGGATAATGGTACAGCAGAATATAGATACAATTTTAATCATGCGCAATTTTGGCCTGAACAAGAGGTAGATAATCCAACGAATAAAGCATTAATGTTGACTACAGGGTTTATTTATTATCTTGACTCAAGATAAAATTATTCACTATTTAGTAAATCTTGAAAGGTTTTTAAGTAGATTCCAACATGATAACCATCTAGTAAACCATGATGCCCATTTATGGAAATATTCATAATTTTTTTGTTGCCATTTAGTTCAAATTTTCCAAAAGTTATTTTAGGAACACTATCTTCGAATTTGTAGTTTCTGGCATGCGATAATCCCGTAATTTTAAACCAAGGTACAGAAGAGTAGTGGATTACATCTTTACGCATAGTATTTTCAGATATCCCTATTCCTTTAATTTTCTTAATACGTTCCTCTTCAAGTCTCATTGCCTTACTAAAAACTAAAAGATTATCAGAATTATTCAATAAATGACATTGAGTAAAGATTGTCTGCATTATTTAATGTGGTAGAGGCATTTATTTTGTCATAACAAACAACCTTATTATCTTCAATTCTTAATCTGAAATCTTCTAATAAGTTTACTGCTTTGAGTGATTTATGCAGATAATTATGATAAAATGGAATATTCTCTTTTTTAGATTTTAAATATGCTTTAGAACAATCTATTTCAGAAACAATTCCAAAGAATGGTTCGTCAAAATTTTTAAACCATTCAAAATGTTCTTTTCTATTCCAATTTTCAATGTCAATTATTTTTTTCATTATAAAAATATTATTCTTAGTAAGTTAGAATCGTTTAGAAAAGAATTAGAAAAGTATTTTAACTTCATTTTTCAAAGCCTCAAGAGCTAAGCTCGTTGGAGATTTATCTAGAGTCATTAAATCTTCTAATATAATCTTACTTAATACAAGAGCTGAATCGTCTGGTTTTACTCTAATAGCTGCTCCGTTTATTAATTGAGTGATTTTTGATCGGGAATTTTTTATTATCTCCCATACTTGTGGTGTTACGTAAATTTGCTGTGAAACATTATGATCAAATTCAAAACGTAAGGTACTTAACAATTCAGACTGTAATTGTTTAGCAGTCATATTCGGTTTATTTACTCTCATTATTAAAGATTCTGGTGATAATCTTTCAAGTAATAATGCCAATCGTTCATATGCTTGTAGTCGAATAGGAGTAATAATTTGTTGATTTTTTGAGATTATCTCATAATTTCTTCTGTTTTGATCAATTTTTACAACTTGCTTAATAATTAAAACAGTAGCAATTAAAACAATTAAGGCGGGTAGTGTGTATTTTAAAATGTCTAATATTTCATTCATGTTCTTGATTTTGATTATTTTAGTTGCAATATAGTTGATATTGTTTTACAACACAATTTAATACTTTTTATTTATTTATCTTTACGTTTTTAATAGATACAAATTTAAAAATAAAATATAATGGTTGATGTTAATACATTAACCTTTTTAATTTAAGAATTATGGAAAATGTTTCAGAAAGAGTATCAAGTCTAGCTATATCACAGACACTTGCTATGAGCCAAAAAAGTCGTGATTTGCAAGAACAAGGTGTAGACGTTATTAATTTAAGCGTTGGAGAACCTGATTTTAATACGCCAGAGCATATAAAAGAAGCTGCGATTAAAGCAATTAATGAAAATTATAGTCATTATTCGCCTGTTCCAGGATTCCCAAAATTGTTAAAAGCAATATCAGATAAATTGAAAAGAGAAAACAATTTGGAATATGGCACTGATCAGATTATTGTTTCGAACGGTGCAAAGCATTCTTTAGCAAATGTTATTCTTTCATTAGTAAATAAAGACGACGAGGTTATTGTACCTGCTCCATATTGGGTAAGTTATGTTGAGTTGGTAAAACTTGCAGAAGGGAAAAATGTTATTATTGAAACTTCTATTGATTCTGATTTTAAAATTACTCCGGAACAATTAAGAATGGCAATTACACCTAAAACGAAGGCCTTGTTTTTATGTTCTCCATCAAATCCTTCAGGTAGCTTGTATTCAAGAAATGAGTTGAAAGCTTTAGCCGAAGTTGTTGCAAATAGTGGGGTAGATATGTATATTTTATCGGATGAAATTTATGAGCATATAAATTTTGTTGGTAAACATGAAAGTATTGCTCAATTTGATTTTATTAGAGATAAAGTAATTATAATAAATGGTGTTTCTAAAGGATATGCCATGACAGGATGGCGAATTGGATATATAGCTGCACCAAAATGGATTGCGAAAGCGTGTAATAAAATTCAAGGTCAGTTAACTTCAGGTGCATCATCAATATCTCAGATGGCTTCAATTGCTGCATTAAATGTAGAAACTTCAGATATATCGAATATGGTAAGTGCATTTAAACGTAGGAGGGATCTTGTTGTTAAATTAGCAAGAGGTATTGAAGGTTTTAAAGTAAATGAACCCGAAGGAGCTTTTTATTTATTTCCTGAAGTAAGTAAATTTTTTGGTAAATCAAATGGTGATATTACTATAAATAATTCTTCTGATTTGTCAATGTATATTTTAAACCATGCACATGTGGCAACCGTTCCCGGATCGGCTTTTGGCTCTCCGGATTATATTAGATTTTCTTATGCTACTGCTGATGAGAAATTGGAGGAAGCTATAAGTAGAATGAAAAAAGTACTTGATCAATTAAAATAGTTTAATTAATAAAAAATCCGGTTTAAACCGGATTTTTTATTAATCATTTTTTTCTATGTGCTTACAAACAGTGGCGAAAAGTTCTTTAATATTTATGGGTTTTGAAATATAGTCGTCGCAGCCTGCTTTAAAACTTTTTTCTTTTTCAGATGACATAGTAAATGCTGTTTGAACAATAATAGGTACATCTTCATCTATATGTTTAATTTGTGTTGTTGCTTCTATACCATCCATTACAGGCATTCTAATGTCCATAAGAATAATATCAATATCAGGATTGGTTTTAAATAATTTTACTGCTTGTTTTCCGTTTTCTGCATGTATTATTTCTGCATGCGTTTTTTCAAGTGCTTTCCTTAATAATAGAACATTTGATTCATCATCTTCAGCAATTAAAATTGTTTTGTCTGCCCAGTCGTAGTCCATTTTAGATGTTACTTCTTCTTTATCAAAAGCAATCTTAAAACCTATAACTAAAATATCATCTAATTGTTTTCTATCATCTTTCCATTCATCAAAAGATCTTTCAATAATTGATTTTTGTTCATTAAGTGTTTTTGAGCAATTATCTAATAATAGTTTTTTGAAATTGGCAGATAAATATTTTCTTCCTTCTGGCCCTCCAAACTGGTCAACAAATCCATCAGAGAATATATATATTAAATCGTCTTTTTGTAATTTTATAATATTATTTTGAAATGATTCTTTAGCTTTTCTATGAATACCAATTGGCATTCTATCGGCTTTTGTCTCTATTAATTCATTATTTCGAATTAAATATAATGGGTTGTTTGCTCCTGAATATTCTAATATTTGTTTTTTAAAATCGATTATACACAATGCAATGTCTAAACCATCGCGACTTTCACCAGTAGAACCTGTTTGCCGTAATGAACTAATTATATGAATTCTAAGTTCGTTTAGAATTTCATTTGCATGAATATTGGAGGTTTTATTAACGATTTCATTTAAAAAAGTAATTCCTAACATGCTCATTAATGCGCCAGGAACACCATGACCAGTGCAATCAGCCGCTGCAATAAGAACTTTGTCACCAACTTGTTTTGTCCAGTAAAAATCGCCACTAACTATATCGCGTGGTTGGTAAAATATGAAATGTTCTGAAAGTAAGTACTGAATAAATCTATTTGGAGGTAATACTGCCGATTGAATGCGTTTTGCATATAAAATACTATCTTCGATTTTTTTATTTTGCTTACGAACAATGTCGTGTTGAATTTTAATTTTATGTTTTTGCTCAGCAATTTTGTCTCCTTGTTTCATTATAAAGTCAAGGTCTTGCTCCATTAAAGCCTTTTGTTTCTCCATGTCAGTTTTCTCAACTGACAATTGGTCTCTTTCTTTTTGGACTTTAGTTCGTTGGTTCGTAATAACATCACCTTGCTTTATATAAAAATTCACTTCTTTTTCCAGGTCAGAAATCTTTTTTTTCTGTTCTTCAAGTTCTTTGTTTAAAGTTGCTTCTTGTTGTTTAATTTTTGAAATTTCATGAGCTAATAAAACATATCCTAAAACCTGACCCTTTTCAGATTGTAACTCAGATAAATAAGCACTAAAGTGGTTAATCTCAATATCTTTTGAAATTGTGAATTCAAATTTTTGATTTATGGTTGTTTCTTTAAGTTTTGTAAGATACTTGTCAAGGTTTAAATTAAAATTGTCTCCAATTTTTATTTCGTTATAGTGCTTGTTTAATAATGATTTAGGATTTAAGTCAATAGGATTATTGTTTCGAGGAAACTGAATGTCAATATATTGTCCTTCGGTATTTAATATAAAAAGAAAGTCAGAAAGCGATGAAATAGTATAATATATATTTTCTTTACTAAGTTCTGTTGTATTGCTTAAAAAATTATTATTTGATTTCGGTTCTTTCATTTTGATTACTAATTAAGTATGTATTGCTTAACAATTTTTAATACTTCATTAATATTGATTGGTTTTTGAATTAAATCAGCAGCTCCTTCATCAATAGCTTTTTGTTTTAAATTATTATCATTTTTAGCTGTAACAAAAACAACAGGTATTTTATTTGTTTCTACGTTACTTTTAATTTTCTTTAAAACAGTGAAACCATCAATTATTGGCATCATTATATCTAATAAAATTAAAGAAGGTTTTTTTATTTTTAAATAATTTAAAGCTTCTTTTCCACTACATGCAATTGAAGCGTCTATTCCTTCACTTTCGAGTATGCTTTGTAAAAGAAGGTTGTTTGTATTTGAATCATCAACAATTAAAACTATTTTTTCCATATATAATGTTAAAATATTTTATTTTAAATTGTATTTATTGTTAAGCTCTATATCTTGAACACTTAATAGTGATCTTTTGTTTCAATTAATATGAGTTCTTATAATTTGATGATGTTATTGTATATAATGTAGATCGGGTGATTTATTTGTGTATTGCTTGGCTCGAACATTTAAAATTCGATTAAAAAAATTATAGCAAGTAAGACAATTATTCTTTTTCTTAGTTGAACAATTGAATATTAATTACAGCTTTTAAGTTTAATTCAACTGCTTATTAAAGTTCTTCGTACTCAATATACTTGAAAGGTATTCCAATAATTGATTCGAAATATTGTCCAGATTCTAAAACATCTAGATCTCCTTCTTCATAAAACCAATTAACTAAAATGTTTTTATTATTGGTATTATTTTCCAGAATTCTTAACATTTCTAAGATAAATTTGGATGAACTAGTGTTAAAGTATTCTAATTTAATATCAACCCGTATTTTTTCAGCAGTAAAATCTTTGGCCCATTCAAGCAAGGGCCTAAAAAAACTTGCAGCATCTTCGGGAATAGAACGTCCTTCAATTTTTAATACACCGTTTGTACTTAGTGCAATTGATGGAGTTTTTTCAGTTTCCTTTATTATTAAATCTTTCATATTATTATTATCCAAGTCTAAAATTTAATCCAATTTTTAAAAAAAATCATTCAATGACGTAAAAATCAATACTAAATTACAACTAATTTATAAATAATTACAAAAAGATTGACTGATTGTTTAAAATTGTACATAATAAAACCATTTTTATAAAGCAATGAATCTAAAATAATAATACTTTTGTTGTTAATTTAGATTAAAAAAGCAATTTGAGATGAAAAAATCTTTTATTAAAATTTATATTATCCCTTCAGCAATATTTGTTTTAATTATAATACTTGTAATTTTTTTGAACACGTATAAAAAAATATACAAACCCAATATATCAAAATCAAGCTATGCTTTATACATTCCTTCTAAGTCTGATTATACAAATGTAGTTGAAATATTAGAAAGAGACAGTGTCTTAAATAGTGTTTCTTCATTTAAATGGCTTGCGGAAAAAAAGAATTACCCAAATCACATATATTCAGGTAAATATATATTGGATAGTTCAATGAGTAACAATGATTTGATTGATAAGTTACGTTCAGGATTCCAAGATCCTATTAAGGTGGTTTTTAACAGCGTACGTACAAAAGAGCAATTAGCTGGAAAAATTACAAAACAAATTGAAATTGATTCTGTAAGTTTCTTAAATCTTCTCAAGAATGATTCCTTGATAACGAGTTACGGATACAAGCAAGAGACGGTTACGTGCATATTCTTACCAAATACATACGAATTTTGGTGGAATACTTCAGGAGAAAAGTTTGTTGCTCGAATGAGTAAAGAATATTTGCGATTTTGGAACGATGAAAGAAGGCAAAAGGCCGCAGTTTTAAATTTAACTCCAGAAGAGGTTATAACACTTGCCTCAATTGTTGATGAGGAAACCTATTATAACAGTGAGATGCCTATTGTTGCAGGTCTTTATATAAATAGATTACGTAGAAGAATGCATTTGCAAGCCGATCCAACATTGAAATTTGCTTTGGGTGATTTTTCTATTAAAAGAGTATTGAATATACATAAGCAAATTGATTCGCCTTATAATACTTATAAAAGATATGGATTACCGCCGGGACCAATATCTATTCCATCTATTGCGGCAATTGATGCAGTTTTAAATTTCGAATCGCATAGTTATATTTATATGTGCGCTAAACCAGATTTTTCCGGTTACCATAATTTTGCAAAAACACTTTCGAAACATAATATAAATGCCCGTAATTATCAACGAGTATTGAATAAAGAGCGTATTTGGAGGTAATATTTGATTTATATTTACTGCAGAGTCGCTAAGACGCAAAGAAAAAATATATAAACTGCCCAGCCGCTAAAAGCAGCTAGGCAGTTTTGCTTTGGTATTAATTAAGGTAATTTAAATTCAATAGGAAAGGTAAGAACCACTTTAACAGCAAGTCCTCTTTGTTTTCCCGGTTGCCACCTTGGAGAACTATATACAACACTTAGTGCTTCTTGATCTAATGCAGGATGAATACCCTGAACAATTTTTGCCTCTTTTATATATCCTTCTTTATCAATAACAAACTGAACCAATACTTTACCTTCTATTTTTTTATCGATGGCTTCTTGTGGGTATTTAATTTCCTTTTTAATAAATTTCAAGAATTCAGATTTACTTTTTTCTATGTTTTTAGCACCATTAAATGAAGGCATTTCCTCCACAACAAAGAAATATTGTTCTTTCGGATCACCTTGTTGATGTTTAGTTTTATCCAGTGTCTCGTTCTTTGTTGTGATGGGCGTAATTTCTTCTTCCTTAATAGGTATTGTTCTTTCTAAAAAGGATAAAAGGACAACCGTTTTTATACTTATAAACGTATTATTTTTAACAAACATATGATAAATTCCTGTCTCAGAAATGATGTATTCGTGTTGAGTAATGTTTTTTAATTTAATAATTTTATGAGGATTCATATCATAAGATTGTTTCTCTGAATCTAAAGACTCATCATAATTAGAAGATTCTTTTTTCTGTTCTCCGTCTTTATAAAAGTTGAATTGTAATTGATCAGTTTCATGCTCATAATATGAAAATTCATATTTGGTGTTTTTTGAAAGAACCATTGAATATCTAGCCGTTTCTCCCGGGTTAATATCCATCTCAAAATCTTTTAAATATGTACCTTTAGATGCTGTGCCAAGTTTATCAAGAACATCTTCTTGATAATATTGTTGTGAGTATGAATTTAATAGTACTTCTTGTTGAGAGTGCGATTTTAATTGGATTCCAAAGAATAATACTAATATTATAAAATATATTTTTTTCATAGTTTTAAAATGTTTAGTTAATAATAAGTTTGCTACCATCTCCGGAGATTTTGCAATTAAAAGTAATTTGTAATTTTTCTAGAATTTCATCAATATCTGCATTGTTAAACGATGCAGTAATTTTTTTATATTTTAAATCCGGGTTTGTAATTTGAACCGGAATGCTGTAAAAAGAACTTATTATTTCAGAAACCTCATTTAAGCTTATATTATCGAAATTCAATATCCCTGTTTTCCAGGCTAAATAATTTATGTTGTTTTCCTTCTCTATCGAGATAAACTCAGCAATTGGGTTATAAGTAATTCTCTCATCAGTTTTTGCAGTTAATTTGGTTGATTTTGGCAAACTAGGATTATAGATTTCAACATTTCCTTTTTTAATATTTGAAACTAATTGATTGTTATTGTATCTGGAATTAATGTTGAATGAAGCTTGTGTTGTTTTAAAAATGATATTCTTAGCAACGATTTCAGGTGTTTTTCGATTTGTATTTTTAATTTCAAAATAGGCCTCGCCATCTAAAAATATTTTGGAACTTCTGTTTAATTCCATCGGAATTTTAATTGAGCTTCCCGAATTAAGCCAAATTGTAAAATTGTCATTTAAGTGTAAAGTGATTTTTTCGCCTTTATCGACAGTAATTTCAGCATACTCAACATCTTTGTTGATTTTTTTAAACTCAATAAGTACAAATATTACAATAGTTGTAAGTACAATTGTATATGCTGGTTTTAATACCGCTTTATAGTTAAAATATGGAATAAACGATCTTAGATTATTAAAGTAATTGGAGCTTTTATTAATTTGAGAGTTTAAATTATTAAATGATTTTAATATATCTGAATCCTTTTTCTCAAAATCAATTTCTGAGTAAGATAAATTATGATCTTTTAAAAGATTGTCGATGTTTATATCGAAATCTTTTTCTTTATTTTTTTTATTTTTGAATATGTTGAGTATTTTTTTCATTCTATTATTATAACGCTTATCAAAGTTTTATCCCCTAATTATTTAATTGATTTTTATAGGGTTCGAGATGTAGTCGAAGTTTTTTGTAAGCTATTGTAAGTTGATTTTCGACTGTTTTATTTGAGAGTTTTAAATAGCTGGCAATTTCTTTTATGCTCAAGCCTTCTTGTTTTGCTAAGCGAAATATTTCTTTTGCTTTTTTTGGTAGTTTATCGATTGCTGATTCAAGAATTGCTTTTGTTTGATTTTTAGAATCGTTTAATTCATTACTGTTGTATATCGAATTATCTATTTCTAAGCCTTCATACTTTTTTCTGGTACCTTCTTTTCTTATTTCATCAATTATGGCATTTTTAATGCATACAAAAAGAATTTTCCCAACATTATCATCTGAAAAGAAATTGGTGTTGTTTTGCCAAATTTTAAGGAAGGTTTTTTGAATGGATTCTTCAGCAATTATTGAATTATTGCAATAATTTAAGGCGTATCTATATAAGGCTTGATAATACTTAATGAATAAACTATCGAAGGCATTTTTATTTCCAAGCTTTATTTTTTGTACTAAAATACGATCGATGGTGTTTGACATTTATTTTTTTCTGTAGAACGAATGTAGATTTTATATCCCCTAAAAATGTGAAAATAATTCTTAATAATCTAAAATTTAATCAAGGTAATTAATTTATATAAAACCCTCCATGCTGCTAAATCCGTCTAGCCGCCAAAACCAGCATGCCGTTAAAACCGTCTAGCCGCTCAAGCGGCTTGACGGTTTAGTTATGTAGCCAATTTAAGCGGCTTGACGGTTTTAATGCTGCTTAAATTGCGTAGCTGCCAAAACCGCTTTGCCGCTTTAAACGGCTTAACGGTTTAACGGTTTAACGGTTTAGTTATGTAACTGCTTTGAGCAGCTAGGTGGTTTTGTTTTTAGATCGGCTTGGCGGTTTTTGGCGTTTTCTTGCAAATACTATTTAAAATGTAATCCAAGTTGTGAATAAATTTGTATGAGAATTTTTTCTTCATTTTCCCAACAAAGGTCTTTGGCAGCTAAGGCAGTATTCTCTTTCCACTTATTATAAGGAATCTCCAAATTAAAAATCTCCATTATTTTTTTAGCTAATAATTCAGGAGTTTTATGTTCGTAAATGGTTCCAATATCGTACTTATTTACAATTTTCTGCATTTCAGGAAATGGCGAAACTAAAACAGGTATTCCAGCTTGGATATAGTCGAAGAGCTTATTTGGTAAAGCATAATAGTAGTTTAATCCAATATTTTCTTCAAGTGCAATTCCTAAATCTGCTTTAAAAGTATAGGCAAGTAATTCCTCAAAAGGAATTTTACCGGTTAATTCAACTTTATCTGATAATCCTTTTTTTATTATTCTTTCTTTAAGTTGTTCGGTAATATCACCATCGCCAATTATTTGAAGCTTTGCATCATCAAGAAATTGCATTGCATCAATTATATGTTCTAATCCTCTACCAACATTTAAAGCGCCTTGATATAGAATGAGTTTAGAATCATTCTTATATTCTTTTTCCGGAATAGCTCGATTAATATAATATGGAACATTTCGAACTACTTTCATATTTATTCCATATAAGTCATTATATATTTGGGCAATAGATTCACAAACAGTGTATGAGTATTTTATTCGGGGTAATATTGTTTTTTCAATAAGTGTCCACACTTTTCGTGGAATCTTCCTGTTAACTAATTCAGGAACTTCGGTAAAATATTCATGACTATCATAAACCAATTCTACTGATTTGAAAAAACTAGCAATATATGAACCTAATAATGTATCTAAATCATTTGCTATTATAACGTTAGCTCGACGAAATAATAAATAAAAGAAGAGTCGAATATTATATTCCAAATAAAATCCAAAACCTCTTTCAAAAAGTAATTTAAATCGTTTAGTTTGATATGGTTTGTCTAAAATTTGCAGGCTGCCGGTTTTTTTCCTGCCAATTAAAGTAACATTGGCACCTGATTTCAATAAAGTACAGGCAACTTTATGAATTCTGTTGTCGGTAACTAAATCATTTGTAACTGTAATATAAATTCGCTTCACCTTTAAATGGAATAACAGATTATTATCAAATATTTAACATTTCAATCATTATCTTTGGACAATAAAATAACAACATATGTTTGAAATTAAAGAGAATTTCTCGCTAAAAAAATATAATACTTTTGGGATTGATGTAGAAACGAAATATTTTGTTGAATATTCTACGGTAAATGAATTAAGCAATTTCCTTGGTGCACAACGAAAACATGATTTGCCTTTAATGTTTATTGGGGGTGGGAGTAATGTTTTATTTACAAAAGATTTTGAAGGATATATACTGCATTCTAAAATTAACGGGGTGGAGATTATTAAGGAAGAGGATGATAAAGTTTATTTGCGTGTTGGAGCAGGTGAGGATTGGGATGAGTTTGTTGATTATTGTGTGAAAAACGCTTGGAGTGGAGTTGAGAATTTATCACTAATACCAGGTAATGTTGGTACTTGCCCTATTCAGAATATTGGAGCTTATGGTGTAGAAGTAAAGGATGTTATTACTGAGGTTGAAACTATTGAAATTGATACTTTGAAAAAAACATTATTTACAAATGTGGAATGCCAATTTGGATACCGGGATAGTATTTTTAAAAGAAAATTTAAAGGCAAATACATAATTAATTATGTTACTTTTTGTTTAAGTAAAAAACATATATTTAAAATCGATTACGGCAATTTACAAGAGGAACTTAAAAAATATGATCAAGTAAATTTACAGAATATTCGACAGGCTGTTATAAATATACGAGATTCAAAGTTACCAAAACCTGAAGTGATTGGAAATGCGGGTAGTTTTTTTAAAAATCCTGTAGTTCATTTTAACGTAATTGCGGATCTAAAGAAATCGTATACAGATTTTCCGTTCTATTTGCAAAAAAATGATTTAGTAAAGATTCCTGCCGGTTGGTTAATAGAGCAAGCCGGATGGAAAGGTAGAAATTTTGGAAAGGTTGGAGTTCATGAAAAGCAAGCGCTGGTTTTAATTAATCATGGTGGTGCAAGTGGTCAGGAGATTGTGAATTTGGCACAGGAAATTCAAAAATCGGTAAAAGAAAAATTCGGTATTGATATTGAAATGGAAGTAAATTTAGTTTAGAGTTTAAAAGTTCCAAGTTCCAAGTTCCAAGTTCCAAGTTCGAAATAAGTAGCTTTTTTGATTCTTAAATCTTATCATTGGGGTCAAGGCAAATTTTAAGTATCCGGAAGACCAGACAGAGTCAGAATGACCTGTCAGAGTCTGGAGCTAAAACACTAACTACACATTCTGACTCTGTCAGGATTTCAACTGAAAAAGCATCGTGGACTTGACACTTGGCTTTACATCTTATAATTGATAAAACCTGTAATGTATTATTTAATCTAATTTGTTCTCATATACTTCAACTTTTTTGTTTAGTATTTGCATTCGTACGCAAAACGAATATTTGTATTATATTTGTTATGATAACAATTTGCAAGCAAGGCAAAGAATTGAAGCTATTTATTGCAAAGTAATTTTAATAACAGAAAACAAACAATAAGGAAACAAAATTTTGTTGTAAATAAAACGGATATATCCACAATACAAATAGGAAAGGTGGGTATATATAGATGATATGTGTAATAAACAATTAGCAAATACAATATGAATAAAAGTCCACCCTTAAACTTTGGTTTTAAACAAATTACATAAATTTGGGTATTGCCTTATAATAATTGTTATAGAATTTTAAGTAAACACCTCATTATCAGGCTTTTTAAATTTAATATGCCAATTATTTGATTTTAATTATAAATAATAAATATGACTAAAAATAATAAATATACTGTAATTATTTTTGTTTTTCTTTTTACATTTTTTTCTTGTAGTAAAGAAAATCTAGATATTACAGACATAACATCTGATAATATTGTAAATATAGAACAAGCGGAAGATATAATTAATGAGATGATAACTTCAGATAATTCTCTTAAAAAATCATCATCTGAAAAATTTAAAATAAAAAGAAAGAAAACATTTTTCGATGCTGAAAACCTGCCATATCTGCATATAATTAATTTAGAAAACAGTAAAAATAAGGCTTTTGTTATTGTTTCTGGTGATAAACGAGAAATTCCAGTATTGGCTTATAGTGATAAAAATACATTTAATATTGATACAATACCGTATGGTGTTGCAGATTGGTTGCAAACAGAAATGGAGTGTATTGATTTTATTCGCTCAAACAATAAAAAACAGAATAAATTTATAAAAAAACAGTGGGAAAATATAAAATTACCAGTTAATGTTTCAAGTTCTTTAAACACAAAAAGAATACAACCATTACCTGATCCTGACCCAGATGATGACCCATGTGGAATAACCACTTCTTTTGAAGTAAGTCCATTATTACAGACAAGTTGGGGACAGGGATGCGTTTATAATGAACAATGTCCAAGTGGATGTAGTTCCAATTGTAGTCGTGTTCCAACAGGATGTGTAGCTACTGCGATGGCACAAGTAATGAATTACCATCAACACCCTAGTTCTTACAATTGGGGAACTTTATTAAATATTTATTGGAATTTTGATTTTGGAAGTTCTGGGGCTAATGAAATAGCACGTTTAATGCGAGACGTAGGAAATTCCGTTGATATGGATTATGACTGTGATGGATCTGGTGCAGCAACTAAAGATGTAGATGATGCTTTGGAGGATGATTTTAATTACAGCAACGGAGGCGATTATGATGATTTTATCAATAAAATTGAAACAGTAAAATCAAATTTAAGATATAATCAACCTGTAATCTTTGCAGGTTGCCAAGAGCAATATTTGGGAGGCTTGTGGTACACAGGATGTCATGCTTGGGTATGTGATGGATATAGAACTTTTTCTAATAACTGTTACGGTTGGTTATATTTTCATATGAATTGGGGATGGAATGGCAGCTCCAATGGTTGGTTTGGAATAAGTAGTTGGACGCCAGGTACTAGAGACTATAAGTACAATCAAAGAGTTGTTGTTAATATTCATCCTTAAAATTTAATACCATGAAGAACATAGTTTTAATATTCTCAATATTTTTCATTTTGAATGCTTGTGAAAAAGATGAACCAATGGAAAATGTGCAAAACATTATTCATATTAGTTATACCAATAGTATTGGTGACGATTTATTAGATGAAAATACTGTAAATCATATTGACCCATCAAACATTGATATCTATTATCTAAGTGAGGGAGCAAAAATTCGTGTTTACGATGAAAATATGGATTTACCCGAAAGCTTTAAAATTTATTTTAATCAGACTTATAACAAATATTTTTTACAAATACAATTAAGTCATTTTGTAATAGATAATTTATCTGAAACATATATTCATATTAACGAAGATGTTGATACTATAAAATGCGAATACGAAATAATAGATAATGGATATTCATTTCAGAAAGTTTGGTATAACAGTATTCTAAAAATAAATTCTGATAATTGGATAGAATTCATTGAGATTACCAAGTAATTTTAAATATACATATCATTGCCTTTGAAGTAATTTTTATTTTGGCTTGCCGCAGACGCAACACAAGCAAAAATAAAAACTACTCAAAGGCATTTTCGATCGTTATTCTAAGTATATCAAAGTATGATGATTAACCCATTAGAGTTATGAACGCGACAGATTAAAATAGCCTGAACTTCTTAATAAGTATTATAACTTACAATATCATTTAAATCTTTTCTTCTTTTTTCGCGTGTTTCGCTTGCCGAATAACCTAAGGTAATAATTAGTGGAACTCGTTTTGATTTAGGTATATTTAATAGTTTTTTCACTTTAGGTTCGTTAAACCACCCTAGCATGCATGTTCCTAGTCTTTCTGCTGCAGCTTGTAAACACATATGTTCGGCAGCAATTCCAATATCAATTAATGGAAATGTTTTGTTTTTAATTAAACTTCCGGCACTGGAAGTGAAATTTGCTTTTTCTTCGATTATAACAATATGAATTGGTGCTTGCTTTGTAAAATGATTCATACCTAAGATTTTACTTGAAGTGCAATCAGCAATTTTGTTTTTTAAATCTTCTTGATCAACAA
>WTBR01000180.1 GCA_013138975.1 Bacteroidales bacterium
TTGTTGATCAAGAAGATTTAAAAAACAAAATTGCTGATTGCACTTCAAGTAAAATCTTAGGTATGAATCATTTTACAAAGCAAGCACCAATTCATATTGTTATAATCGAAGAAAAAGCAAATTTCACATCCAGTGCCGGAAGTTTAATTAAAAACAAAATATTCCCCTTAATTGATATTGGAATTGCTGCTGAACATATTTGTTTGCAAGCTGCTTCGGAAGGTTTAGGAACATGCATGCTTGGGTGGTTTAACGAACCTAAAGTGAAAAAACTGTTAAATATCCCTAAAGCAAAACGAGTTCCACTAATTATTACCTTAGGTTATCCGGCAAGTGAAACACGCGAAAAAAGAAGAAAAGATTTAGATGATATTGTGAGTTATAATTCTTATTAAAAGAAGTTTAAACTATTTTAAGCTGTCAGGTTAATAAAATTTCTATAAACTCAGAATAAAGATACAGCAATTTACTGAACGGAATTGGCTGCTTGAATCGTTTTAGTCTGGCAAAGAGCCGAATTAATTTTGGATACCAATTTAACAAAAATTAATTTCGGCGGATTTATAAAACCGTAGAACTATTGAATACACCTCATTCCCCCGTTTTGCAAATAAGCTAGTGTTATGGTTCGTTTTTAATTAAGCTTACAATATCTTCAATAAAGGCTTTTGCTTTATTAATTTCTGGTTTATAGATGCTTGGATGTCCACAATGGTTTCTTAAATCCAGATTATTATCCATTTGAGATTTTTGATGTTTCGAAATTACTTTCAATTCAAAAGCAAGTTTTAAAAGATTTGTCTCTTTTATTGTTTCAAAATCTGTAATCTTTGAAAACTTCTTCGGAAACTTCATTTTTTCAGACGCCACATTAATAGCCTTATATCCCTTTTCTACACACCTATTTTGTAATATTCTAATAAATGCTGACCAAGAAAAAACAATTCCTGCCTTTAATGCGCCAGACCTAAAACACAGAATTGCTTCTAATAAGTATTCTTGTTCATCTTTTGATTTTAATGTGAAAATTAGCTTTTCTAAATCTTCAATTTCAGGTTCATTAATCTTAGGTTTACCTATAAGCTTATCAAGTGGTGTAAAATCAATCTTTATGTGCCCATGTAGAGCTTTAGTGTATTTTTTTATAGTATCAAAATGCTGAATACCTAAAGATTCCAGTATTAGAATAATAGGAATACCTAGGTCAACCATATGTTGCATATAAGTCCTCTTCAGCACTTTAATGACTGATTCGCTTGATAGTCCATTGTCTTCGAAAGCCTTCTTTATAACTTTTTCTGCACTAGTTTTGCCATATTTAGTTCCTACTTTTGCCCCCTCTAATAAATATTCTTCAGGTTTGATTTTACAATATTTCCAATAACCTTTCAAGTATTCTATTATTCTTTGTGAAATAGGAGCTTTCCTAACAATTTCTCCTGTACTATTTCTTATTTGAATAAAGTATGGAAATTTCTTTGAATTTATATCAGACACACGGACATTCAATAATTCACTTAATTCTAAACAACATGAATACACAAGAATAAAAACAATCTGATGCTTCATGTTGGTAAAATTTTCAATCATTAAGAATATTTCTTCTTGGTCTAAAGTGTCTATTTCCTTTTCAATAGCCTTTGGTATATTCTTTCTGTATAAAACGTAGCTTTTTTTATAAATATGGTTAAAGTAGAATTCTGCAACTTGAATAAATTGTACAATTAAACTACGAGAATCCTTACGGTTAATTAGAATTTTGATGTATAAATTCAACTCTGATTCGGTAATTTCTATTGGTTCTGTGGCTGGGTAATACCTTAATAAATCCATAAACCTTTTAGCATATAGTTCAATGGTCTTTTCATTAGAATACCTAATCTTTAGATATTTTTTAATTTCTAATTCCGCCTGAACTAAGTCAATCATAAGAGCTGTGCTGTGGTGTCGTTTTTTTATATAAAAAATCAATCTAATACCTGATTTATATGATATTTAAAATATTTTTTTAAAGACTTTGATAACTCATTTTTAGTATATAATTCAGTTCTTCCTCCTAGTGATTTTGAGGCATTTAAAGCTGTCATAAAACCATAATTTGCACATTTCTTAAGATCCTCACAATTTAACAGTCCATATAACATACCTCCAACTAAAGAATCCCCTGCTCCAGTAGTATCCATAGTAGGTATATGCTCAGGAAGCTCAGATAATGAACTACTTTGATGATATGATTCAAGTTGATACCTTCCTATTCCAACATTCACATACTTTTCACTAAAAGAATCTTTGTAATTTCTATTTTTAACCACAATTATTAATGGTTCATCAAGATGATTCCTTTTTTTCCATAAAAACAATAAATTAATTTTATCCTCTAATCGTAATGAATCTTCATATTCAGGCAACTCTTTTATTAGCGTTTCTAATTGTTTTTTATAAAAGAAAATAATATTCGTACGTTCCAAAATAGGTTTTATTCTTAACAAACCAAAATTGCAATATAACTGTCCTGGGGTAAATGACACTAATTTTGTTTTTTGTAATTTAGTTATTACTTGAGATTGAGTAAGAATCTCAGATTCAGAAGAAAATGATGACAAATGGATAATTCGCGATTGAAAACATTTATTGACAACTGTGTTAAAGTTATCATATTGATTAAGATAATATGAATATTCGTTGTTAATTCCAGGTTCTACTAAAATTGTTCTAGCAAAATAATTATCAATAAGTATAGTAGTTCTTCCCGTAAATGTTTTTGATGTATCAACTTTTATTAATTCAGATGTGTCTATTTTAAATGACGCTAAATCTTTTTCTAAAAAGTTACCATAATTATCCTTTACTACAATTCCAGAAATACCAACATTTACTCCAAGATTACCCAGAACAGCCAAAGTATTCGATCCAGAACCACCTCCATAAAAATTACTATTCATTTCTATTTCACATTCATGATCCGGTTGAATCACATCTAGTTTAATATATCTATCAACATTATTTGCACCTATTGAATATACATCATATTCATAAGAATCCTTAGATAACCTATCAAAAAGTTCTTCAAAAGCATTAAATGAATAATTCTCCATTTTTGGGAAATTCTTACCTAAAACTATAGCTACTTTAGTAGCCAAATCAGAGGGAGAACAAAATTTCTCTACTGTATAGTTTTGTTTTATCTTTTTAATAAAATTTTTAAGTGCTTCTTGATTAATTTTATTAGATTCAAAATCACTATAATTAAATTTAGCGTTATCACTATCTATTATAAAAGGGTAAATTTTCTTTTTCTCAGATAAAGCTGTATTGTACTCCATTTCGGTATAAGATAGCACAGTATCAATTTTTGAACCATATCTTATACCAATAATAAGAATAATTATATCACAATTCTTTATTTCTTTAATACAAAGTTCTTTAGAACTAATTGATCTTGCGCCAAAATATTCCATGCCTGTAAAAAGATCTCCATATCGCTTAATTACGTCTTCTATATGCTTTCTATAATCTATTAAATCTGAAAATGTACTACTGATAAAAATATTTTTCATATTCCTTTAAATTATTGCTAAACTATCTTTTGAACAATTATTTTTTCTACAATGATTACTTTATTCTAACATTTATCCATAGAACTTAGTTAATTATTTTGTCATAAAATCCTTGACTTAGATAAATTTCATTCTGTCAAGTTTCCAATAATATATAATTTATATAACGAAAATTCAAAACCTATGTAATAACTAAACTTTGTTGTGAATATTAATTTCACTCATGTTCATACAAGAATTCTGACAACGTAAAAATTATTACTTGATTTTTAGTTGTTTACATTTTACTCAAATTTACTTTTCTCAACTTATTTTTCATATCAGATTTTACTTTAGCAACAGTACTTAATCGGTTGCTCTGATGATGGAAATGCACCACAACATCTATATATACCCAACTTGCCTATTTGTATTGTGTATATATCCGTTTTGTTTACAATTAAATTTTGTTTTCTTATTGTTTGTTTTCTGATATTAAAATTACTTTGTAATAAATAGCTTCGATTTTTTGCCTTACTTGCAACTTGTTGCCATAACAAGTATAGCATAAGTATTGTTTTAGAAACAAATACGAAAACCAAACAAAAAGGTTGGGGTATATGAAAACATATTAGATTAAATGATACATTTCAGGTTTTGTCAATTATAAGATTTAAAGCCTGGTAATAAGAATTTAGAAAGGAAAATAATAAACAACATCCTGGTCTTTAACCTAATATCCTGTTGACATAATGTAAAAATACAAAAATACTTTTTATCTCAACACTACTGCTTATGCGAATTTTAAATGCATGTGCATTGATGTAGCAAATGCTACCAAAAATAAAACGACGTAGTTACGCTAACGCTAAACTACGCCTAACTTCTATCGATTTTAATTTATTCTGTTATTATTCTACGCTCATCGGGGTTTATTATGGAGCTTCGGAATCAAGAAAAGATGGACAAGCAGCAGGATATTAAAGCCACATAAGTATTCTTATCATATTTCGACAGGCTCAATATGACAATTGCTTATTACGTTGTCACACTGTCCCGATAATTATCGGGATGTCGAAGTGTTAATACAAAGAAAATCGTAACAAATCAGTGGCAATATTCATAATTTAAACTTTATAAAAAAGCCACAGATTCACAGATTATATAAAACTGAAAATATCATAAGGAATTATTATTAACAAATCTATTAACTATTTTTGGTCATATTACTATAATTATTATTCATTAAAAATCTGTGAATCTGTGGCAATTATTAGTTTAAGTAACACTGATTAGTTACAGAAAATCTATAAAGAATTTTTTTTATAATATTGCGTCAAACTTATAAATATGAATGGTACAGAACTCCTGGATTTAATAAAATTTCGTCAAAGCGATAGAACTTATTTACCACAAGCTATTGAAAAAGAAAAACTTGATCGCATTTTAGAAGCTGCAAGAGTAGCTCCATCAGCTTGCAATGCTCAACCTTGGAAATTCGTTGTTGTTGATCAAGAAGATTTAAAAAACAAAATTGCTGATTGCACTTCAAGTAAAATCTTAGGTATGAATCATTTTACAAAGCAAGCACCAATTCATATTGTTA
>WTBR01000069.1 GCA_013138975.1 Bacteroidales bacterium
TTAACTAAACGACATTACTACCAGACTCTGACAGGTTTAAAAAAACTCTGTCAGGTCGACCCGAAACTTAAAGCTTTTGGGTAATTATATATGACAAACCATTTCTTCGCAGAACCATTTTTATCCATCACATCAATATGACTTTTAAAAATTCCAAAAAAATTTAATTGAAATATTGAGAATATCTGATATAAAATATGTTTTACAATTTAACGATTGCTACATAAGGCGTTGCGTAGCGGTAGCGAGCACATGTCTTACAGTAGCCTGTTATCGCTTTTTCTTTTCTATTTCAATTTCCTTATTGATGAATTCTGAATTAATATTTTCATTTGTGAAATTGCCATTTTATTTAATGTTTCTAATCGCTCTGCCGGATGTGCACCACTTTTAATCAATTCGGCATTCATACTTTCCATATTCGACAACACAACTAATTGTTCCATTGAAGCAAAATCTCGGATATTTCCTTTTTTATCAGGATTATCAGCTCTCCATTCTTTAGCTGATTTTCCAAAAAGTGCAAGATTCAATAAATCGGCTTCTGTTGCATAAACGAAAGAACTTTTTTTGATATTTTGAGGAATTAGATTTTCTTTTATTGCATCCGTATGAATTTGGTAATTTACTTTTGCCAAAGTTCTTGTTAAACTCCATTCTAGTTGTTTGGTTTCAAACTCTTCATATTTTAATCGTTTGAATTCCTTTAGCAAGTATATTTTAAATTCTGCACTAATCCACGAAGCAAATTCAAGAGCAATATCTTGATGAGCAAAGGTTCCTCCATTCTTTCCTCTTTTAGATATAATTCCCTTTGCATTAGTTAATTCTGACCACTTTGTCGGAGAAAGAGTAAAGGAATTACTTCCTGCTTCATACAATAAGGAGTCGAATTCGACCCCTTTAAAATCTAAGTTATTTAACTGCTCCCAAATTCCTAAAAATTCGATCGTTGTTCTTGTTCGCATCCAATTTTTTACAACATCCTTTGGTTCTTGAGGATTCTTATTTCGCGCCATGTCTGTCAATGAGATGTATAATTCTTTATCCACCTCTATTGTTGACATGCTTGAATCCTTTATAACTATTTCATTACTCTTCTTCATCTAGTTTTTACAATTTACAACAAAAATAAGCATTTCAAAATCATCTGGATCAATTTAATTTTTTGAACGAATTAGTGATAATGGCAGTCTATTTAAAAACTAAAATTAACCTGTCGAGAATTTAATATCTATTGCATTTTGTGTATAGTTATGCGTTTAATTCATTCTCTAAAATAAGTTGTTAGAAAGTCTGACGGGTTGACTATGTGCCGTTTCAATGGCATATAGCTTTTGTTAGCAATAGTTTTTTATTAATCTTTAAATTATGCATGATATTTTACTTTACTGTATACTTTTTTTATCTGGGTATTTTATCTCATCGGATATTTTATCGGAAGGATTAGAAAGTGAATTTAAACACGATTTAAGCTCTCTTCTTAATTCAATATTTTGCAAATCAGAAGAATACTTACCAATAGCTATACCAGCAGAGAATATGAATGGAAATAATAACATAATAAGCCAGTTAGGAGCGGAAGTCAGAAAATTAGATTTTGGACGTTTATATAACCCAATATTATTAATAGTTTCTATGCAATTATTTAAAAAAGGAATTGGATCTGCTTTATACTCTCCTCTTAATTCTGCATGGTTAATCCATTCGTATTCGCTTGAGTTCTCACCAAAGAAATTACATACATATGTTGTTGTTTGTAGCTGCCATGTGTTTGCTATTTCAGAAAACTTTTCAGAACTTTCTACCTTCGCAAGTTGTGTGCGCATTATTTTAATTGCTATTCTTTTATTCATCTTACTTCATTTAATTATTACTAACCAAATTATATACGCCATAGTGGCACATATCGATACAACTAAGGCCAATACAGACTTGATTACTTTTAAATTTCGATTTTGGCTCATAGCTGAATAAATTTAAGTTGCAATTTAACATTTTTTATATCTAGCTGAAATTTATTTCAGCGAAGTTTACAAGTACGTTAACAGAAACAACCAAAACCTTTACCCGTATTGGCTTTGAGTTGCTGTTAGTGGCTAGTTTAATTAAAACATAGATTTATAATTATTCCAAGTAAAATTGCTGAAATACTTTATTTCAACAAGTCCTCTGATTGCTTCTTGTTCCCTTGATTTTTCCCACTCGTTATAAACCTGAATGTCAAAAATAAGTTCATTATTTCTAATTTTCACCCATTGGAATCTTGGTAGTTTTCCAATTTTTAAACCTGTCAAATCAATATTACTGATGCAAAATTCTCCAGCACGTTTTGTAAAGATCAGCTTGTCTTTATTGTATGAAATAAATTCACTAATTGCGTCAACAGTTTTTGAATGTATATCCAAGAATTGCTTTGAATCTCCGATTTCTGAAAACGATTTCTTAAAATCAGTTGGTCTATTTAGCACGATTAAAATATTACCCTCTAAATTAAACTCATTCAGTTCATTCACGTACATATGAATAAATTCAATACCCTTTTCAAAAGCTTCCATTTTAAACCATTCTGTTGATCCACCTCCTAATGATTTTGGACTATAGAAATAATTATTAAGAAAAGCATGAATTCCATGCTCAATATTTTCAAGCAATTTCCTATTTGGGCAAGAAAAAATCT
Organism: Bacteroidales bacterium; assembly: GCA_013138975.1. GTDB lineage: Bacteria > Bacteroidota > Bacteroidia > Bacteroidales > UBA12077 > UBA12077. The sequence continues at coordinate 2,681 of WTBR01000069.1, forward strand.
TACTGTCCTCTTGCTTTATTTTACCAAAATCATTTTCGATTTTATTGAGTCTATTTTTAAGATTATTTGTAATTCCAACTTTAAAAGATTCATTATTTGTGTGTTTAAGAATGTATAGAAATTGATCCATGAAATTAATGCTTAATTATTGCATTGCGCCCCCACTTGCCCCTAACATACCAATGAATAATTAAGAGAGCAATGTAGAAAATGGGGATTTAATGAGAGTAATTTTAAATTTAATAAAATATTAGTAATTGTTAAGGTTAATCAAACACAAGACTACTTTTTAAATAATTACGTTGATTAAATAGTTACTAAAGTTAATAAATAAGACTTAAACGTTAATTATTTTTATAGCTTCGCTATTACAACTCACAAATTCAAGCTTAATCAACATATATCTAATAAAAATTAAGCGCTAAAGTATGTTTTTTTAATAGATATGCAAGAAAAATAAATAAGATACTCTATAATTTTACGTCTAATTATATTCAAATTTAAATGAGCTAATCAACATCTTAGTTATACCTATTAAACAACAAAAATAAAGATTTATAGCTATTTTTTAAACACAATCCAAAATACTACAAAATTAAAGCCGTAGAAAACAAAAAAGCCCCATTCCGAAATCTACTTTCGAAATGAGGCTTTTTAATATTATATTTAAGTTTATTTAATCATATTAAACTGACTACAGTCGTTAACATTCAAATTACACCAATTAAACACCAATATAAGCTATATAATTCGTTTCTTTTTCACTTATATTTTTTCAATTAATAATTAAATTTAAATAGTAGGCGTGTCACGGATTTTGTAATTATTAAATAAACCTGTTAATGGCTGTTGTACAGAAATATAAGGCCTTGTTCTTTCTAAGGAGTATCCGTAACACGACTTGCTAAATGATCCAGACAAAAAATAATTCAAATTATTTATTGGTCATTTTGAAATTTAATTGGTATTACAATTAACTAAGCTTAAACATTTACGTATAATTTTCACGTTTTCCTCAATGAATTCGGGATCTAACATGTCCATATGCTCTCCATTTCCTGAATAAATAAAAAATTTATCATTTGTATATTGTTCCATTTGATGGGCTTTCTCTAATTTTTCTTCTTTAAATTCATCTTCTAACTGCGATTGTATAAGATGTACTTTAGCATTTATTATTTCAAAGCCATTTATATTGCTAATAAATCTGGAATAGTCAATTATCTTTTCACGAGTTTCATCAATTAGAAAATTCATATTCATTTTTTTCAAACTTTCTTTTATTTGAAAAAGGAACTTCTCCAATTCACTATTAACCTCATTTTCTTTTACTTCGTTTAATTGGTTTAAATCATTTTCATTCCAATACCCGTCAATTAAAATTACGTCGGAAACAATCATCCCTCTTCTTTCTAATTCTTTGGCTACAAGAAAGACTAATTTACATCCAGCCGAATAGCCTAATAATTTATATGATCCTTGATTATCTGCTTCAATTATTTTATCGGTATAAAATTTTACAAGATCTTCAGTATTTATATAATTAAAAGAATAAAAGCATAATTCCGGAATT
>WTBR01000063.1 GCA_013138975.1 Bacteroidales bacterium
TTGTTTTTGAAAATTTTCCAATTGCAGAAAAGATTGAGAATTTGGATAATGATAATGAGCAGTTAAACATTCAGATATCAGGAGTTGATACATTTGAGCAGACAAATTATAATTTAACCATTAGTGCTTCTTTGACTGATGCACTGCATGTGAATTTTATTTACAATGCCAATATGTTTGATTCAGAAATGATGAAGAGCCTGAAAATACATTTTGAGAATGTAATTCATCAGATTGTTTCCGATTCGGAAGTTAAAATTTCTGCAATTGATATTTTAACCGAAGAAGAGAAACACCAGTTATTGTATGAGTTTAACAATACAGAAACAGAATATCCAAAAGATAAAACAACACATCATTTATTCGAGGAACAGGTAGAGAAAACCCCTGATAACATAGCATTGGTTTTTGGAAATCAGATAGTAACATATAAAGAATTGAATGAAAGATCCAATCAATTTGCTCGATATTTGATTGGTTTGAATGGGAATGAACAGGGAATTATTGGAATATTGTATGAATCCTCAATAGAGCTATATATTGGTATTTTCGGGATATTAAAAGCAGGAAAAACGTATCTCCCAATAGATAATTCTTTACCGGATACACGAATTCAATTTATGTTGAATGATAGTTGTATAGAAACAATTTTTACAGGGAACACAACAAAAGAATATATAAGTCATAAAAATATTCGTATAAATAATGTTTATACAAATGAGATCAATTTACTTGATTCAAGTAATCTCGACCTAATAGTTCAAGCATCCAATACCGCATATATTATTTATACATCCGGATCAACAGGCTTGCCAAAAGGAACATTAGTTGAACACAGCGCATTAGTGAATTTATGCTTTGGGCATAATGAATTCTATAAAATTAATTCAAAAGACCGTTTAAGTAAATATGCCGGTTTCGGATTTGATGCTTCAGTCTGGGAGACTTTCCCCGGTTTAATAAAAGGTGCATCCTTATATCTGATAGATGAAGAAATAAAAACGGATCCACAAAAATTAAACGAATACTTTCATAAGAACGACATAACAGTAAGTTTTTTACCGACCCAGTTTTGTGAAAATTTTATGGAATATGATAATAATTCCTTGAGACTATTATTAACAGGAGGAGATAAATTAAAATCATTTAAGCAAAGAAAGTATCGCTTATATAATAATTACGGGCCAACAGAGAACACAGTCGTAACAAGTAGGTATGAAGTTTTAAAAACAGAGAAAAATATTCCAATTGGGAAGCCAATAGAGAATTGCACAGTATTTATAATCAATAGCTTTAATAAACTTCAACCAATAGGCATAGCAGGAGAGTTATGTGTAAGTGGATATGGTTTAGCACAAGGATATTTAAACCAAGTTGAATTAACTCAGGAGAAATTTATACCCAATCCTTTCAAAAAAGGAGAACGCTTATACCGCACAGGCGATTTAGCACGTTGCTTACCCGATGGAAATATTGAGTTTTTAGGTAGGATTGATCATCAGGTAAAAATCCGTGGATTTAGAATAGAATTAGGCGAGATAGAGAGTGTTTTATTAAAGCATGAAAACATAAAAGAGAGTGTAGTGCTTGCCCGAGAAGAAAAAGGCGATAAGTACCTATGTGCATATATCCTTAGTAAAGAAAAATTCAATCAAGAAGAAATACGCACTTATTTGTCGACAAGCCTTCCCGATTATATGATCCCGGCTTATTTTATAGAACTGGAAAAAATCCCGTTAACAACAAACGGAAAGGTAAATCGCAAAGCATTGCCATCGCCGGAAATAAAAGCAGGAGACAATTATGTAGCACCATCCACAGAAATAGAAGAAAAGCTAGTTGAAATATGGTCTGAGGTGTTAAATATAGAGAAAGAAGAAATAAGTGTAAATGATAATTTTTTCTCCATAGGAGGTCATTCGCTCAAAGCTACTTTGTTAACTAGTAACATACATAAAGAAATAGGAGTTGAATTTCCATTACGAGATGTGTTTTTATATTCAACAATAAAATCTCAGGCAAATCAGATAGAAAGAAGTAAAAAGAAAGACTTTGTATCCATCCCAAAAGCAAAGGAGCAATCAAATTACCCATTATCCTCAGCACAAAAGCGATTGTATTTGTTGCAACAGTTTGATCTGACATCAACAGCCTATAATATACCCTATATAATTTCATTGGGAAAAGAGGTAGATAAATCAAAAATAGAAGAAGTATTCAAACAATTAATAAATCGCCATGAGAGTTTCCGTACAAGCATTATTGTAGTTGATAGTGAGCCTGTACAGCTTATAAGTAAGAATGTTGCCTTTGAAGTTGAAGAAATAAGTATAGAAAAGACAGAACTTGAAAACACACGAAATAAATTCATAAGATCCTTTGATTTAACTAAAGCACCCTTTTTACGAGTAGCTATTGTTGATGTAAAAGGAGAAGATAGTATGCTAATGATTGATATGCACCATATAATAAGTGATGGAACCACGCATGCAATCTTAGAGAAAGAATTTCAGGCTCTGCTTTCAGGAAAAGAATTAGCTCCATTACCCTTACAATACAAGGATTATAGCGAGTGGCAAAATAGTAAAGAGCAGCAAGAACTTGTAAAAGATCAGGAACAATATTGGCTTAATAAATTTGAAGGAGAGATACCCGTATTGAACCTTCCAAGCGATTATGTTCGACCATTAATGCAAAGTCATGACGGAGCAACAGTAGATTTTGTACTGAGCAAAGAAGAGACAGAAGGAATAAAATCTTTCACCAAAGCAAATGACCTTACTTTGTATATGACCTTGTTATCTGTATTTAATATTCTTCTATCGAAGCTAAGCGGACAAGATGATATCGTTGTGGGAACACCAATAGCTGGAAGGA
>WTBR01000190.1 GCA_013138975.1 Bacteroidales bacterium
CATGTAAGCTCTTAGCTCTTCTTGTTTGAATTCTTTTTTGCAAACTACATAGGCACATAGGTACTTATCATTGTTTTCTCCTATGGCTAGTACTATACTTTCTTTTATGTTTTCATGTTTTAATAAAATACTCTGAATCTCGTTAATTTCAATTCTATTTCCACGAATTTTTACTTGGTGATCTATTCTGCCTAAAAACTCGACATTTCCATCGGGTAAGCAACGGGCTAAATCGCCTGTGCGATATAAACGTTCTCCTTCTTTAAATGGATGATTCACAAATCTCTCTGTAGTTAGTTCTTCATTATTTAGATATCCAATTGCAAGCCCATCGCCACTAATAAACAATTCGCCGGAAACCATAATTGGTTGAACTTGTAGAAATTTATTTAATATATAGATTTCGGTATTATCAATTGGTTTACCTATATAAGAACATTCTGCATAGCTGGATAAATCGTCTGTATTTATAATTGTTGCAATTGAACCAACTGTTGTTTCTGTTGGCCCATAATGATTCATTATTATTGTTTTTTTGTTCTTTTTATGAAATTTTTCAACATCCGAAACATTAACTGTCTCACCTCCCAGCATTAAAAATCGAAGGGTCTTTAAACATTGTTTATCAAAAGTATCACTTCCCAGAACTGCATTAAACAATATGGGTATCATCTTTATTACGGTGATATTTTCTTTATCTATATAGTCTATTAAAGAATTTGGATCTAAGTAAACTTGTTTAGGTATTACATTCAATCTTCCTCCATAAAACAAAGTACCAAAAAGCAATGTATATATGGCATCGAACGTGTATGTTGTGTTTAAAACGGATCTATCATTTTTATTAAAGGATATCGATTTACCAAACCAATTAATATAGTTGACTATATTTTGATGCGATACTATAACTCCTTTTGGCTTACCTGATGTACCGGAGGTGTAAATAATATATGCCGAATTAAAACTATTTTCCATATTCAACAGATCATTCGAATTATCTTCTCTTAATCTATCAATGTCAATAATATTTTCTACTTTTATATCAGCAATATCTGTTTTACTATTTTTTAGAACTACTTCACTTCCTGAATCTTCAAGGATATACTTTATTCTTTCTTCCGGGAAGTCACACACAATTGGTAAAAATATTGCTCCGGATTTCAATACTCCAACAATGCTAATTAGCATATCCAATGATGGCTCAAAAAATAGGCTTACTATAGAATTTTTATCTACTCCTTTTCGCCTTAAATAATGCGCCAATTGATTCGCTTTTCTATTTAATTCAGAATAACTTATTTGGTTTTCTTCAAATACAATTGATATATTATCTGGATTTACAGTGGCTTGTTCTTCAATAAATTGATGAATTGATTTATTTTTTGAATAATCCTTTTTCGTGTCATTAAACTCATACAGTAATTGACGTTTATCTTCTTTTGTTAGAATATCTATTGCTGAAATTTTAATCTCCGCCTTTTTTGCTATTTGACTTACGATCTGTTTAAAATAAGCTATAAATCTATCTATTGTTTCGGCTTTAAATAGCTGGGTACAATAATTAAAGTTTATTAATAACTGTTCTTCATAATCAATTGCTGTTAATGTTAAATCAAACTTAGAAACTCCTTTTATATGAATAAGATTATCTATCCCTGATATATCTCCACTATGTTCTGCCTGATTCAATAAATTAATCATTACATCGAAAATAGGATTGCGACTGGTATCTCGCTCTACTGATGCTTTATCTACTAAATCTTCGAACTGGTAGTTCTGATTTTCGTAAGCTCCAAGTACTGTTTGCTTTAAGCTTGACACGAACTCTTGTATGGTTTCTTCTCCTTTTAGTTCATTACGTATGGATAGTGTATTAACAAACATACCAACGATATTCTCCAAGTCTGCATGATTCCTTCCTGCTATTGGTGTTCCTACCACTATATCTTCTTGTCCACTTAACTTCGATAGAAGAATAGTGAAAACAGATAACAAGGACATATACAATGTAAGGTCATTTTCTTCTGTGAAAAATCTTAGCCCTTCTGTCTCTTCTTTGCTCAGCACAAAATTTACTGTTGCTCCTTCATGACTTTGAATTAAAGATCGAACATAATCGCTTGGAAGGTTCAATACGGGTATCTCTCCTGCAAATTTATTGAGCCAATATTGTTCCTGGTTTTTTATAAGTTCTTGCTGCTCTTTACTGTTTTGCCACTGGCTATAATCCTTGTATTGTAAGGGTAACGGAGCTAATTCTTTTCCTGAAAGCAGTGCCTGAAAATCTCGTTCTAATATCTTACGCGAGGTTCCATCACTTATTATATGGTGCATATCTATCATTAACAAGCTAGCTTCTCCTTTTATATTTACAATAGATACTCTTAAAAGCGGTGCTTTAGATAAAGCAAAGGGCTTTATGAATTTATTTCGTGTGTTTTCAAGTTCTGTATTTTCTATATTTAATTCTTCAAGCTCAAACTCAACATTCTTACTTATAATCTGAACAGGCGCTCCATCAACTACAGTTACACTTGTACGGAAATTCTCGTGTCGATTTATTAGTTGTTTAAATACTTCTTCTATTTTTGATTTATCTACCTCTTTTCCCAATGGAATTACATAAGGCATATTGTAGGCTGTTGATGTTAAATCAAACTGTTGCAATAAATATAAACGCTTTTGTGCCGAGGATACCGGGTAATTTGATTGTTCCTTTGTTTTTGGTATGGATACAAACTTTTTCTTTGCACTTATCTCTATCTGGCTTGCCTGTGATTTTATTGTTGGATGTAAAAACACTTCTCGTAATGGGAACTCAACTCCTATTTCTTTATGTATTTTACTTGTTAACACGGTGGCTTTTAGCGAATGACCTCCTATGGAGAAAAAGTTGGCTGTTGTACTTATGGCTTCTTTTTCTATATTTAATACTTCTGACCATATTTTAACTAACTTTTCTTCTATTTCATTAGATGCTGCTACATAGTCGTCTCCTGCATTTATTTCCGGTGCCGGCAGTGCTTTGCGATTTACTTTCCCATTTGTATTTAATGGCAATTTTTCCAATTCTACAATATATGTGGGAACCATATAATCGGGCAGTTGCAGTGAGATATAAGATCTTATCTCTTCATGGCTGAGTTCTTCTTTACAAACTACATATGCACATAGGTACTTGTCATTGTTTTCTTCTATGGCAAGTACTACACTTTCTTTTATGTTTTTATGTTTTAATAAGGTACTCTCTATCTCGCCTAATTCAATCCTAAATCCACGAATCTTTATCTGGTGATCTATTCTTCCTGTTATTTCTATTTCAGCATTGGAATTTTCTATTGCTACATCTCCGGTTCGATACAATAAATTGTTGTCATCTTTCTTAAAGGGGTTGTCGACAAACTTTTCTCTTGTCATCTGACTATTCTTATAATATCCTAAAGATGAATAAGCTGTGCGGATATACAACTCTCCTGATATTCCTGCCTCGCAAACATTTTTGTCTTTATCTAATATTATTATTCGACTACCTGTTATTGCTTGCCCTATTGTTAATCGTTTCTTTTTAACATCATCGGGTTGAATAAAATAACATGTTCTGGCAAGTGTTGTTTCTGTTGGCCCATACAAATTCACTAACCGAATTCTATTACTAAATACTGTATACCATTTTATCAGGTTCGCAGGGATTATTTGTTCTCCTGACATTAGTACATACTTTAATCCTGCATAAAAAGAATTCTCAATATACTCGTTACCAAATACATTAAATACACTTGGTACACAATGAACTAAGCTTATCTGTTTTCTATTCATCCATTGTGTTAGTTGAAAACCATCTAATACCATTTTATTATCCAGAGGAATACAAATTGTTCCCCCTGAGAGTAAGGGGAGAAATATATCTCTTAAGTAAACATCAAATCCTATATTTATTAATTGGCTTACTCTGAATGAATCGTCAACATTGAATCGGTCTATTTCCCAATCAATAAATTGTACGAGGCTTTCATTTTTACCTGCAATCGCTTTTGGTTTTCCGGTTGATCCTGATGTAAAATATATATAGACGGCATCTGTGCTGAGACTTCTGTCTTCATAAGAATCTATATCTGTTATATCAACAGCATTGCCATATACAAATACATTTTCTCTTTGTATTTCAGGAAGAATTTCATTCAATTTCACCAGCCCTTTATCACATGTAACAAAATAATTAATCCCTACGGTTTCAATCATTGCTTTTATCCTATTGGCCGGTAGGTTTATATCTATTGGAACAAAAACACAACTACTGTCGAGTATGCCTAATATTGATATTATGACTTGTGATCTATCATCTACTAATATTCCTACTAAACTTTCTTTTTTAATGGCTTTACCAAGTATCCAATTTGAAACAACTTTCTTACGAGCTTCCAGTTCTGAATATGAAATATATTTATCGCCTATTTCAATCGCTATTTTATCCTTAAATTTATTATAAGTCTCATTCAACCTAGCTTGAACAGTGTTATTACGAATTTGGCATTCTAATTTCTCATTAAAATAAGTGAGTTTTTCTTGTTTTTCTTTTTCTGGAATTATTTCAATTTCTTTTATTTTTAATTTTTCATCTCTCTCATTTATACTTTTAACTACTTTTTCAAGCTTACATATTAATCTGTTAATGAAATTTTCACTAAAAAGGCTGGTATTATATTCAAATGTTAAAAGTATTTGATCTCCAAAATCTATCGCTTTAAAATTTAAATCAAACTTGGTTTTTATTTTTTCATGAATATTAAGGCTTTCTTCAACTAAATCGCCACTATAGTCCCTTTGATTCAACATATTAAACATCACATCGAAAATAGGATTGCGACTTACATCTCGCTCAATCGATACTTTATTTACTAAATCTTCGAACTGATAATCCTGATTTTCGTAAGCTCCAAGTACGGTTTGCTTTATGCTTGATACAAATTCCGGTATAGTTGCTTCTCCGTTTATTTCAGTACGCATGGATAATGTATTAAGAAACATACCTACAATATTCTCCAGATCGGCATGATTTCTTCCTGCTATTGGTGTTCCTACAACTATATCATATTGTCCACTTAACTTCGATAAAAGAATATTATATACAGATAGCAAGGACATATACAATGTAAGCTCATTTTCTTCTGTGAATATTCTTAGTCCTTTTGTCTCTTCTTTGCTCAATACAAAACTTACTGTTGCTCCTTCGTGACTTTGCATTAATGGTCGGGTATAATCTGTTGGAAGGTTCAATACGGGTATCTCTCCTTCAAATTTATTAAGCCAATATTGTTCCTGATCTTTTATAAGCTCTTGCTGCTCTTTACTATTTTGCCACTGGCTATAATCCTTGTATTGTAAGGGTAATGGTACTAATTCTTCTCCCGAAAGCAGAGCCAGAAATTCTTTCTCTAATATTTCATGTGTGGTTCCATCACTTATTATATGGTGCATATCAATCATTAACAAGCTTTCTTTTCCTTTTATATCGACTATAGCTGCTCTTAAAAAAGGTGCTTGGGATAAATCAAAGGGCTTTATGAATTTGTTTCGTATATTTTCAGCTTCGGTGTTTTCTATACTTATTTCTTCAATCTCAAACTCAACATCCTTACTTATATACTGTACAGGTTCTTGATCAACTACAATAATGCTTGTACGGAAACTCTCATGACGATTTATTAGTTGTTTGAATACTTCTTCTATTTTTGATTTATCGGCCTCTTTTCCCAATGGAATTATATTAGGCATATTATAGGCTGTAGATGTCAAATCAAACTGTTGCAACAAATACATTCGCTTTTGTGCCGGTGATAATGGGTAATTTGATTGCTCCTTTGCTTTTGGTATAGATACAAACTCTTTTTTTGTACTTTTTTCTATCTGGCTTGCCTGGGCTTCAATCGTTGTATGTACAAACACATCACGCAATGGAAATTCAACTCCTATTTCTTTATGTATTTTACTTGTTAACACGTTAGCTTTAAGCGAATGACCTCCTATGGAGAAAAAATTAGCATTTACACTTATATCTTCTTTATCGATATTTAATATTTCTGACCATATTTCAAGCAACTTTTCTTCTATTTCTGTGGATGGCGCTACATAATTGTCTCCTGCTTTTATTTCCGGCGATGGTAATGCTTTGCGATTTAACTTTCCATTACTGTTTAATGGGATTTTTTCCAACGTTACGAAATAGGATGGGATCATATAATCGGGAAGGTTCGCTGATAAGTATGTGCGTATTTCTTCTTCGTTATAATCTTCCTTAATGACAAGATAAGCACATAGGTATTTTTCTCCGTTTTCTTCTCTGGCTAGTACTACACTTTCTTTTATTTGATCTTGTTTCTGTAATAGGCTCTCTATCTCGCCCAATTCTATCCTAAATCCACGGATTTTTACCTGTTGGTCAATTCTGCCTAAAAACTCTATATTCCCATCGGGTAACCAACGGGTCAAATCTCCTGTTTTGTATAATCGTTCTCCTTCTTTATATGGATTTTCTATAAACTTTTCACGGGTGAGTTCTGGATTATTTAAGTATTCCCTTGCCAGTCCATCTCCTCCTACTAACAATTCTCCTGGAACTCCTACTGCTTGTAATTTATTGCTTTTGTCGAATATATAGGCCGTTGAATTACTTATTGGTTTGCCTATCGGGATATTAAGGTCATATTCCTTTTCAATATTTAATGTGGTTGAAAAGGTTGTGTTTTCTGTTGGCCCGTATCCATTGATTAATACTAATTCGCTATTCCTTGTTTTTATTTTATTTATATGTTTTACTGATAAAACATCACCACCGACTAATAAAAACTTTAATGTGTCAAAAACACTTTCGTTTTGATCAAGCAACTGGTTACATAAGGATGATGTAAGCCAAAGACTTGTGATGCTATTTTTTCGAATGCACTCGCCTAATAATTCTGAATTAATTATTACTTCATTACTTGCTATATATAAACTTCCACCGTTTAGCAATGCGCCCCAAATTTCGAAGGTGGTGGCATCAAAAACCGGGGCTCCTGTCATTAGAATCTTTTGTTCTGAATGGAATGGAAAGAATTGATTATTTTGTACTAATCGAAGCACGCTTTTTTGTTCTATCACCACTCCTTTGGGTGTTCCTGTTGATCCTGAAGTATACATTACATAAGCTATATTGCTTGAGTTTATGGATGGTAGGCTTAAGTCTGTACTTGATTCCTTTATTTCTAAGTCGCTTATGTTGATTATTCCTCCTGAAAGATTGTATTCAAAATCAATTGCTTCGGTACTTAGTAGTATATTTATTCCACTATCTTCTATAAGTTGGTTTACTCTCTCTTTTGGATAAGCTGGATCGATTGGTACATATCCGCCTCCTGTTTTCAAAATTCCCAGTATCCCTATTATCATATCTGACGAACGACCTGCCATTAAACCGACTAACTGATCTTCTGTTACTCCGTGCTTTATTAAATAATTTGCTATTTTATTCGATTCTTCATCTAATTCTTGGTAGGTGTATGACTTATCTTTATCCTCTAATGCTATTTTTTTAGTAAATTCTTTTACTTGTTCTTTAAAAACCTGGGCTATGCTTTTCTTTTCAAGGTAAGAAACTTTAGTATTGTTAAAGGCATATAATATTTGTTGCTTTTCTTCTGCGCTTATTATTTCTATTTCTGAAAGTTCCCATTTCGGGTTTTGTGATATTTGACTTACTATCTTTTTAAAATATGCTATAATTCTATTTATTGTTTCGGCTTTAAATAGTTGGGTGCAATATTCAAAACTTAACATCAACTGATCACCAAAATCTTCAGCTGTTAATGTTAAATCGAACTTCGATATCCCAATTTCATGCACCCACTCCGTATTGTTGAATCTGGATATATCTCCACTATGTTCTGCCTGATTTAATAAATTAATCACCACATCGAAAATAGGATTACGACTGGTATCTCGCTCTACGGATACTTTGTCTACTAAATCTTCGAACTGATAGTTCTGATTTTCGTAAGCTCCAAGTACGGTTTGCTTTATGCTTGATACAAATTCTTGTATGGTTTCTTCTCCTTTTACCTCATTTCGTATGGATAGTGTATTAATAAACATACCTACTATATTCTCCAAATCTGCATGATTCCTTCCGGCTATTGGTGTTCCTACAATTATATCTTCTTGCCCACTTAGCTTTGAAAGAAGAATACTAAATATGGATAGCAAGGACATATATATTGTAAGGTCATTTTCTTTAGTGAAAAATTTTATCCCTTCTGTCTCTTCTTTGCTCAGTACAAAACCCACTGTTGCTCCTTCGTGACTTTGCATTAAAGGGCGAACATAATCGGTTGGAAGGTTCAATACCGGGATCTCTCCTTCAAATTTATTAAGCCAATATTTTTCCTGATCTTTTACTCGTTCTTGCTGCTCGTTACTGTTTTGCCACTGGCTATAATCCTTGTATTGTAATGATAATGGAGCTAATTCTTCTCCTAAAAGCAGTGCCTGAAATTCTTTTTCTAAAATTGAATGCGAAGTTCCATCGCTTATTATATGGTGCATATCAAACATTAAGAAGCTATCCTCTCCTTTTATATCTACAAAAGCTACTCGTAAAAAGGGTGCTTTAGATAAATCAAAGGGCTTTATAAATTTATTTTGTGTGTTTTCAAGTTCTGTGTTTTCTATACTTATTTCTTCAAGTTCAAACTTAACATCCTTTTTTATAAGCTGAACAGGCTCACCATCAGTTACAATTATACTTGTACGGAAACTCTCATGACGATTTATTAGTTGTTTGAATACTTCTTCTATTTTTAACTTATCTGCCTCTTTTCCCAATGGAATTATACCGGGCATATTGTAGGCTGTTGATGTCAAATCAAACTGCTGCAACAAATATAAACGCTTTTGCGCCGGTGATAATGGATAATTTGTTTGTTCCTTTGCTTTTGGTATGGATACAAAGTCTTTCTTTGTACTTATTTCTATCTGACTTGCCTGAGATTTTATAGTTGTATGTAAAAATACATCACGAAGTGGAAATTCAATGCCTAATTCTTTATGAATTTTGCTTGTTA
>WTBR01000166.1 GCA_013138975.1 Bacteroidales bacterium
ACACCAAAATGAGCTATATAATTCGTTTCTTTTTCACTTATATTTCTTCAAAAAATAAAACCGTAACTACTGCTATGCTTGTATTTTTTGAATCATCTAAGCAAAAAATAATTCAAATTATTTATAGTTCATTTTGAAATTTAATTGGTAAAAAGTCCCGTGTAAAACGGGACTTTTTTTCTATACACCTTATTAACTGAACTGCTAAGTTAAATGAATTGTAATGTAATGTATAGATTATAGATAAAGAGAGCCCGAAAGCTCTCTTTATTCAAATATTACTTTTTAATAAATTGTTTTGTAATTGTTTTTTTCTTAGTATCAACTGAGATAAGGTATAATCCAGAAGGAAGTTCAGAGATATCAACTTCTCTTTCGCTTTCGTCCATTTCAACAACTTTAACTAATGCTCCAGTCGCATTATAAATACTAATTAAGCTATTTGCTTTAGCATTTGCAACTTGTACATTAATGTACGTGCTAGCTGGATTAGGATATACATTAAAAGCAGGTTTTGCGATTTCGTTATCAATACTGCTAGTTGTAGCTGCTAAATTAAATGATGTATAAGGAAGACAGAAATTAGTTACATCTGATGATGTAAATGAACCTCCTGATGCTATAGTTGCTCCTCCTGTAACTTTTAATGTATATGAACCATTACCTTCAGCACAACATATACCATCACCGTAAGAATCTAACAGAGTGAAAACATAACAACCATCATCTACACCATTAATTGGAATATTAAGAGTTGAACCATCCGCTTGAGAAGCATATGTACCACCTGAAGCAACAGATGTTCCACCACTAGTCTTCAATGTCCAGCTTGTTTCTTCCGGATAGTTATCAAATGTTATAGTTAATGTTAAATCAGTATCGCCTGATGAAGATCCAGAACCAATTGTAATGTTGTAATCTTCAACCTCACCATAATCAAATGTTTCACAAGCAGTTTGTGCACCATTGTATTTCATAGAAACTCTCATTCTACGTACACCGGAAATTCCTGATGGAATAGTAATGTTTCCTGAAACAGCTGAATTATTTAATGCACCGGCATCATATACTAATTCATTAGAATCAAAAATAGTATTATCATTATAATCAATCCATATTTTCCAATACTCATTATATGCAGAACCTGAAAATCCGGGAGTTAAAGTTAAAGCGTAAGTTTCACCAGCATTTACATTAATTGTTGAGCTTGTAAAATCTGAATATGATGAACCTGCAGAAGATTTTGTGAATGATCCTAATTTAACTTGAGCAATCCATTCGTCACTATAACTACTACCTTTTGACTGGCAATATGAAGATGAACCACCACCATATGCACTACCAACACCAACAGCATACATTGCATTAGTAACAGAAATTTCTTCCTGAGAATCAACTCCATAAAGATCTTGAGCTGCCTGAATTGAATATGTTCTTGCGTCATCATAATCTGAAGTAGATGTCATGTAAACACTTTCTACACGATAAGCAATTTTTTCAGCTTTTGTAATTCCAATAGCACTTACACTGTATGAATCGTTATTATCGTTTGTTCCTGAACCACCTTCTGAAATTAAATAAAACCAGTGACAGTATGGTCCGTTATTAGTATGTACTCCACCGTAATCATTACTTTGGCTAGGGCTAGAAGATAATGGAGCCCAGTTGTCACCCATATAAGTATCAGGTAATCCTTTTAATTTTGGATTACTAAGAGAACGTAATGCAGAACCCAGGTCTTCACCCATTAACCATGTATCTTTTTCAGGAGCGTAGTAGTATTCAATTACACAACCCCAGATATCACTAAAAGCTTCATTTAAAGCACCGGATTCGTTTTCGTAATTTAAATTAGCAGTATATGAACAAAGGGCATGTCCAAATTCATGACCAAAAACATCTAATGATGTCAAAATATCAAAACTATTTCCATCACCGAAAGTAAATACAGAACCATTCCAATATGCGTTATCATAATTAACATCAAAATGCACATAAGTTTTCATAAGAGCATTGTTACCATCAAAACTATTACGACTATGAGTATTTTTAAAATAATCATAAGTAACCATACCAGCCCAATGAGCATCTAATGCACCATTATCTTTGTCAGAATTATCATATTCAGCAGCAGTCCAGCTATTATTAGCGTCAGTAAAATCAACTGCACTTGTATAACTAGTACCTTCGTTACAGTTATAAGTAATGATACCATTACCTCTGCTATAATCTCTTAATCTGTAAGATCCATTATAACTATCAGTAGTAATTGATTTTGTTCCGCTATATCTTGTAACAGCAGAACCCGTTGCAGAAGCAGTTACTAAAATAGCATTAACATGTACTATTTCACCAGTATTTGCATTAACATATACATAATCACGACTTAATGGTTGTGTTGCATAAACATCAACTCTATAAGCTAATACCATTTCTTTAACACTTTTAGGACTTTTTCCAAAGTTATGCTCTACAATAACCAACTCAGGTTTAGACTCTGTAGCTTTATCTTCCTTCATATATACCTTTGCATTAATAAATGCTTTTGCATTTTCAATTGCATTTGCAGAAGAAATAGATGGTGTTACATTGATATCATTTATCAATTTATAATCACCATTCACAGACTCTAATACATTGTTTTGGCTATGTGCAAAATAAACTCCGTTTACAACTTTGAATCCTTTAAAGTATTGTTGGAATTTCTCGTGAGTATAACCTATTTGGTCTTTTTCTGACTCTATTGTTTTATACTCATCATTGCTTGTCATATTTAATAAGCTTGACAATACAGCTTTAGTTTCTGCTTTAGAAGCAGATTGAACTTTTGTATCAAATTTTACAAAAGTTGGATTTCCATTTCTGTCTACATTTTGTTTTCCGAATTCCTGTGCAAATGTTGTTGCACTAAGGAATACAAAAAGTAAAATGAATGTACAAATTCGTTTCATAATTTAAAAATTGTTTTGGTTAGTAAATAAAATGTTTAACTATTCATTTTTTAGTTGCGACAAATATGCGGAAAATTACACCTGTAGAATCACTTAGCTGAATGAATTAGATCATTTAGTTGAATGAATTTAGGATAGTGGGAAAGATTCATCCGGCTGGATGAATCGATATAGCATGCTGATTATGAGGCCGTAAAAACGACCATGCTAAAATAAGGAAACTTAATGATTATTATTTGAAAAAATTATGCTTTTTTTGAGATCTGGAAAGCCTTAATTACTAGTGCCGTTCTTTGGTTTTCCTTTGTATTTTTTATGTTAAAATTGCGATACATTTTTCTCAAAGAAGAACGTACACCATCAATACTAAGAGATACCTGTTCAGATATTTCACGATTTTTGATAGTAGGTTTTTCACATAGAATGGTTAATACGCTCCAATCTGAATCATTTAATACACCATTTATTTCTGCTTCAATTTTTTTTCTGTTTAAATTATCATTTAATTTAAAATCGTTAAATGATCCCATGTATATAATTGCTTCAGATTTTAGTATTTGAATTTCTTTTAGAAGATATTTTTTTTCTGCTCGTATTTTGCTCAACCTGAATCTAAGCGATGTGCCAATAATAATTAAAATTAAAATAAATATTACAAATAATATATACTGTTGTTGTTTTGCTCTTTCTTCTTCTTTCTGATTTTCTTGCTTTTTTAATAAAATTGCCTGTTTTTCTTTTTTGTATTTATACTGATGTGTCAGGGCTGTTATTTTTTTTGTGTTTTCCTGATTAAAAACACTATCATTCAACTCTTTATATATAATGTGATTTTCGTATGCTTTTAAATATATATGTTTTCCTTCATATATTTTAGATAGAGAGAGATATAAATCTTTTTGCATATTGATCAATTTAAGTTCAGTAGCAATTTTCAAACTTCTTTGGGTATAATCTAATGCTTTATTGTAGTTTTTAGTTTCAAGATAAACATTACCAAGATTCAAATAAGATAAACCAATACCATGTTTGTTATTTAGTTCTACTCTTATTTTTAGGGATTTTTGGTGATAAGCCAGTGCTTGCTGATAACTTCCTTGCAACTGGTATAAAAAGCCTATATTTTGATAACTTTCCGAAATTCTTTGTTTATCTCCTAACTTTTTTCTTCCTATTAATGATTCTTCATAATATTCCAAGGCTTTAGAAAAATTACCTAATTTAGTGTATACTTCTCCCAAATTATTATAACTCGTTGGAATTCTATTTTCATCACCTATCTCTTCTATAATTTCCAAGGATTTTTTAAAATATTCAAGTGCTTCATCAAAATTTTCAGATTCTGTGTGTATAGCTCCAATATTATTCAAACTAACTGCAATTCCTATTTTATCGTCTGAATCTTCTTTTAATTCCATTGATTTATGGAAATATTCCAGGGCTATAGAATAATTACCTCTATTGTAGTAGTAGATTCCAATTAGGTTTAAGCTTACAGCCTTTCCGTTTGTATATTCTATTTTATCTGCAAGTTTTTCGGCTTCTTTTGCATATATTAAATATTTTTCATTGTCAGATGAATATAAATTATTAGCAGTTCTATTTAATAAATTAACAGTTGCTGTATCTTCCTTTATATGCTGCAGTAAAAGGTTTTCCATACTATCCACAACAGACTTCTGAGCGCTTAATTCAAATAAAATAGAATTTATTATTAGTAGGGAGATTAATATGGTTGATTTTTTCATGTTAATTTTATTATACATTATTTATAGAAGAAAGAAGTATAAATAATGAATACCCATTTCAGAAATTTAATGAATCATAAACTAATACATGTTCTGATTCTACTAATATAGTACTACTATCTTTATTATTATTTGTTTCAATTGAAGTGACATTCTTTTTTTTTTATGATATTAATTCACTAAGGTCTAATATCACCTTAAATTTGCAAAGTGTGATACAAGTATATTGATAATCGGCAAGTTAGTTGTGATTTCATATCATCTTTATTAGTTAACTGTGGCACGGCTAATTGCTTAATATTTAAATGAATGAAAAATTACTTTTGGATATTAGGTATCATATAAGTATTTATTTCATTATTTACTTTGCGTTTCAATAAACAAATTGAAACTTTTGGTATCTCACTTAAAACAAAATCAATAAACTTGCTCTTTTTACATTTACTTTAAGCTTTATTAATGATCAAAAACATCAATGCCTTAGCGCATGAAAATTTATTTTTTACTTTTTAGGTTTCATACAACAAATCTGGAATTTTTAATTGTCAGAAACTTAAAATAGAAAATATTGTAAGCTTAATAGCAAAAGCTGCAGAAGATCGCGAAATGATATAGTTTTATATTAGTAAAAAAATAAAGTCCCGTTTTATACGGGACTTTTTTATCTATACACGTTCAAAATAAATTAAACCGATAAATTAAATGAATTGTAATGTATAGATTTTAAATAAAGAGAGCCCGAAAGCTCTCTTTACTCGAATATTACTTTTTAATAAATTGTTTAGTAATTGCTTCTTTTTTAGTTTCAACTGTAATAAGGTATAAACCTGATGGAAGTTCAGAGATATCAATTTCTCTTTCGCTTTCGTCCATTTCAACAAGCTTAACCAATGCACCAGTTGCACTATAAATGCTAATCATACCATTTGCTTTAGCATTTGTAACTTGTACATTAATGTACGAGCTAGCTGGATTAGGATATACATTAACAGCAGGTATTGTGATTGCGTTATCAAAACTGCTAGTTGTAGCTGCAAAATTAAATGCAGTAGCAGGAAGACAGAAATTAGTTACATCCGATGCTCCAAATGAACCTCCTGATGCTAAAGTTGTTCCTCCGTTAACTTCTAATGTAAATGAACCACTTCCATATGAACAACACATTCCATCACTGTAAGCATCTAACATAGTGAAAACATAACAATCATCATCTACACCATTAATTGGAATAACAAGAGTTGATCCATCAGCTTGAGAAGCATATGTACCACCTGAAGCAACAGATGATCCACCACTAGTCTTCAATGTCCAGCTTGTTTCTTCCGGATAGTTATCGAATGTAATAGTTAATGTTAAATTCGTACCTGTTGGAGCTGTTCCGGTTGTTACACTAATATCATCAATTGCAAAATCACCAGTATAGCTAGTTCCTGTTGTAGCAACATAACGAAGCTGAACAGAAGCACCATAATAAGAACTTAAGCTAACAGTTGCATTAAACCAAGAATTTCCTTGATCACCTGATTTTGTCCATAATGTTGTCCATGATGTTCCATCTGTACTAGCTTGTATTTCCATTGTTCCCATACTTGCTCCATACATATGGTATGCAAAATTGAAGTTTGCATTTGATTCGTTTGTAAGATCGAAACAAGGGCTATTTAATATAGCAACTTTGCTTGGATAATTTGGACTTGAAGTTTCAACATACATGTAATATGTTCCTTCGTCAGCAGAAGATGGACCAGTATTTGAAGAAGGTGTTCCACTTGCATCAACTGTCCAGTCAATATCATCATTAGAATCTTGAGTCCAAGTTCCAATTCCGCTTTCAAATCCTTCAGAATATGGGTAAGAATTTATTCCACCAGTACATCCTGTTCCAACCGGATCAGCAGTTGTAACATTTAATGCAGAGCTTGCAGAAGAAACATTTCCTTCAGCATCTTTAGCACTAACAGTCATTGCATAAGTTGTTGAAGCTGTTAAACCAGATACACTAGTAGAAGTTCCAGTAACAGATCCAATTAAACCACCATTTTGATATACATTATATCCAGTAACACCAACATTATCAGTTGAAGCAGTCCAGCTAAGTGTAAATGTTGTTTCAGTAATACTTGATGATGATAAGCCTCCAGGAACTGTTGGAGCTTCTGTATCAACAAAAGGAGTATCTGTAGTAACATTTATTGTAGTACTTGCAGTAGATACATTATTTGCAGCATCTTTTGCTTTTACATAGAATGTATATGATGTAGACTCTGTAAGTCCTGTAACATTATATGTAGTGTTAGCTGTTGAAGCTAATAAACTTCCATTTCTATAAACATCATATCCGGTAACTCCAATATTATCGGTTGAAGCTGTCCAGTTAAGAGTAACAGTTGTTTCTGTAATGTTAGATGAAGTAAGATTAGTTGGAGCTGTAGGAGCTTCAGTATCTGGAGTAACAGAACCAATAGTAATGTTGTAATCTTCAACTTCACCATAAGCAAATGTTTCACAAGCAGTTTGAGCTGCATTGTATTTCATTGAAACTCTCATGCGACGTACACCTGAAATTCCTGATTGAATTGTAATGTTACCTGAAGAAGCTACTTTACTTAACGCACCAGCGTCATAAGCTAATTCGTTAGCATCAAAAATAGTGTCATTATTATAATCAATCCATATTTTCCAATACTCATCATATGCAGTACTTGCATAACCAGGAGTTAAAGTTACTGCATAAGTTTCACCAGCATTAACATTAATTGTTGAGCTTGTAAAATCTGAATATGCTGCACCAGCTGAAGTTTTAGTGAAAGTACCTAATTCAACTTGAGCAATCCATTCGTAACTAAAGTTACTTCCTAATGATTCACAGTATGTTGCAGAAACAGGAGGTGTAACACCACCATAAGCATCACCAACACCAACTGCATACATTGCATCGGTAACAGAGATTTCTTCCTGAGAACCTGCACCATAAAGATCTTGAGCTGCTTGAATTACATATGTTCTTGCATCTGCATAGTCAGAAGTAGAAGTCATGTAAACACTTTCAACACGATAAGCAATTTTTTCAGCTTTATCAATTCCGATAGCAGTTACACTATAAGCATCACTATTATCGTTTGTTCCAGAACCACCTTCTGAAATTAAATAAAACCAGTGACAGAAAGGGCCGTTATTATAATGTACTCCACCATAATCATTAGATTGAGTAGGATTACTTGCCAATGGATACCAGTTGGTTCCCATATAAGTATCAGGTAATCCTTTTGATTTTGGATCGCTAAGAGAGCGTAAAGCAGAACCTAAGTCTTCACCCATTAGCCATGTGTCTTTTTCAGGAGCATTGTAATATTCAATTACACATCCCCAAATATCACTAAAAGCTTCATTTAAAGCACCAGATTCATTTTGATAATTTAAATCAGCGGTATATGAACAAACAGCATGTCCAAATTCATGACCAAAAACATCTTAAGATGTTAAGATATCGAAAGAAGAACCATCACCGAAAGTAAAAACAGAACCATTCCAATAAGCATTATCATAGTTACTATCGAAATGCACATAAGTTTTGATAAGAGCATCGTTACCATCAAAACTATTACGTCCATGAATATTTTTAAAATAATCATAAGTAACCATTCCAGCCCAATGCGCATCTAAAGCACCATTATCTTTATCAGCATTATCATATTCAGCTGCAGTCCAAGTATTGTTAGCATCAGTAAAATCTACTGCACTAGTATAACTAGTTGATTCGTTACAGTTATAAGTAATGATACCATTACCTCTGCTATAATCTCTTAATCTGTAAGATCCATTATAACTATCGGTAGTAATTGATTTTGTTCCACTATATCTTGTGTCAGCAGAACCTGTTTCAACAGCTGTTACTAAAATAGCATTAACATGTACTATTTCACCAGTATGTGCACTTACATAAACATAATCACGACTTAGTGGTTGTGTTGCATAAATATCAACTCTATAAGCTAATACCATTGCGTGAACATCTTTGGGATGTTTTCCGAAGTTATGCTCTACAATAACTAATTCAGGTTTAGAATCTGTAGCTTTATCATCCTTCATATATACCTTTGCATTAATAAATGCTTTTGCATTTTCAATTGCTTGTGTAGAAGAAATTGATGGTGTTACATTGATATCATTTATCAATTTATAATCACCACTCATAGATTCTATTACATTGTTACGGCTATGTACAATATAAACTCCGTTTACAACTCTGATTCCTTTACAATATTGTTGGAATCTTTCGTGAGTATAACCTATTTGGTCTTTTTCTGACCTGATTGTTTTATACTCATCGTTAATTGTCATGTTTAATAAGCTTGACAATACAGCTTTAGTTTCAGACTTTGAAACAGACTTAGCTTTTGTGTCAAATTTCACAAAAGTAGGATTTTCGTTTCTGTCCACACTTTGTTTTCCGAATTCTTGTGCAAATGTCGTTGCAGTTAAGAATACAAAAAGAAAAATAAAAGTAAAAAATCTTTTCATAATTTAAAATTGGTTTGGTTAATAAAATTAATTTAGAATAATGATTTTTAACAAAACAAAAAGAATGAAAAATATTAGTTTTTTTTTATGTTAAATGATAGACGACACATATCTACATATGAAAAGACATTAGCAACATTTTTTTTATGCTGAATTAAACATTTTCCATCTCTATATGTCTAATATTCAATTAAAAAACTATAACAAAAGCAATATTTACATTGGTTTTTTGCATTAATTACAAGCGTTTTATATAATGCATATTCACCATTAAAAGAAAGTGTAAAAGGATATGTGGTTGAGTTAACAAAATTAAAATCAACACCTGCAAAAAAACAATTTTGTTCTCTTACGTGTTAGAGTTTTTCTGCAAATTCATTTCTTAATTCAGAATAGAAAAGCCTGAATTCAATTTGTCGGTAGCATGGATTATAAGGTATTTGTATTCTTATAAAGCTGTTGATTCTGATTTATTTTTTAATTATTTGAAGATTAAAATAGAAATGTAGGTTTAATAGTAAAAGCTGAAGAAGATCGTGGAATGATATAGTTTTATATTAAAGAAAGAGGGTGTCCAATAAGTCTGAAAGTTGTCTATGCTTCGACAAGCTCAGCATGACAATCATTTATTAATCAGTTTGTCACACTGGATTTATAGAAGTGTTTTATAATTTTAGTTACTTTTCTAACAGTCTCTTATCATTACACCTTATTGTTAAATGAATTGAATTGTATAGATTAAAAATAAAGAGAGCCCGAAGGCTCTCTTTACTCAAATATTACTTTTTAATAAATTGTTTTGTAATTGCTTCTTTTTTAGTATCAACAGTGATAAGGTATAAACCAGATGGAAGTTTAGAGATGTCAATTTCTCTTTCGCTTTCTTCAATTTCAACAAGCTTAACCAATGCACCAGTTGCACTATAAATGCTAATCATACCATGTGCTTTAGCATTTGTAACTTGTACATTAATGTACGTGTTAGCTGGATTAGGATATACATTAACAGCAGGTTTTGTGATTGCGTTATCATAACTGCTATTTGTAGCTGCAAAATTAAATGATGTATAAGGAATACAGAAATTTGTTACATCTGATGATGTAAATGTACCTCCTGATTTTATAGTTGCTCCTCCGGTAACTTCTAATGTATATGAACCACTACCATATGAACAACACATACCATCACCGTAAGTATCTAACATAGTGAAAACATAACAATCATCCTCTAAATCATTAATTGGAATAACAAGAGTTGATCCATCAGCTTGAGACCCGTATGTACCACCTGAAGCAACAGATGATCCACCACTAGTCTTCAATGTCCAGCTTGTTTCTTCCGGATAGTTATCGAATGTAATAGTTAATGTTAAATCCGTACCTGTTGGAATTGCTCCGGTAGTTACACTAATATCATCAATAGCAAAATCACTTGTATAACTAGTTCCTGTTGTAGCAACATAACGAAGCTGAACAGAAGTACCATAATAAGAACTTAGGCTAACAGATGCATTGTACCAAGAGTTTCCTTGATCTCCTGATTTTGTCCATAATGTAGTCCATGAAGTTCCATCAGTACTCGCTTGTAATTCTATTGTTCCCATAGTAGCTCCATACATATGATATGCAAAATTGAAGTTTGCACTTGATTCGGCTGTAAGATCTAAACAAGGGCTATTTAATATAGCAACTTTACTTGGATAATTTGGACTTGATGATTCAACATATATGTAATATGTTCCTTCATCAGCAGAAGATGGGCCTGTATTTGAAGAAGGCGTTCCACTTGCATCAACTGTCCAGTCAAGATCATCATTAGAATCTTGAGTCCAAGTACCTATTCCGCTTTCAAATCCTTCATTATAAGGGAAAGAATTTATACCACCGGTACATCCTGTTCCTGCCGGATCAGAAGTTGTAACATTTAATGTAGTACTTGCAGGAGAAATATTTCCAGCAGCATCTTTTGCTTTTACATAATATGCATAAGTTGTTGAAGCGGTTAATCCCGTAATATCTCCAGCTGTTCCTGTAACAGAGCCTAATAAGCTTCCGTTTTGGTATACATCATAAGCAGTAACACCAATATTATCGGTTGAAGCTGTCCAGCTTAGCGTAAATGATGTTTCAGTTATATTAGATGAAGCAAGATTTGTTGGCGCTGTAGGAGCCTCAGTATCAGGAGTTGCTGTACCAATGGTAATGTTGTAATCTTCAACTTCACCATAAGCAAATGTTTCACAAGCTGTTTGTGCAGCATTATATTTCATAGAAACTCTCATGCGACGCACACCTGAAATTCCTGATTGAATAGTAATATTGCCAGAAACAGCAGATGAACTTAAAGCACCAGCGTTATAAGCTAATTCATTAGCATCAAAAATCGTGTCATTATTATAATCAATCCATATTTTCCAATACTCATTATATGTAGTACTTGCAAAACCGGGAGTTAAAGTTACGGCATAAGTTTCACCAGCATTAACATTAATAACTTCGCTTGTGAAATCTGAATATGCTGCACCAGCTGAAGTTTTTGTAAAAGATCCTAATTCAACTTGAGCAATCCATTCGTAACTGAAATTACTACCTTTTGATTCGCAATATGAAGCAGATGTTACAACACCATAAGGTTCTCCAACACCAACAGCATACATTGCATTGGTAACAGAAATTTCTTCTTGAGAATCTACACCATAAAGATCCTGTGCTGCTTGAATAGCATATGTTCTTGCATCTGCATAATCAGAGCTTGATGTCATATATACACTTTCTATACGATAAGCAATTTGTTCTGCTTTTTCAATTCCAATAGCAGTTACGTTATATGCATCATTATTATCGTTTGTGCCGGAACCACCTACAGAAATTAAATAAAACCAATGACAAAAAGGACCAT
Source organism: Bacteroidales bacterium (assembly GCA_013138975.1). Taxonomy (GTDB): domain Bacteria; phylum Bacteroidota; class Bacteroidia; order Bacteroidales; family UBA12077; genus UBA12077. The sequence continues at coordinate 12,120 of WTBR01000166.1, forward strand.
TGTTTGTATGTACTCCGTAATAATCAGCTGAGCTAGTTACCCAATTAGTTCCTAAATATGTATCAGGTAAACCTTTTGCTTTAGGGTCACTTAAATCTCTAAGTACGTAACCAAGATCTTCACCCATTAACCAAGTGTCTTTGGTAGGAGCATATTTATACTCTACTGCACAACCCCAGATATCACTGAATGCTTCGTTTAAAGCACCGGGTTCTCTGGAATAAACTAAATCACAAGTATATTCACAAACTGCATGTCCAAATTCGTGGCCAAATACATCAAGAGATGTTAAAATATCAAAAGTAGATGCGCCATCACCAAAAGTAAATACTGAACCATTCCAGTATGCATTTTCGTAACTATCATCAAAATGCACGTAAGTTTTCATTAATATACCATTGCCATCAAAACTATTACGTGCATGAACATCATTAAAATAATCATAGGTCATCATTCCTGCCCAATGAGCATCTAATGCACCATTATCTTTATCAGCATTATCATATTCAGCAGCTGTCCAGTTGTTATCATTATCAGTAAAATCAACAGCACTTGTATAACTAGTTCCTTCGTTACAGTTATAAGTAATGATACCATCACCTCTTGAGTAATCTCTTAATCTGTATGAGCCATTATAACTGTCAGTAATAATACTTTTTGTTCCGCTATATCTTGTGTCGGCAGAACCTGTTTCTACTGCGTTCTTAATAATGGCATTTACATGTGCTATTTTACCTGTATGTGCATTTACATAAACATAATCACGACTAAGTGGTTGTGTTGCATAAACATCAACTTTATATGCTAATACCATTTCGTAAGCATCTTTAGGATGTTTTCCGAAATCGTTCATTACAATAACCAATTCAGGTGCAGAAACAGAAGCTTTATCTTCCAGCATGTATTTCTGAGCATTAATAAATGCTTTTGCATTTTCTACAGCTTTTGAAGAGGAAACAGATGGCGCTACATTGATATTATTTATCACTTTGTATTCACCACTCATAGATTCAATTACTCCGTTTCGACTGTGAACAACATAAACTCCATGTTGCACTTTGATTCCTTTAAAGTATTGTTGTAATCTCTCGTGAGTAAAACCTATTTGGTCTTTTTCTGACCTAATTGTTTTATACTCATCATTATTTGTCATTTTAAATAAGCTTGACAATACAGCTTTAGTTTCAGATTTTGAAACAGACTGATCTTTTGTGTCAAATTTTACAAAAGTTGGGTTTCCGTTTCTGTCTACATTTTCTTTTGTCAATTCTTGCGCAAATGAAGTTGCACAAACAAATACCAAAAGTAAAATAAAAGTAAAAATTCTTTTCATGATTTAAAATTGGTTTTAGTTAATAGAATTAATTTATATTTATGAGTTTTAACAAGTTATGAAAAATATTAGAGCCAGTCAATAATTTTTTACACATAAAAAGGCGTTAATAAATTTTTTTCAATTTTATTATGTCTAATTTTAAAACAATAAATTATAACAAAAAACAGAGCTAGCATAGCTTGTAGCATTTATTGCAAGTGTTTTTTTAATACACATTCACAATTAAAGAATTGTAAATTACAATTAGGAGGAGGGGGGAGCTTTAATCATATTACAAGTATTATTGAAAAAAAATGTATGCTTAATAGCAAGATCTGTAGAAGATCGTGGTTTGATATGGTTTATATATTAACCTGTGTTCGATGTAATAATTTAGTATATGTGAAGTTTTATTAGTTCATTTTCAATAAGCATGGGTTTTTAAACCAAGGAATAAGGCTTTACCTAATCATTAATGAAATTTGGTAAAGATACTAATCTAAAGGTCAGGATTGTTGAAAGTCAAATATTTACGTATTTGCTTGTATTAATAGTTCGTTACATTTTTGCATTAGTTTGAAATTAATAACTTTGGCAAAGCTAGTTTAATTTAATTATATAGCTAATTATCAGCAGTTTGGTAGTTCATTAAATTCAACTTTGCCAAAGATTAACAAAGTGTTGTTATTTCGAACTTATAAGTAAATTTCCATTCATTTAAATATTAAATAATTAGCTGTGCCACGGTTAACTAATACAGATAATGCGAATAAAGGCTTGAAACTTGATAAAGCTTTTTCAATGTAACGCACTGAAAGTGCAGTTAATTTCAGCCCAAAGGCAAGACCTTGGGTTGAATTATTGTGAATAAATATTCGCCTTGAAAAGGCAGCTTAATTTAAATTATCCTGTCAGGACGTAAATCTCTACTTATGCAAAACCCAATGCAGCGCATTGGACTAAATTAAATTAGGCTTTCAGCCTGAAAAACAAATAATTCTAAGCCTTGATTTGCATAGATAATATAAAACTATAATCAATTTGCTGATTATTAATAAATCTGTGCCATGTTTTGCGGATTTAGTAAAAAAGTAAAGTCCAGTGTAAAACGGGACTTTTATATTAATTTACGTTCTTAATAAATTAATTAGGTAAGTTAAATTATAAAAAAAGAGAGCTCGAAAGCCACTCATGGTCGGAAGATTTTTCTTCCGACTTTTTTGTTTTTATTATCAAGAAAAAAACATATAATTCATTGATATTCAGGAGTGTAGGCTTGTTTTTCGTATGATTATTTTGTATCTTAGAGGCTGTTAATCAATTGTTTATGACAGAATTTAAAGGACACAAAATACAAGTTAATCAACTTTTAAATGTAATACCTGAAGGCTTATTAGCAAACTTATCATCTACAACTAAGGTAGATCATTACTCGAAGGTTTTACATGGTAAAAAGATGTTTTATTTATTACTCTATGGTATAATTGAAAACGAAAAACTCAGCCAACGAACGCTTGAAGACACGTTTAACGATCCCGTCTTTAAATTACTTTTTGATTTAGATAAAGAAGAAACGGTTTGCAGAAGTTCTATATCAGAAAGACTATCAAAAATTGATTCGGATTATTTTAAACAAATTTACGAATGCATTTACGAGCAATTCTCTGGATATTATAAAGAAACCGATAGACACAAGCATAATCTTATACGTGTCGATAGCTCTATTGTAAGTGAAACGGTTGGTAAGTTAATGGAAGGTATAAGTAATAGAGGTAAAAAGGCTATAAAATACAGCGTTGCTTTTGATGGTATTTTACCATGTGAGTTGCAGACTTTCACAGCTTCAAGTTATTCCAGTGAAGATATAGCTCTGCCTGAAGTTGTTCTAAGTCATGTGAAAAAAGAACAAAGTCATCAAAATATTTATGTGCTAGATAGAGGCCTTCAATCAACGAGAACAATGAAAGCCTTCACAGATGATACCATTACATTTATTTGCAGGGCAAAAGAAGATAGGAAATATGAAGAAATAAAATCTCTAATTTCATTAGATCAGGATTTAGATTTTGGAGAAACTACACTATTAAAAGATGCTAAAATCAAGTTATACACTGGGATACCAATTAAAAATAAACGAGGTAACATACATTATAGAGAGGAATTGGTAGATACTGAATTTCGATTGATTATCACTAAAAGTAAAGCCAAAGAAGGACAACAATATTGGTTTTTAACTAATGACTTTGATTTGACAGCAAAAGAAATTGCACAAGCATATAAGCGCAGATGGGATATAGAGGTGTTTTTTAGGTTTATCAAACAAGAATTAAATGTAAGTCATTTTGTTTCCCTAAATAAGAACGGAATTCAAGTAATGATGTATATGACTTTAATTGTGTCAATGCTTATCCTTATTTATAAGAAAGCAAACAATATTGGGTATAAAACAGCAAAAAGAAGGTTTGCTATGGAAGTGCGTAATCTTGCAATGGCGATAATTGTGGCTCAATGTGGAGGAAATCCTGACTTGATGTTTAAAACATAATAAAATGGTCGGAATTTCTTCCGACCATGAGTGCTCGAAAGCTCTCTTTTTATAAATGTTACTTTTTAATAAATTGTTTTGTAATTGCTTCTTTCTTAGTATCAACTGTGATAAGATATAAACCAGAAGGAAGTTCAGTGATATCAACTTCTCTTTCGCTTTCATCCATTTCAACAAGCTTAACTAATGCACCAGTTGCGCTATAAATACTAATCATACCATTTGCTTTCGCATTTGTTACTTGTACAGTAATGAATGAGCTAGCAGGATTAGGATATACATTGACAGCAGGTTTTGTGATTACGTTATCAATACTGTTAGTTGTAGCTGCAAAGTTAAATGATGTATAAGGAATACAGAAATTAGTTACATCTGATGATGTAAATGAACCTCCAGAAGCTATAGTTGCTCCACCTGTAACTTTTAATGCATATGAACCACTACCATATGAACAACACATACCATCACCGTAAGCATCTAACATAGTGAAAACATAACAATCATCATCTAAATCATTAATTGGAATAACAAGAGTTGATCCATCAGCTTGAGAAGCATATGTACCACCTGAAGCAACAGATGTTCCACCACTAGTCTTCAATGTCCAGCTTGTTTCTTCCGGATAGTTATCAAATGTAATAGTTAATGTTAAATCAGTAGTTGCTACAGTTGAGCTCGTTGTAACGTTCAATGTAGAACTTGCAGAAGAAACATTAGTGGCAGCATCTTTTGCTTTTACATAATATGCGTAAGTTGTAGCAGCGGTTAATCCGGTAATATCTCCAGATGTTCCTGTAACAGAGCCTAATAAACTCCCGTCTTGATATACATCATAAGCGGTAACACCAACATTATCAGTTGAAGCTGTCCAAGAAAGGGTTAATGATGTTTCAGTTATATTAGATGAAGAAAGGTTTGTTGGAGCTGTTGGAGCTTGAGTATCAGGAGTTCCTCCACCAATAGTAATATTATAATCTTCAACCTCACCATAAGAAAATGTTTCACAAGCAGTTTGTTCAGCATTGTATTTCATAGAAACTCTCATGCGACGAACACCAGAAATTCCTGATTGAATAGTAATGTTTCCAGAAACAGCTACTTTACTTAATGCACCAGCATCATAAACTAATTCATTAGCATCAAAAATAGTGTCATTGTTAAAACCAATCCATATTTTCCAATACTCATCATATGTAGTACTTGCATAACCAGGAGTTAAAGTTACTGCATAAGTTGCACCAGCATCTACATTAATTGTTGAGCTTGTAAAATCTGAATAAGCAGCACCTGTTGAAGTTTTTGAGAAAGATCCTAATTCAACTTTAGCAATCCATTCGTAACTAAAGTTGCTTCCTAATGATTCGCAATATGTAGCTGCAGGACTTGGAGTACCGTATGCATCACCAACACCAACTGCGTGCATTGCATTAGTAACACAAATTTCTTCCTGAGAATCTATTCCATAAAGATCTTGAGCTGACTGAATAGCATATGTTCTAGCATCTTCATAATCAGAGCTAGTTGTCATATAAACACTTTCTATACGATAAGTAATTTGTTCAGCTTTTTCAATACCAATAGCAGTTACACTATAAGCATCACTATTATCGTTTGTTCCTGAACCACCTTCTGAAATTAAATAGAACCAGTAGCAAAAAGGACCATTATTTGTATGAACTCCGTAATAATCAGAAGAACTAGTTACCCAATTTGTTCCTAAATATGTATCAGGTAATCCTTTTGATTTAGGATCACTAATAGAACGCAATGCAGTGCCTAAGTCTTCACCCATTAACCAAGTGTCCTTTGTAGGAGCATATTTGTATTCAATTGCACAACCCCAGATATCACTGAACGCTTCGTTTAAAGCACCAGGTTCTCTAGAATATACTAAATCAGCAGTATAAGAACAAACAGCATGTCCAAATTCATGACCAAAAACATCTAAAGAAGTTAAGATATCGAAAGATGATCCATCACCGAAAGTAAAAACTGAACCATTCCAGTAAGCATTATCATAATTACTATCAAAATGAACATAAGTTTTCATTAAAGCATTATTACCATCAAAACTATTGCGATTATGAACATCACTAAAATAATCATAAGTCATCATTCCAGCCCAATGCGCATCTAAGGCACCATTATCTTTATCCGAATTATCATATTCAGCAGCAGTCCATGAATTGTTAGCATCAGTAAAATCAACAGCACTAGTATAACTAGTTCCTTCGTTACAGTTATATGTAATGATACCATTACCTCTTGTGTAATCTCTTAATCTGTAAGAGCTATTGTAACTGTCAGTATTAATAGTCTTTGTTCCGCTATATCTTGTATCAGCAGAACCAGTAGCGTTAGCAGTTTTAATAATAGCATTGATAGATACTATTTCACCTGTATGTGCATTTACATAAACATAATCACGACTAAGTGGTTTTGCAGCATAAACATTAACTTTATATGCTAATACCATTTCGTGAACATCTTTAGAATGTTTACCATAATCAGCACCTATAATAACTAATTCAGGAGCATTATCTTCCTGCATGTATTCCTGCGCGTTAATAAATGCTTTTGCATTTTCAACAGCTTTAACAGAAGAAACAGATGGAGTTACATTGATATTATTTATCAATTTGTACTCACCACTCATAGATTCTATTACTTCGTTTCGGCTATGTACAACATAAACACCATGCTCAACTTTGATTCCTTTACAATATTGTTGAAATCTCTCATGAGTAAAACCAATTTGGTCTTTTTCTGACCTGATTGTTTTATACTCATCATTGCTTGTCATATTAAATAAGCTAGACAATACAGCTTTAGTTTCTGACTTAGAAGCAGATTGAACTTTTGTGTCAAATTTTACAAAAGTAGGGTTTCCATTTCTGTCTACATTTTGTTTTTCGAATTCTTGTGCAAATGTTGTTGCACTAACGAATACAAAAAGTAAAATAAATGTTAAAATTCTTTTCATAATTTAAATTGGTTTTGGTTAATAAATAAAATGTTTAATTATTCATTTTTTAGTTGTAACAAATATGCGAAAAATTGCACCTGTTAAATCACTCAGTTGAGTGATTTAAGGCTTATTAAAAAGATTCATCCGGTCGGATGAACGATTGTAATACCTTAATTATGAGATTATAGTAGCAGTAGTGCTAAAACAAGAAAAATTAATGATTATTATTTAAAAATTTATGCTCTTTTTGAGATACGGAAAGCCTCAATTACGAGAGCCATTCGTTGGTTTTCATTTATATTTTGTATGTTGAAAATGCGATACATTTTTCTCAAAGAAGAACGTACACCATCAAAACTAAGTGATACTAGTTCAGATATTTCACGATTATTGATGGAAGGTTTTTCACATAGAAGAGTTAAAACGCTCCAATCTGAATCATTTAATATACCATCTATTTCTGCTTCAATTTTTTTTCTATTTAAATGGTCATTTAATTTTAACTCTTTAGATGATCCCATGTATATAAATGCTTCAGATTTTAGCATTTGAATTTCTTTTAGCAGATATTTTTTTTCTGCTCGTATTTTGATCAACCTGAATCTAAGCAATAAGCCAATAATAATTAAAATTAAAATATATAATACAAATAATATAATTTGTTGGTGTTTTGCTCTTACTTCTTCTTTTTGATTTTCTTGCTTTTCCCATGCTATTGCAAGTTTTTCTTTTTCGTATTTGTGTTGATATGTCAAGGCTGTGATTTTTTTTATATTTTCCTGATTAAAAATACTGTCATTCAACTCTTTATATAAAACACAATTCTCATAAGCTTTTTTATAAATATTTTTTCTTTCATAAATCTTAGATAGAGTGAGATATAACTCTTTCTGTATATTAATTACTTCAAGTTCTTTAGCAATTTCCAAACTCTTTTGGGTATAATCTAATGCTTTATTGTAGTTTTTAGTTTCAAGATAAATATTACCAAGATTCAAATATGATAAACCAATACCATATGTATTTTCAAGCTCTTCTCTAATTTTTAGGGATTTATAGTGATATGCTAGTGCTTCCTGATATTTTCCTTGCAATTGGTATATTAACCCGATATTCTGATAACTTGCCGAAATTCCTTTTTTATCTCCTATTTTCTTTTTTATTATTAATGATTCTTCATAATATTCCATGGCTTTAGAAAGCTTGCCTAATTTTGTGTATACCCCTCCCAAATTATTATAACTTGCTGTAATTCCTTTTTCATCACCTATTTCTTCTTTAATTTTCAAAGATTTTTGAAAACATTCAAGTGCTTCCTCAAAATTGTCAGATCTTAGGTGTATCATTCCAATATTATTCAAACAAGATGCAATTCTATTTTTATTGCCAGCTTCTTCATTTAATTTCATTGATTTGTAGTAATATTCCAGAGCTAAAGAATAATTACTTTTAGAATAGTAGTAAACTCCAATTCCGTTTAAACTAGAAGCCATTCCATTTTTAAATCCTATTTTATCTGCAAGTTTTTCGGCTTCTTCTAAATATTTTAAACATTTTTCACTGTCATATGAATATAAATTACGAGCAGTTTTATTTAATAAATTAACTGTTGCTGTATCTTCCTTTATATGCTGTAGTAAATGGTTTTCAATACTATCCGCAACAGACTTCTGAGCGTTTAATTCAAATAAATTAGAATTAATTATTAGCAATGAGATTATTAGAGTTAATTTTTTCATGTTAATTTTATTATTCTATATTTTTAGAAGAAAGAGGTGCGAATAATGAATACTCATAGCAGAAATCTAATGAATAATAAACTTATACCAATTAAATTTCAAAATGAGCTATAAATAATTTGAATTATTTTTTGCTTAGATGATTCAAAAAATACAAGCATAGCAGTAGTTACGGTTTTATTTTTTGAAGAAATATAAGTGAAAAAGAAAC
>WTBR01000009.1 GCA_013138975.1 Bacteroidales bacterium
ATCTTCAATTATCATTAATTCGGCATATACCGAATCAATTTCAACAGGTTCTTTCATTTCCTGAGGTTCCGTATTATATTCTTTGCCATCAGGAGTAAGTATTGAAATACTATAATTATTTCCAACATTTCCTTGAATACCTCCTACTGATGTTACATATATTCCAGGCTCAGTTTCTTTTAGCACTTCCGACTTGTCAGTATTTTCATAGAGAGTTACTATACAAGCTTCATAAGGAAACTGTTCCATAGTATTAAGGGGTGAAGATGTTGATACTTTAATTGTATAAGGACTTGCTTCGTTAGAAATCAATCCATCAACAACTGTTATTGACTCAAAACCTTTATTTTCTAATAAAAACTCATCTTGGCATCCAAGAATAATAATTGCAAAAATTACTAAAATCGCTTTTGTTTTTTTTCTCATAACATATATTTATTTATCTATCCAAAAAGCGGGTTTAAATGCTTCACCATCATCAAACGTGCAATCAACACACCATTCCTGAACAATGCCTAATCCTATCTCTGTTAATACATAATAAAATGGAGGATGATAAAACTTTATATATTCTTCTATTTTATATTCTACTTCACAAGGGTTATAATAGAAAGCAACATTAGGTCTATCAAAAAAAATCCTTTTCTGACTAACAGAAGCAACAGTAAAGTTTCCATGAACTGTTTGGTTTGGATTGTTAATATTTTTTATATTTCCAATAATATTATAGGGTTGATTTGCAACAAGAAAATTTTCTTCAGTAGATTGGTCTGCAATACCTTTCCAAAAATAATATGTTTCTTCTCCAATTGTATATTGTTTAAGAAACAAACTATATCTTTCTTGTAATCTTCTTGAATCTGTTCCCACAAAATGCAGAGGTTGATGAGAAATTTGGGGAACTGATAAATTTGAAGTCTTTGCTGTAAAAAAATAATTGACATTTTGGGTTTTCCAACATGTATAAAGGTTTTCATAGTCCGTAAGTTTACCCGGTATTGTTACAAACCCATCGAATAATGCATAAAGGCGATAATCAGCTATATATTTATATGTTTCAATCATATTCCACAAGAAATAATTATCTTGAGTACTTGCCATTTTACTATCAGTATAAAACTGATAACCTGGTAATCCTAAAGGATAATCTTCATGTTCGTGGTATGATAATTCTGCATAAATTGAATCAATTTCAATCGGCACTTTCATTTTCTGAGGTTCAGTATAATATTCTTTACCCTCAGGCGTAAGTATTGAAATACTATAGTTGTTTCCAACAATCCCTTGAATACCGTCGATAGAAGTAACATATATACCCGGTTCAGTTTCTGTAAGTACTTCAGATTTGTCAGTGTTTTCATTTAAGATTACCGTACAAGCTTCTAAGTGAATCTTTTCTTCTAAGGGAAGAGGAGAGGCTAATGATAATTTAATGGTATAGGGACCTGGTTCATTAGTTATCATTCCATCTACAACCATTATTGGTTTATAATTCGTTGTTTCTATTAAAAACTCGTCTTTACATCCAAGAATTATAATTGCAAAAATTAATATGAAAGATTTTGTTTTTTTCCTCATAATTTACATTTATTTATCAATCCAAAAATCAGGTTTGATTATTTTGCCACCCTTACTTGTACAATCTATACAACGTTCATATGCTTTACCTGCCATCCTTTCATCTATTGAAATATAAAACCATGGTGGAGGGCCACAGTTCTGACAAACAATACAAATTTGATAATAAAAAGCATTGTTAGGTCTGTCAACAAATATCCTTTTTTGAGTAACTGATGCTACCGTAAAGTATCCATAAACCGATTCTTTGGAATTATTTGTATTTTTTACATTTCCGGTAATATTATAAGGTTGACTTGCAACAAGAAAATTATCTTGGGAGATTTGATCTTCAATACTTTTCCAATAGTAATACGCTTTTTCTTCTATTGAATATTGTTTTAAAAGAAGACTATATCTTTCTTGCAATCTTCTAGAATCTGTCCCAACAAAATGGAGTGGTTGTCGTGATATTTTTGGAAAAGTCAAATTAGAAGTTTTTCCAGTAAAGATATAACCGGGATTTTGGGTTTTCCAGCATCTGTAATTATTTTCATATTCTGGAAGAGAACCTAAACTCATAAGAAGAAGGGAATCTCCAGTCCAAACTGAATGAAGACGAAAGTCAGCTGTATACTGATATGTTTCAATCATATTCCACAAAAAATAACTTTCTTGATTAGATGTCGTTTTCGTATCGGTATAAAATTGATAACCAGGTAGTCCAAAAGGATAATCTTCCTTTTCTAATTTTATCAATTCTGCATAAATTGAATCAATTCCTATTGGTACTTTCATTTCCTGAGGTTCCGAATTGTATTCTTTACCCTCTGGTGTAAGTATTGAGATACTATAGTTGTTTCCAACAATCCCTTGAATACCGTCTGCAGAAGTAACATATATTCCCGGTTCAGTTTCTGTAAGCACTTCAGATTTGTCAGTGTTTTCATATAAGCTTATTGTACAGCCTTTTAAACAAACTTTTTCTTCTAAGGGAAGAGGAGAGTCTAATGATAATTTAATGGTATAAGGACCTGGTTCATTAGTTATCATTCCATCTACAACCATTATTGGTTTATAATTCGTTGTTTCTAATAAAAACTCGTCTTTGCATCCAAGAAGTATTATTGCAAAAATTAATAAGAAATATTTTGTTTTATACCTCATAATTTACATTTATTTATCTATCCAAAAATCGGGTCTTGTAACCTCACCACCTTCTGAAGTACAATCTAAACAATCTGATTGTACTGTTCCGTATCGTCCTATATCTGATAAAACCCAAAATTGTGTACAAGGTGGTGTATAACATACATAACATTTTTCAAAATAAAAGTCAACTTCAGGAGGTCTGTTAACAAAGGTTCTTTTTTGAGTAGCTGTTGCTACAGTAAAGTATCCATAAACCGATTCATCGTGATTGTTTATGTTTTTTATATTTCCAGTAATATTATAAGGTTGACTTACAACAAGAAAATTTTCTTGTGAAATCTGATCTTCAATACTTTTCCAATAGTAATATGCTTCTTTTCCTATTGAATATTGCATAAGAAGTAAACTATATCTTAATTGTAATCTTTTTGAATCTGTACCAACAAAATTTAGAGGCTGATTAGATAATTTTGGAATAGTTAAATTTGAAGTCTTTCCTGTAAACATATAACCGGTATTTTGAGTTTTCCAACACCAATATACATCTTCAAATCTGCTACTGGTATCTATCCCTGCTATTTGTAGTCCATTTTCAGTCATAGTAGCCCAAAGTGGATAATCCGGATTATATCGATATGTTTCGTACATATTCCACAAAATATAGCTGTCTTGATTTGGAGCTACTTTAGTAGTAGTGTAAAATTTATAACCTGGTAATCCATAAACATAGTTCTCATCAGCTAAATACATAAATTCCACATAAATTGAATCAATTTCTATTGGTTCTTTCATTTCCTGAGGTTCTGTATTGTATTCTTTCCCATCAGGAGTAATTATTGAAATACTATAGTTGTTCCCAACAATCCCTTGGATACCATCTGTAGAAGTAACATATACACCTGGTTCAGTTTCTGTAAGCACTTCAGATTTGTCAGTGTTTTCATACAAGCTTACTGTACAGTTTTTTAAACAAACTTCTTCTTCTAAGGGAAGAGGAGAGTCTAATGATAATTTAATAGTATAAGGACCCGGTTCGTTAGTTATCATTCCATCTACAACCATTATTGGTTTATAATTCGTTGTTTCTAATAAAAACTCATCTTTGCATCCAAGTATTATTATTGCAAAAATTAATAAGAAATATTTTGTTTTATACCTCATAATTTACATTTATTTATCAATCCAAAAATCAGGTTTAGTTATTTCACCACCTTTAGATGTGCAATCAATACAAGGTTCGCTTACTATTCCCTTTATTGAAATAACGCGACCATCTGGCTCCACTCTTAATGTTGAAACTATAAAAATTGGAGGGGTACTTGGACAGTCTTGGTCTTCATAGCAAATAGCACATTTTTCGTAATAAAATGCATTGTTAGGTCTGTCTACAAAAATTCTTTTTTGAATAGCTGATGCTACCGTAAAGTATCCATAAACAATTTCATCTGGATTATTTTTATTTTTTAAATTTCCAGTAATGTTATAAGGTTGACTTGCAACAAGAAAATTTTCTTGTGAAATTTGATCTTCAATGCTTTTCCAATGATTATATGCTTCTTCTCCTATTAAATATTGCCTAAGAAGTAAACTGTATCTTTCTTGCAATCTTTTTGTGTCAGTTCCTACAAAATGTAGTGGTTGTTTTGATAGATTCCTTACAGTCAAATTAGAAGTCTTTGCAGTAAATATAGAACCAGAATTTTGGGTCTTCCAGCACCTTTTATTATTTTCATATTGAGGAAGTTGACCTAATTCAATATAAAACCAATCGCCTTCTTCATCTATAACTGCATAAAGATCATAATCTGCTGTATACTGATATGTTTCAATCATATTCCACAAGAAATAGTTTTCTTGATTAGATGTCGTTTTTGTATCGATATAAAATTGATAACCGGGCAATCCAAAAGGATAATCTTCGTGTTCGAGGTATGCAAATTCTGCATAAAGTGAATCAATTTCTACTAAGTCTTTCATTTCCTGAGCTTCTGTGAAATATTCTTTACCCTCGGGTGTAACTATTGAAATACTATAATTATTTCCAACAATCCCTTGAATACCATCTGCAGAAGTAACATATATTCCCGGTTCAGTTTCTGTAAGCACTTCAGATTTGTCACTGTTTTCATATAAGCTTACCATACAAGCTTCTAATTGAACCTTTTCTTTTAAGGGAAGAGGAGAATCTAATGATAATTGAATGGTATAAGGCCCCGGTTCATTAGTTATCATCCCATCAACAACCATTATTGGTTTATAATTCGTTGTTTCCAATAAAAACTCATCTTTGCATCCAAGAATTATTAATGCAAAAATTAATAAGAAAGGTTTTGTTTTTTTCATCATAACTTACAATTATTTATCAATCCAAAAATCAGGTTTAGTTGTTTCACCACCTTTTAATGTACAATCTATGCAGGGTTCTTTTACTTCTCCCATTAAATAAGTACTACTACCATCTGCTTCTATTCTAGATGTTGAAATGTAAAAAATTGGAGTATTACCAACACAATCTTTAGTGCAAACAAAACATCTATCAAAATAAAAAGCATTGTTAGGCCTGTCAATAAAAATTCTTTTTTGAGTAACTGATGCTACCATAAAGTATCCATAAACGGATTCTTTGGAATTATTCGTATTTTTTATATTTCCGATAATATTATAAGGTTGAGTTGCAACAAGAAAATTTTCTTGTGACATTTGACCATTAATGCTTATCCAATAGTAATATGCTTCTTCTCCTATTAAATATTGCTTAAGAAGTAAACTGTATCTTTCTTGCAATTTTCTGGAATCTGTCCCAACAAAATGTAGTGGTTGTTTGAATATATTCGGAATAGTCAAATTAGAAGTCTTTGCAGTAAATATATAACCTGTATTTTGGGTCTTCCAGCACCTATACGTATTTTCATATTGAGGAAGTTGACCTAAATCCATGAAAAAAAAGTCCATTCCATCAAAAATTGAATTAAGATGAAAATCTGCTGTATACTGATATGTTTCAATCATATTCCACAAGAAATAGTTTTCTTGATTAGATGCCGTTTTCGTATTGATATAAAATTGATAACCTGGTAATCCATAAGGATAATCTTTATGTTCGAGGTATGCTAATTCTGTATAAAGTGTATCAATTTCTACTAAGTCTTTCATTTCCTGAGGTTCTGTATTATATTCTTTCCCTTCAGGAGTAAGTATTGAAATACTATAATTATTTCCAACAATCCCTTGAATACCATCTGCAGAAGTAACATATATTCCTGGCTCAGTTTCTGTAAGCACTTCAGATTTGTCACTGTTTTCATATAAGCTTACTGTACAGCCTTTTAAACAAACTTCTTCTTCTAAGGGAAGAGGAGAGTCTAATGATAATTCAATAGTATAAGGACCTGGTTCGTTAGTTATCATTCCGTCCACAACCATTGTTGGTTTATAATTTGTAGTTTCTATTAAAAACTCATCTTTGCATCCAAGAATTATTATTGCAAAAATTATTAGAATATATTTAATTTTAGCCATAATTCAGATTGTTATTTATTTATCTATCCAAAAATCTGGTTTGAAATTATTTCCTCCACTTAATGTACATTTAATGCAAGATTCACTAGTTAAAACACCAAATCCAAAACTATTCCCATATTCAATTAGGTAGAATGGAGGGTTTGCATTTTCAAATAAACTTTGTATAGTTCCAGGATCAGTATATAATTCGCAAATATTATAATGAAATTCTTCCTTTGGTTTATCAACGAAAATTCTTTTTTGCGCAACAGAGGCTGCGGTAAAATTTCCAAAAATCATTTCATTAGGATTATTTTTATTTTTAATATTCCCAATAATATTATATGGTTGTTTAGAGATTAAAATATTTTCATCAGTGGTATATTCCTCAATTCTTTTCCAATAATAATAGGTATCTTTATTAACTGTATATTGTTTGAGGTTTAGGCTGTATCTTTTCTTCAATTTTTTAGTATCGGTTCCAACAAATAGTATGGGTTGTCCAATTATTTTAGGGATGTTTAAATTTGTGGTTTTCCCTGTAAAAACATAGTTTATATTTTGGGATTTCCAGCATGTGAAATAATCGCTTTTATATTCTTGAACTATTGGCATTCTAAGTAGAAGGTTTGTATCCAGCTCTGGCTTATAGAAACGAATATCCATTAACTTATAATCAACAGTATATTCAAATGTTTCTGTTGCTTTCCATAAAAAATAGTTATCCTGACTTGGCGAGGTTTCAGTATCTAAATAAAATTGATAGCCTGGTAATCCTTCAGGATATTCTTCTTTATTAACTTTAATTACTTTCGTGTATATTGATTCAATTTCAATAGGTTCTTTCATTTCTTGTAGATCAGATTCATACTCCTTATTATCTGGTGTAAGAATTGAAATACTGTAATTATTCCCTATTACTCCCTGAATACCTCCTTCGGAAGAAACATATATACCCGGCTCGTTTTCTGAAAGTACTTCTGATTTATTTGAGTTTTCATATATAGTTACTGTGCATCCTTCAACTTGAGTTTTTCCTTCTTCTCTGGGAAGAGGAGAAGAAAATGATATTTTAATGGTATAAGGACCCGGTTCATTAGTTATCATTCCATCAACAACCATTATTGGTTTATAATTCGTTGTTTCCAATAAAAACTCTTCTTTGCATCCAAGAAGTATTATTGCAAAAATTAATAAAATAGATTTTGTTTTTTTCCTCATAGCTTACATTTATTTATCTATCCAAAAATCTGGTTTAGTAATTTCACCACCATTAAATGTACAATCTATGCAGGGTACTTTTACTTGTCCGGTTGCAGTAATAATTGTGCCATTATCATCTATTAGATCTACTGTAACGTAAAACTGTGGAACTGCTCTACTACAGTCTTTAAAACAAACAAAACAAATCTCATAATAAAAAGGATTGTTCGGTCTATCTACAAAAACTCTTTTTTGAGTAGCTGATGCTACCGTAAAGTATCCATAAACGGGGTCATTTGGATTATTAATATTTTTTATGTTTCCAGTAATGTTATAAGGTTGAGTTGCGACAAGGAAATTTTCTTGTGAAATTTGATCTTCAATACTTTTCCAATAGTAATATGCTTCTTCTCCTATTGAATATTGTTTAAGGAGAACGCTATATCTTTCTTGCAATCTTTTTGTATCAGTTCCTACAAAATGTAGTGGTTGATGAGATATTTTTGGAATAGTCAAATTGGAAGTCTTTCCTGTAAATATGTAACCGGGATTTTGAGTCTTCCAACACCTATAAGTATTTTCATATTGAGGAATTTCTCCTAAGCTCATAAAATAACTTATCTCTCCATCAAAAATTGAACTAAGTTTAAAATCAGCTGTATACTGATATGTTTCAATCATATTCCATAAAAAATAGTTTTCTTGATTAGATGTCGCTTTCGTATCGATATAAAATTGATAACCCGGTAATCCAAAAGGATAATCTATTTCTTCGTGGTATAATAATTCAGTGTAAAGCGAGTCAATCTCCACTGGTTCTTTCATTTCCTGAGGTTTCGTATTGTATTCTTTACCATCAGGTGTAATTATTGAGATACTATATGTATTCCCAATTACACCTTGAATACCATCTTCTGATATAACATATATCCCAGGTTCATTTTCTAAAAAATCATCTGATTTAATAGAATTTTCATACAAAGTTACTGTGCATCCTTCCAATGGAATTTCTTTTTCTTCTTTAGGCAGAGGAGAGGCTAATGATAATTTAATTACATAAGGCCCCTCTTCATTAGAAATCATTCCATCAACAACCATTATTGGTTTATACTTGGTTGTTTCTAATAAAAACTCGTCTTTGCATCCAAGAGTCAATATTGAAAGGATTATTAGAATGTTTTTAATATTCGAATTTATCATAGCTCAAATTATTTATCTATCCAAAATTCTGGTTTGATATTAGTACCACCTGCTTTTCTACAGTCAATGCAATTAAAGTCAACCATACCTTCTACTGTACCAGAAACTTTAACATAATAAAAAGGAGGTGACCTTTGTAAAAATCTGTCATACATTGCTTGTTCATCGGTAATTACATTGCAGTATGGATAATAAAATGGTTTTCTTGGATTGTCGACAAAAATTCTTTTTTGATTAACAGATGCAACTGTAAAAAATCCAAAAATTAATTCATTGGGATTATTAGCATTTATAATATTTCCTTTAATGTTATACGGTTGAGTAGAAACAAGAAGATTCTCTTGTGAACTTTGTTCTTGAATACCTTCCCAGAAATAATATGCTTCTTTACCAATTGTATATTGATTAAGTAAAATGCTATATCTATTTGTAAGTCTTTTTGAATCTGTACCAACAAAAATGAGAGGTTGTTGAGTGATTTTTGGAATAGCTAGATTTGTTGTTTTACCAGTATAGATATAATTAATATCTTGAGTATTCCAACATGTGTACAGATTGTTTTTATAAATATTGAATAATGTATCGTTAATAATTTCTTGGGGAATCCATGTTGAATCGTTTATCCATAGTGGTTCCATACCAAAATAAATTCTAGATAACTCATAATCATTATTATATTGATATGATTCGGTCATCTTCCATAAGAAATAGTTATCTTGATCAGGCGCCGTTTTGGTATCTGTATAGAATTGATAGCCTGGTAAACCGAAGGGATATCCGTCTTTGTTTATTACCATTTCTTCTGCATAAATTGATTCTATATCAACAGGTTCTTTAATTATTTGATATTCGGTATTATATTCTTCTCCTTCAGGAGTTATAATAGAAATTCTATATTCATTTCCAATAACTCCATGAATACCGGTTTCAGATGTTACATATATACCAGGCTCATTTTCGTAAAGTACTTCTGATTTATTTGAATTTTCAAATAAGGTTACTTTACAGCCTTGAAAAGGAATTTCGCCATATTCATTAACAGGTGTAGATTGTGTTATTTTTATAATATAAGGACCTTTTTCATTAGAAATCAATCCATCAACAACCAATATTGGTTTATAATTATCTGTTTCCAATAAAAACTCATCTTTGCAACCTAGAGTAATTATTAAAACGATTATTAGAACATATTTAATTTTTATAGTCTTCAAAATTTAAGTATTTTTTTTTACAATTTAATTATCAATCCAAAATTCTGGTTTAAAAAGATCACCTCCTACTGTTCTACAATCTAAACAATCTTTAACTATTAATCCAAATGTGTTTTCGTCAAACTGTACCCAATAGTAAGGTGGCAGGTATTTTTTTTTAAAATCTGCTATTGATACTGGATCTGTTATTACTATACTAGTATTATAATAAAATGGTTTGCCAGGATTATCGACAAATACTCTTTCCTGAGAAACCGATCCAACTGTAAAGTATCCTAAAACAATTTCTTCTTCATTGTTTATATTTTCAATATTTCCTCTTACAGTATAAGGTTGAGAAGCAACTAATAAATTTTCATTTGAGCTTTGTTGTTCAATACTCTGCCAATAATTATATGCTTTTTCTCCAATAGAGTATTGTTGAACCAAAACACTATATCTTTTAGTAAGTTTTTTTGTATCGGTTCCTACAAAATGAAGAGGTTGATGTGTTATTTGAGGTGAGCTTAATTTGAGCGTTGTACCTGTAAAAATATAATTTACGTTTTGAGTTCTCCAACAGGTTTCTGTACTATCAAATGAAGGATTGTAATATGTAAATTTGTGTTGGGGGAAGTATACTTCCATGTACGCGAGTTGATAATCTATGTCATATTCAAATGTTTCAGTCATACTCCATAGGAAATAATTTTCTCGAACTGCTGCTGCTTTAGTATTAATATAAAACTGATAACCGGGTAATCCATATATATAATTAATATCTACTAAAGAGACTAATTCTGCATATACAGTATCTAATTCAACCAACTCTTTTAATTCTTGAAAATCTGAGTGATATTCTTTCCCTTCCGGAGTAAAAATTGAGAGGCTATATTCATTACCAATAATGCCTTTTATTCCACTTTCAGAAGTCACATATTTTCCAGGTTCTATTTCTTTAAGTATTTCTGTAGTGCCTGTATTTTCTATTATTGTAACTACACAATTTTCATAAGGATTTATTGCAAAATTATTTATAGGTGATGATTTAGATATCTTAACCATATATGGTACTTCCTCATTTGTAATAAGCCCGTTAACAACAATTGAAGATTCGAAAGTATCTAAATCAGGAAAAAATTCATCTTTACAACTTATTATAATTAATGAAAGTACAAGAATAAGTTTGCCAATTTTCATATATTAAATAATATTTTATTTATCTATCCAAAATTCCGGTTTAAAAAGATCTCCTCCATCTGTCCTACAATCTAAACAATGTCCTTCAAAAATTCCATATAAGTAATCTTCTACCTGTGTCCAATACCATGGTGGGTGATGAGTTCGTTTAAAATCCGATATCCCTTCAGGATCTGTAATTGCTACACAAGTAATATAATAAAAAGGATCACGAGATTTTTCGACAAATATTCTTTTCTGAGAAACCGGAGCTACTGTAAAGTATCCTAAAACCAATTCTTTCTCATCGTTAATATTTTCTATGTTTCCCCTAATGGTATATGGTTGTGTAGATGCAAAAAAATTGTCATTTGAATTTTGTTTTTCAATAGCTTGCCAATAATTATATGCTTTTTCTCCAATTGTGTATTGTTGAACCAAAACACTATATCTTTTAGTGAGTTTTTTTGTATCGGTACCTACAAAGTGTATTGGTTGATGTATAATTTGAGGTATACTTAATTTAGAGGTAGTGCCTGTAAAAATATAATTTACTTTTTGAGTTTTCCAACAGGTATAAAGTAAATCAAGCGTTGGATTATAATATATAAATTCACCTCCTCTTGCTTCATCTACGTACGCAAGCTTTTGATCTGCATCATATTCAAATGTTTCTGTCATACTCCATAAGAAATAATTTTCTTGAATTGCTGTTTCTTTAGTATTAACATAAAATTGATACCCAGGCAATCCATATATATAATCAATATGTAATAAAGAATCTCTTTCTGCGTAGACAGAATCTATGTCAACAGCTTCTTTTAATTCTTGAAAATCTGAGTGATATTCTTTCCCTTCCGGAGTATATATTGAGATACTGTATTCATTACCAATAATGCCTTTTATTCCGTTTTCAGAACTTACATATCTTCCAGGTTCTATTTCCGCAAGTATTTCAGTGATACCTGTATTTTCTATTATTGTAACTATACAATTTTCATATGGAATTTTTTCAAGGAAATTGACAGGCATTGATTGAGATATCGTAAGCATATATGGTCCATCCTCATTTGTAATAAGCCCATCAACTACAATTAAAGGTTCAAAATCATCTAATTCAAGTATAAATTCATCTTTACAACCAAGTACAATTAACGAAAGTATAAGTATGAGCTTGCTAATTTTCATATTTTAAGTAATATTTTAATTATCTATCCAAAATTCGGGTTTAAAAAGATCTCCTCCATCTGTCCTACAATCTAAACAATGTCCTTCAAAAATTCCAAATACGTAATCTGAAACCTGAGTCCAAAAGTAGGGTGGATCGTGCCTGGTCTTAAATTCATCTATCGCTCCCTGGTCAGTTAAAGCTATACAAGTATTATAATAAAAAGGATCATGAGATTTCCCGATAAATATTCTTTTCTGAGAAACTGATCCAACTGTAAAATATCCTAAAACAATTTCTTCCTCATCGTTAATATTTTCAATGTTTCCCCTAATAGTATATGGTTGTATGGTTGTAAATAAATTTTCATTTGAACTTTGTTCTTCAATGCTTTGCCAATAGTTATATGCATTTTCTACAATTGTGTATTGCTGAACCAAAACACTATATCTTTTTGTAAGTTTTTTTGTATCTGTGGCTACAAAATGTAGTGGTTGATTAGTAATTATAGGTATGCTTAATTTGGATGTGGTTCCTGTAAAAATATAATTTACATTTTGAGTTTTCCAACAGGTATAAATTAAATCATAATATGCAGTATTATAATTTAATTCACGCCAACGGTTCTCAATGTACGTAAGCTCGAGATCTGCATCATATTCAAATGTTTCTGTCATACTCCATAAGAAATAGTTTTCTTGAATTGCTGCTGTTTTTGTATTAACATAAAATTGATATCCAGGCAATCCATAAACATAATCAATATCTAATAAAGATTCTGTTTCTGCGTAGACAGAATCTATGTCAACAGGTTCTTTTAATTCTTGAAAATCTGAGTGATATTCTTTCCCTTCCGGAGTAAATATTGAGATACTGTATTCATTACCAATAATGCCTTTTATTCCGTTTTCAGAACTTACATATCTCCCAGGTTCTATTTCTGCAAGTATTTCTATGGTACCTGTATTTTCTATTAGTGTAACTATACAATTTTCATATGGAATTTTTTCAAGAAAATTTACAGGCATTGATTGAGATATCGTAAGCATATATGGTCCATCCTCATTTGTAATAAGCCCATCAACTACAATTAAAGGCTCGAAATCATCTAATTCAAGTATAAATTCATCTTTACAACCAATAATAATTAATAAAAATATTAATAAAAAATTACTAATTTTCATATTTTTAAAATTTAAAAATTTTAAATAATATACTATTATTCTATCCAAAATTCAGGATGATATAGATTGCCCCCTTCTGTCCTGCAATCTATGCATGATCCATCTATTATTCCAAATACGTCATCTTCTAACTCTGTCCAAAAGTAGGGTGCATTGTGATTTCTTTTATATTCTCTTATTGCCACTTGGTCTGTTATTACTAATCCAGTACTATAATAAAAAGAATCTTCAGATTTTTTAACAAATATTCTTTTCTGAGAAACCGAAGCAACCGTAAAGTACCCTAATAGAGATTCTTCCTCGTTGTTAATATTTTCAATATTTCCCCTAATAGAATACGGTTGCGTGGATGCAAAGAAATTATCATTTGAACTCTGTTTTTCAATACTTTGCCAATAGTTATATGTCTTTTCTCCAATTGTATATTGTTGTACTAAAACACTATATCTTTTAGTAAGTTTTTTTGTGTCGGTGCCTACAAAGTGTAATGGTTGTTTTGTAATTTGAGGCAGGCTTAATTTGGATGTAGTACCTGTAAAAATATAACTTACATTTTGAGTTTTCCAACAAGTTTTAAGAGTATCATATCTTCCATTGTAAATTTGATCACCAGACTTAGTTTCATAGTATGCTAGCATGTGATCTGCGTCATATTCATATGATTCTGTCATATTCCACAAGAAATAATTTTCTTGAATTGAAGCTTTTTTAGTCTTAACATAAAATTGATATCCGGGTAATCCATAATTATAATCAACACGTAATAAAGCATCTCTTTCTGTATAAACAGATTCTATGTCAACAGGTTCTTTTAATTCTTGAAAATCTGAGTGATATTCTTTCCCTTCCGGAGTAAAAATCGATATACTGTATTCATTACCAATAATTCCTTTTATTCCATTTTCAGAACTTATGTATTTCCCAGGTTCAATTTCCGTAAGTATTTCAGTAGTACCAGTATTTTCAATTATTGTAACTATGCAATTTTGATAAGGGTTTTTTTCAAGAAAATTAACGCGCATTGATTGAGATATTGTAACCATATATGGTCCTTCTTCATTTGTAATAAGCCCATCAACTACAATTAAAGGTTCATAATTTGTTGAATCCAGTAATAATTCATCTTTACAACCAATTACAATTATTGAAAGTATAATTAAAAAGTTTCTAATTGTCATAGTTGCCGAATTTTAAATTGTAATTTATAGAAGGGATAATTGTTCCAAGTATTGAAATTTTATAACCTTTAATTTCACCATCTACATTTTGAAATACTATTGAGTAAGGATTTTTTCTTGCAGTTACGTTATACAAACCAATTGACCAAGAACTGTGAGCTAATTTATTTTTCTTTAAATTTCCTTCAATATTAATTGAAAGATCTGTTCTAAAATAATCTGGTAATCGATATTCATTTCGTCCTGAAAATCCTGTTATCTGAATATTATTTTGATAATAAATCGATGTAGGGTATGTAATAGGTCGACCGGTTGAATAAACAATATTAGCCGAAATATTTATTCTTTTTGTTGCTTTATAACTCAATACTAAATTTACTGCATGAGGTCTATCGTAATTTGCTGGATAAGGATTGCCATTATTGTTCATTTCACCTGTAACAGAATTAAAAGCAGTTACTTGCGCACTAGAATATGTATAATTTACCCAACCATTTAGTTTTCCTGAATTTTTCTTCACCATTATTTCAATACCATAGGCTTCTATGTCACCCTGTATAACAGAAACTTCCGGCAATTGACCAGTTAGAAAATCTGCTCCATCTTTATATTCAACTTGGTTGTCAATTTGTTTATAATAAACTTCAACGGAAGTTTCAATTTTATCTCTCCACAGATTTTTATATACTCCAAATGAATACTGTTGTCCTTTCATCGGATCAAGATGAGGATCACTTAATTTCCATTTACTTGTTGGAGAAACAGAAACAGTATTAGATAACATAAAAATATACTGATGAAGGCTATTATAACTACCCTTTATCGAAAAAGTAGGATTAATTTCATATTTTCCTGAAACTCTAAAATCATAATTAATATTATCAGTTATAAATTCATTATCTTCATACCGAATAGAATCAGTGATATTATTAATTTCTCTAGGTGCATTTTCTTCATATGAGTAAATTGTTTTAGGACCTAAAAAAGCATAATAAGTAGCACGAACACCAGCTTCAAAACTTAATCTATTCGTTATATCCCATTTATCAGAAAGAAACAGACTTCCATTGAACGCTTTTTCAGCCTCAAATTCAATAGGTTTAATTGCTGATTCTTCATTTAAAGGTAATAGGTCTCCATAGTTTAAATTATATAATTTAGCATTTATTCCAAAATTAAAAGTTTGTTTATCATTTAAAAAATATTTGAATTTTAGTTTTCCTTCATTGTGATTTAATTCAAAAGAGTTTTTATAACCTAAATATGCAATTTCATAACTTGCAGTATTATAGTAATATTGACTTTTAACAATTTCTAATTCACTAACAAGTTTTTTATTAAAGATGTGAGTCCATTTTATTGAACCTCCCATATTAGTATATTTATTCTTAATTCCGAATGTTAAGTCAGAATTATCTAAACTACTATATAATAATAGGTCTAAAATATTTTTTTGATTAAGGTGAAATGAAAAGTTCATAAGGGCATCATTAAATGATGCTTTACTATTTTTTATATCAACATTATCAATTTGATTTAATATCCAATCAGAATATGTTGACCTATAACTTATTAAAAAGCTACTACTGCTATCTTTCTGCATTGGTCCCTCAATCAGCACTCTACTAGATAAAGGCCCGATCCCTCCTCTGGCTGAAAGATTTCCGTTATTCCCTTTTTTTGCTTCAATATCAAATATAGATGATAAGCTGCCACCATATTCAATAGGAATATTACTTTTATAAAATTCAAAAGCATTAATGGCATCTGAATTAAAGGTTGTATAAAGCCCAAATAAATGCGAAGAGTTGTAGATGGGTAAACCATTGATATAAAACATGTTTTGATCCGCGGGGCTTCCACGTACATTAAATCCGGAAGATACTTCACCAATAGTCTGTACACCAGGAAGTAATAATGCTACCTTAATAATATCTGGTTCTCCTAGCACAACAGGTAATTCTTTTATTGATTTTGCTGTTATTTTTTCAAATCCCATTGATGTACTTCTTACATTATGATTTCGATTTGCAGATACTACTGCTTCACCAATTTGAAATGATTTTGTTTTTAAAGGGATATCTAATTTTCCGTCTGAATAGATGGTTATCTTATAGTTTTTTTCATACATCCCCAGACTATTTGCTGTTACAGTGTATGTGCCAGGTACTAATAAGATTTCATAGAACCCTGACGTATTTGACATTGTATTTGTGTTTAATTCATTTACCATTAAACGAGCCTGTGGAATAATATCACCGTCACTTGAGTTAGTTACATATCCACTTAATTTTACAATCTTTTTTCCATGCCCCTTCCTATTTGCCCCAATTACAACACTCTCAGAAATGAAATCTTGATATGTTCTTAAATATTCTCCTTCAGAATTTTCTTGTTCTTGTTTTTCTTGAATTAAATCTTCATTGCTGAGTAGTGGATATAAATTGTCTAAATCTGTACTTATAGCAAAATTTTTAAATAAAAAATAGTTACCATTACCGTCCTTAGAAACTTTTATTCCGTATGAATATAAATTATCATAAAGTACTTTATCTATAAGAGTACTATCTTTTTTTACGGAAATTTCTATCTTAGGAATTTCATCCGGATTATAAAAAAAATGAACTTTATTTTCAGTTTCAATTGTTTTTAAAAAAATTTCCCAGCTTGTGTTTTGAGCATTTACATATATATCCTTTTCATTTTTCTGACCGAAAGAAATTGTTGAATATATTAGTAAAAATAGGCAAATTATAAGTTTTGTATATTTCATATTAATTAGCGCTTGTATTAGTACAGAATATCATTAATTTTATTAATTCTTGATTCGATGCTTTTGAGTATTTAATTTTATTTTTTTTCATAAAAGATTTTATTTCGTTTTGTCTTTCTGTTCCGAAATTTTTTAAGAAAGATGATTTCCTATCAACATTTACAGGTGTATCATTCTCTATAAAGTACAGATCGGTTTTCAAACTAGAATATTTACCGTATGGCGTAATATTATTATACTCTTTTATGAAGATCTTTTTATACTCTTTATATAATGAGTATCTACCTTTATAAATTTGTTCTAAATATGTAATTTTTTTCTTATCAATAGACAAATTGTTAGAATTTACAAAAAGTGTATTCCCTATTAAAAATGAGTCAACTTGGAATTTATTGAGGTTAACTAATTTTATAACTCCATCATTTAATTCTGCTTTTAATATCACATCTCCCAATACTAAGTCAAATTTGATAAAAAGCTTAGTGTATTTATTATTTTTAATATAAATTGATGCTTCAGTCCATTGATCTTTTAAATAAGGATCTCCTTGTCTTCTTGAGTTTGGAAGAGGATAAACACATCCATTAATTAATTCATCATTGGCAGAATAGACATTTTGACTTTCATTTATCAATTTAATAACTTCCAGTGATGATTGTTTGTATTTCTCTTGAGCATTTAGATTATTAAAAAATGCTATGACAAATAGAATTACAAAAACCAGCTTACTTATTAGTCGTAATAAAATTTTCATTCTTTATAAAGTATTTGTTTATATATAGTAACGTTAATTGTAATCAAATTCATATTATAAATGATGAAAGTAACGATAATATTTTAGATCACAAAATGTCATTTTAAGCGCATTTCGGATGTTTTTATCTTTATTTATTGCATTCACTTCTATCATAATTATCTGTGACATTAAAAATGGAAAAACGTTTAATATTTTAAATTAGCATTAATTTTTATACTGGTTTTGTAAGCGTAATACACTCCAATTTTATATATTATAATTTGATTATACAATCCCCTAAATATGGTATTTTTCACTCACTTGTTTAGGGGATTTGATATGGCATAAATGTGGAGTTAGTAAATAAATTAATGTTCAACAATAAACTATAAAAATATAATCGCTGATTGCTATTTTCGAATATATTACACTTTTTTACCACTTAGTATTTTGAATTGCTTGTATTTTACATACATAAAAAGAGAATATTTCCATTGTGTATAATTAATGTAATGATATATAGGTGGTTAGGATGTGGGGAGTAATGACGAACAATCATACATTTACGAATTTGCGGCTTTCTTTATTTGTTTTAAAGCAACTTTTATTTTATTATTTTCATAAAATCATGCACTTATAATAAAATACACATCATGTTTTCAAATCAGTATAGATGCATTTAAGACACCATTTGAATACAATTTATCACCAATTATTCGCTGGTAAAATTAAGTCAAACTGTACCGTGTGATGCTTTGCTTCAATTTATATGCAGACTGTGGACTCTTCAATAGGTAGAACAGGTGCGTCTGCACAGGTAATTATTAGAGCTATGATAATAAAACCCGCTTTATGCATTAAGAATTAGAATTTTATATAAATTATTAACTTTTGGGTTTGCGTCCATTTCTCAGGTGAATTAAAGGGTAAATATTTGCAAGTTCTCGAGCAACGATTTGTAAACATGATGTTTAAGCCATGTCGCAAGTCGAATTATCCAATTTTACTACATACCTTGGCACGGCTTATATGTCTCGAGTTAATATATGCATAGCATAATAGTAAAAAAATGAAAATAGGGGGTCACCTTTTTACCATATTAGGAATTAATAGGTAGTAAAGTCTTATTTTTATTTAATTATTTCTAAAAATGTCAGATTGTATTAATTCTAAAAGATGGTATGTTTTTTATACCTACCCTAAATTTGAAAGAAAAGTATATGAATATTTATTAAAGGATAATTATGAACCATTCTTACCTTTACATTGGGTCGTTAGACAATGGAGCGATAGAAAGAAACGTTTAGAAGTTCCTTTATTTCCTAATTATATTTTTATTAAAATCGAACGCAATAAGATTTTTGAAGTTTTACAAACCCCAAAATTAATTAGTTGTGTAACTTTTAATAGAACACCCGCTTTCTTAAGACAAAAAGAAGTGGAAAGCATACAACAAATTGTTGAAAATGATTATCCATTTGAGGTTAGTCCCAATCTAAGTATTGGAGATTCTGTTGTTATAACGGGAGGGGCATTAACAGGAATGGAAGGTATTTTGGTTGAGGAGAGAGGTAATCATAGATTTGCTTTAAAAATAGAATCTTTAAATCAGTCAGTAATAGTAAATATTCCATCTGATTGTATTGAGTTTGCAGAAGTTTGCGTTTAAAAGTTGATTATTGTGCTACAATAACTAAAGTTTAACAATTCTCAACATAATAAAATAACAAAACTAATTTTTATGAATAGGTGATTGTTCCGAACATGGAATTCCTTTTGTAAATGGTAGTACAAATATATTAGTGTTTTATACAAAAAGTTGATTGAGAATACAAAGCTTATATTAGGAACCCTTCAGGAATATAAGTTAAATGCAGGTGATGAGTAAGGTTTTAATTACAAAAGCCTCAAAATTTTTCTAAAAATCTTTCAGTAGAAAAGAAAGTTACTAACTTACTTTATGGAAGAACCATTTTTATAGGAATCTAATTTGCACATTAGTAGGTAAAGGAATATTGATAATTTAACCTTGCAAAACATATAATCTTTTATGTTTTGAAAAACGATATGACTTTCATTCGATAATTGTTAGAAACTAGTTGTAGAAATATAGTCTATTTTGTTTAGTTTTATTGCATTTCTATTTAAAAAACATATTTTAGTATCCGAATTTCATATTTTTTGTTAATTGAGCTTTAATGTGTGAGTTTCTATGGCGAAGCTGTAACTATATTTAGCATGTAAGTATCTTTTCTTAGACCATGATAAATTTTACAAGCCTTTAAAACAATTTACAAATAATAATAAAAAGATAAATTTCATAATCTAATACTTAATTAAAATTGTTCTGAATTTAAATAATTGATTTTATTCGATATTTCTATTTTGAGCTTTTTATAAAAAAAACTTATATTTTATATAATCTTCATGTTTATTTTCAGTTTTTGTCATATACAAAACATATATATATTAACCTTTATCGACTATTTAATCATAAAGTAATTATTTAAAAAACATTGTAGTCGATTAACTGATTTTAACAATTACTAACTCTTATTAATTTTAACTTACAATTATTAAACTCCTATTTCTTAACTTATAGCCTAAATTATTATTTGGTATATCAGATTATAATAAATCGGTTGTTTTAAACGCTTATCCTAAGTTCGAAATAAAAATTTATGAAAGCATATAAAAGCATATAAAAGGTTAATAATAAGAAATTTATACGCTTATACTGAGTAACTAAGCAGGAAAATGACAAAATGAAATTTTGTATTAAAAATTGAATTGTCTAAACCATTTACAATAGCAATCTCCTTGATTTATTGCGCTTATATTGAGGTGAATACAATCTTGATATTTGCAAATATGATATCTTTTTTCTGATTAATAAGAAGAAAGATAAAAAAATGTATTGATAGCTTCCATTTTTAAATTATCAATGAAAATGGTTGGTTTTGTGTTTACTTTTCTAATTAAAAAACTTTAATAACCAATGATTCTTAATAAAACATTACAAGCTTTATTTTTGAAATTGAGCAACTGTTCTAAAAAAGGTGTCACTTTTATTAATACAAGTGATAAGGATACCTATATTTCTTATGAGGATATTATTAATCGCTCATTACGAATTTTAGGTTCATTACAAGAAAAAGGTGTCGAAGAAGGTGACGAATTAGTTTTTCAGATTCAGGAATCTCAACTTTTTCTTGAAACTTTTTGGGCTTGTATTTTGGGTAAAATAATACCTGTACCTGTAAATTTTGCAGTTACGAATGACCTTAAGAATAAATTAGGTAAAATTTTCGAAGTATTAAATTCCCCATATTTAATAACAACAAATGATAATTATAAAAAGAATCTTTCTCTTGATTGCGAATTATCAAAAGTATTGAATAATCGTGTGTTGTTAACAGATGATCTTTTAACTAACCATACTGGAGACGTTAAAGAAGCATCTGTTGATGATATTGCTTATATTCAATTCTCTTCTGGTTCAACAGGTAATCCTAAGGGGGTTGTTTTAACACATAAAAATTTAATTGCAAATATTGATTCAATTCATGCTGGAATTGATAGTCCTGAAGGAGGTGATTCTTTTTATAGTTGGATGCCACTAACTCATGATATGGGTTTAATAGGGTTTCATTTAACGCCATTAGTAAAGGGGTGGAATCATTATATTATGCCTACAGAATTATTTATGCGAAATCCATCACTTTGGTTAAGAAAAATTTCAGAATATAAAATAACATTTACATCTTCTCCAAACTTTGGATATCAATATGTATTAAAACATTTTAGACCTGAAAAGAACCAAGATATTGATTTATCGAGTTTGAGAATAATTGTTAATGGTGCAGAACCTATATCACTGGAAGTTTGTAATAAGTTTTTAGAATATTTTAAAGATTATGGTTTAAGTAAAACTTCTATTTTCCCTGTATATGGATTAGCAGAGGCAAGTTTAGCAGTGTCATTTTCTAAACCAGATGAGGAAATATATTCAATTAAATTAAATCGAAACAGATTAAATATTGGTGATGAAATAGAAGAGATATCGGGAAATGATTCATATATTGAATTTGTAGGTGTTGGTGAGCAAATAAAAAATTCATTTGTTCGTATAGTTGACAATTTTGGCAATTCATTAGATAATAACTTCGTTGGTAAAATACAGATCAGTGGTGATAATGTAACATCCGAGTACTACAATAATAAAAAAGCAACATCAAGTTTAATTTCAAATGATGGTTGGCTTAATACCGGAGATTTAGGATTTAAAGACAAAAACGAAAATCTTTATATAGTTGGAAGGGATAAAGACATAATTTTTGTTAATGGGAGTAATTTTTATTCACATGACATAGAGAGAATAGCAGAAAAGGTGCAAAATATTGAACTTGGGAAAATTGTAATTGTCGCTGATTTTAATTCAAATTTATCTAGAGATGAGATTATTGCGTTTATCTTATTTAGAGGTAAATTAGAAAAGTTCTTACCTATAAAAGTAGCTTGTCAAAAAATAATAAGTACAGAAATAGGTATAAATCTTGATCACATTGTTCCGGTGAAGAATATTCCTAAAACAACTAGTGGAAAAGTACAGCGTTATAAATTATTAACAGAATATTTAAACGGAAAACATAAAGAAATCCTTGAAAGCATTGAAGCTATAGAGGAGAAGATGAAATCTGAAGATAAAAAACTACCTCAAAATAATTTGGAAGAAAAGATTCTTAAAATTTGGCAAAATATCTTAAATATAAAGGATATTGGAACAGATGAGGACTTTTTTATATTGGGTGGAGATTCTTTAAAGGCTGGTCAAATGGTGATGCACATTCAAGAGGAGCTTTATTTAGATATTTCAATTGAAAACTTATATAATTGCCGGACTATTATTGAATTAGCTAAACGACCTGTAGAAAAGTCAAGGAATTATAATTTAATAGATAAACCCAGGGAGAGTAAGTTTGGACTTTCGCATGCACAAAACAGGATATTTTATTACACACAGATAAATAAAGATTCTATAGCTTATAATGTTCCACAAGCATTTATTATTGAAGCTGAAGTTGATGTAGATAAATTTAAACAAGCTTTTATAGATATTGTAAAAAGACATGATGTTTTAAGAACTACATTTCATATTAAGGAAGGGAAGCCTTATCAAGAAGTACATAAGGAAGCATTAATTTCCATTAATGAGATGCATTTTGAAATAGGTACTCCGCTTGAAGAACAGTTAGAAAAGCTCATATTACCCTTCAATTTAGAAGAGTTACCTTTGATTCGTGTAAGTTATGGCTTATTACAATCTAAAAAGATGTTATTATTTGTTGATGTTCATCATATTGTAGTAGATGGATCTTCAGTTATAAATATTATTAAGGAGTTCTTTAGAACCTATATAGGTGAGGAATTAATAAATTCAAATCAATATATTGATCATGTATTATGGGAACAACAGGTTTCTAAATCTAATAAATATGAAAATGCAAAAAAATACTGGGAAAATCAGTTTAATGACAGCATTACTCAATTAAACTTACCATACGATTTTTCAGAGTTAAAAAGATCGCCGGAAGGAGCTCGATATTACGGAACCATTGACAAGAATTTAAATCAAGAATTACAAAAATATTCAAATAAAACGCAAATTTCGAAATCTGCAATATTATTAGCTTCATTTTCTATTTTACTTAATAAGCTGTCAAATCAGGATGATATTGTAATTGGTATTGCAGAGGCTGGACGAAATCATTCTAAGTTTCAAGATTTGGTTGGAATGTTTGTTAATAGTCTGGCATTTAGATGTAGGTTGGATGGAGAAAAAAATATTGCAGAATATTTGAAAAGTACTCACAAACAGTTTGTTAAATCATTGGACAATAAGCTTTATACTTACAATGAACTCGTGAATTCATTAGATGTTAGTAGTATAAATGGAAGAAATCCTTTGTTTGATACAATGTTTGTGTATCATAATATGGAAATTCCGGAATTGTTGGCAAATGATTTTAAAATATCTCATTTTCCTTTTGATCCAAAATTTTCAAAATTTGATCTTTCGTTAGAAATATTTGAAGGAGAGAGTTTAAATTACAATATTGAATATTCTACTTCATTATTTAAGAAGGAATCAATTTCAAGATATGCTGAGTATTATGAAATGATATTAAAATCAATTATTCGTAATGACAGTATTAATATTAAAGATATTAGTGTTTTATCAGAGCAAGAAACGAAAAATCTAGTTGCAGATTTTAATCAAACTGATCTTGAATGTCCAAATTCCTTAATATATGATCTAATTGATAAGATTGCAATTGAATCACCCGAATTGCAGGCACTTTACTGTAATGGAGAGATGTTAACTTATGAAGATCTTAAACAACGAACAGATGCAATAGCTGAAATTTTAATTCACAAAGGAGCTAAAGTTGAAGATTTTATTGCCATTATTGGAGATAAATCTGTTGAGTTTGTTATTTCTGTTTTAGGTATTCTTAAAGCAGGTTGTGCCTTTGTTCCTATTGATATTAATTATCCTGAATCTAGAAGGGAATATATTTTAAATGACTGTAAACCACGATTTATTTTAACAACCAAAGCAATTTTAGATTCCGATAATGAATTAATTTCAAATTTTAAATCTGAAAATATTATACAGGTTGATAATCTCGATATTCAAGAGATATTGACAAAAAAGGAAATAATAAAACCAAGTGGAGACAATCTTGCTTATATGATTTATACCTCTGGAACTTCTGGTAAACCTAAAGGTGCAATGATTGAGCATAGGAATTTATTAAATTATATTTGGTGGGCACAAAGTGTTTATGTAAGAGGAGACAAAGTTAGCTTTCCTTTATTTACTTCAGTGGCATTCGATTTAACAATAACCTCTATTTTCATACCTTTAGTTACAGGAAATACATTATACATATATCCTGAAGATAGTAATGATATATTGATAGAAAAGGTATTAAATGACGATAAGGTAGGGGTGGTAAAATTAACTCCTTCGCATTTAAAAATAATTAAAGATGATCATAAAATTACACCTGGTAATATAAATAACCTTAAGCGATTAATTGTTGGAGGTGAGGACTTAAGCTCTGAATTAGCACAGTCTATTTCTTCAATGTTTGCTAATAAAATAGAAATATTTAACGAATATGGACCAACAGAAACGACTGTTGGATGTATGATCTATAAATATGATTATATAAAAAAATATAAGAAATCAGTACCGATTGGAAAGCCTGCGGGAAATGTTGAAATATATGTTTTAGATAAATATTTAAATCCCGTTCCACAGGGAGTAATTGGCGAAATTTATATAGGAGGGAAAGGAGTCTGCAGAGGATACCATAATAAGGAAGAATTAACAAACGAAAAATTTATTACGAGAAAAGAAATTTCGGATAGTAAACTTTATAGAAGTGGTGATTTAGGAAGATTTAATGAGGAATATGATATAGAATTTTTAGGAAGAATAGATCAGCAGGTAAAGATAAATGGATATAGAATAGAGTTGGATGAAATAGAACTTTGTTTGAAAGAATTTGAGGGAGTTACAAATGCTTCAGTTATTGTTTTAGATAGGAATGGATCATCAATATTGAGTGCTTTTTATACTGCAAAGCAGTTAGTAAATGAATTGGATGTTCGCCTTTTTATGCAAAAGCATTTGCCACACTATATGGTGCCAACAATAATCAATAATATTGATAAAATTCCGCTAACTAAAAATGGGAAGGTTGATAATGTAGCTTTACAAAAACTTAGTATATCTGAGAATAAAGCGGAATCCAAATTAGCAGAAACCGAAATTCAAGAAATACTTGTTGAGATATTTCAAGATGTTCTTAATGCGGATACCATAGGTATTGAAGATAACTTTTTTGAATTAGGAGGTGATTCGATTAAAGCTGTTCAAATAACATCTCGCTTATATGATAAAGGGATTTCACTAAACGTAAAAGAGATATTAACACATCAAACTATATCTCAGATTAGTCAGTATGCAGAATCATCAGAAAAAGAATATGATCAGGGAATAGTTGCCGGAGATAAGGAATTAAGCCCAATTGAAAAATGGTTTTTTGAACAGGAATTTGAGAATCCACATTATTTCAACCAATCAGTATTGTTAGAGTTTAAGAAAAATATTGATAAGAACATACTTGAACAAGTTTTTAAAAAGCTTATAGAACATCACGATGGATTAAGATTAAATTATAATCTGGATAAGAAATGCATGTTTTATAATAATGAATATTTAAATAGACCATTTGAAATTGAAGTATTTGAAATAGATGATAAAAATACACTTGAATCTATAGGGATTAAAGCCAAATCTTCATTTGATATATTAAAAACCTTATTAATAAAAGCCGTTATTATTCAAGAAGAAAATAATAATGACAAATTGTTAATTACTGCTCATCATACAGTAATTGATGGTGTTTCATGGAGAATAATATTAGAGGATTTGTATAATTTATATAAATCACTAGAAGATGGAATAAATGTCGATTTACCAAAGAAAACGGGAAATCTTATTGATTGGCAAAATACCTTAAATGAATACTCTGCTTCGGATGAATTAAAAGCTCAGACTCATTATTGGAATGAAAATGATGGAGAGGAATTACTTCTAAAGAAAAAAATAGATACTCACAATACAGTTACAAGTAATTTAGGACGATCATCATTTAAGCTTGATAAAATAACAACAGAATATTTATTGGGAGAAGCTAATAAAGTATATAATACAGATATTCAAATACTGTTATTGACATCATTAGTAAATGCAATAAATGAGAATACAGAGAATAATAATTTGGTTTTAGAATTAGAAAATCATGGTCGTATTGTTGAGAATTTAGATGTTTCAAGAACGACAGGTTGGTTTACTGCAATGTACCCTGTTCATTTAGAAATAGGAATTTTAGATATTGATTCCATATTAAAAGAAGTAAAAGAAAAAGTTAAAAAAGTTCCTGATAATGGTGTTGGGTATGGTGTTTTAAGGTATTTAAACCAAGAGGAAAATAAGTCAGAAAAGAGGAAGAGTGAAATTAGATTTAATTATCTTGGACAGTTTGGAGAAGAATTATCAAATAGTTTATTTTCTTATTCTAATGAATATTCAGGAGTTGAAATTTCGGAGAATAATCAATTAACAGCGAAGCTCGAAGTAAATTGTTTAATAATAAATGGAGAGCTGAAGGTGGATCTTAATTATTGCAACATTACATTTAATGAGCATGATATTATTGCATTGAAGGAAGGGTTTAACGAGCATATTAATAGTCTTATAAATCATTTAAAAAATAAAGACGATATTCATTTTACACCTTCCGATTTTGATGGGGTTGCACTTGATGAAGGGGATTTGGATATTTTATTTGGTTAAAATAACACTGGCATACAAACTCCCTATGTCTCGTCCTGAAAAGTATTACAAGAATTCATTATTAAAATTCAATTAAATATTGCTTATATACTTCGCTCAATCACTCTATTAACGAGTATACTTTCCTATAAATAGAATAGCGTTTTAAACGCTTTTGAAATATTATACGTCAAGCATAAAGAGTGAATCTGTAGTTAATTTCCTTATGCATTTTTATAGAAAGTAAAGATCATTAGTACTATAAATTATCTAAAATTTTACGTACTTGACTATACTTGAAAAATATAAAAGTAAATTATGATATAATTTTCGATTGGTTTTAAGTTGTAGAATATTAGACATATGAAATAAAACGCAAATTATCTCATGTTTTAAAACATACAATCTTTTGTTTGTTGAAAAAAAATATGATAATCAGTTTGTAATAGTTTATTTTGTTTGTTTTTATTGTATTTCTATTAAAAATGCATATTTTAGTGTATATATTATAAAACTGTAAATTAAACTTATTTTGTGAGTTTTTATAGCGAAGCTTTTACGAAATTGTCATTTAAGCTTATTGTTAACCTTTGTAATATTTAATCATAAAGTATTTATTTAAAGAATAGTAATGTGGTTGGTAATTTGATTTTAACAGTTGCTAATACTTTTTTAATATTAAACTACTTTCATTGATCCCTATTTCCTGACTTAATCCTTATAATTTATTAGTTGGTGTATTTGATTTCAAAACATATTTTTTATAAATTTCTGGATAGTAGAATTAATTGAGTAGAATTAATTCTACTATTACTCATACAATGTGTAATTTGACAATGATGAGATTGGAAGAATCGTTTAGATATGACTTATCTTTTATATATTTCTTAACGATCGAATGCAATAAGGTTATAGTAGTTTTACAAACTTCAAAAAACTATTAATGTCACTTTTTATTAACACTTACTTTCTTTAAAAATAAGGAAATCTAAAGAATAAAAAAATCTGAGAAACGTAATTCCTTATTTGGTAATTGATAGTGATATTCATAATACTCCTTTTGATTTTCAATATTTGAAATTTGAAGATTTTGATATTTTATTTAATTAGTATTTATTATAAAATTTATTAAAATGAATAGAAATGTAAAGTATTACTTAATACGAATATTTATAATTTTATTATTAATTGAAACCTGTTATTTAATATATGCTAATAATAGAAATATCGTTCCGGTTTCTGTTTCAGACGAAATTAAAGTTTTGGCAAATCAAAAAACAATATTGAATTTGCTGATTAATGATACTGATGAAGACAATGATTCATTATTTATTGATTCTTTTGAAGGTCCATATTCAGGGATTCTTGAAAAAAATAAAGAAGGTATACAGTATACTCCTAATGACGAATTTGTAGGAATAGATAGTTTTAGGTATAAGATTAGTGATGGTAAAACTCTATCGAATTCTTCGCTTGTAAATTTAAATGTTATCAAAGAGGTAAATATGCTTTTTGAAGCTGAGAAATTTAAAAAGGAGATAGATTATAAGCCATTTATAATTGAATATGATGAAAACGCTTCTGGAGGAAGCTATGTTACAACCCCAACAGAAATTAAAAGTTCGTGGAATGATATCCCGGATGAGGGGTGTTTGACGTTCATGATTGATCTGGAAAGTGAAACGAAATTAGATATCTGGGTGAAAGTAAAAAACGAGAGAGCTGGTTTTTGGGTAATTATTGACGATAAAGATCCTGTTGAGTGTTATTTTTATAGTACACCGTTAGTTTGGGAATGGAAAAATATCGGTTTGATTTTCGATTTAACAAAAGGAAAACATCAATTGAAAATAAAAAGGAGAAGATCTGGAACTAATTTGGATATGATATTTGTAACAAACATAGAACAGTCTGCGAAGGAAATAGAAGATGTCGTTGAAAGTCTAAAATCAAATGAAGATTCAAAAGTTAAATTATAGAAATTGTTAATTATAAAGATATTATTAATTAAAAAAATATTGTGATATGATTAAATATTACCTTCTTCCTTTTTTCAAAAGGTCATTAAAAAATAGGGCTCAGGTTTTAGTTTTGATTTCTAGTATAACAATCTTCTTTACTTTATTTTTAGTTGGTTATTACTATGTTAATTACGAATATAGCTACGATAAGTTTCATGTAGATAATGACCAAATTTATAGAATAATTATAGAGGAAAATGCTGGAGAACAAACTGTTTTTTGTCCATTACCATTGGCCTTAACGGCTGCAAAAGAAATACCTGGAGTATCTTCATATATTAGGCTAAATGATTCTCAGTACAATATATTTAAGTATAAAGAACATAAGATTAAATCCGAACAAGGTTATATGGTTGATTCTTCTTTTTTTGACTTTTTTTCATTTCAGTTAATAGAAGGTAATATTGAAGCTATAAATAACCCAAACAGTATTTTCTTATCAAAAGATTTTGCTCAAAGATTAACGGGGAGTAATAATCCAATTGGTGAAGTTATTACTTTTGATTATGGTGGTTTTAAAACTTTAACTATTGAAGGATTATTTGAAGTTCCGGTAAATTCTCATCTCCAATTTGATTGGATTTATCCTAATACTGAGCTTATTAAAAGACCTATTTTCAGCTGGGATAGTTATGGTATCTTTTATTCATATTTAAAGATACAACCAAATAGTGATGTTGAGGAAATTGAAAGAAAGATTCTTGCGATTGCAAAAGAAAACATTGATGGCGGATTTCTTGAAAAAATACATTTGCAAGCTTTAAAACAGATATATTTAAAAACAGATGATAAGGCGAAAGCTCATGATGTATCCAAATACGGTAGTAAGAAGTTAATTAGTTTATTGTTGCTAATATCAGTTCTCATTGTTGTTTTACTATGGACAAACCTGCTTAATATCATTTCGGTTACGATTAGTAATCGGGCAAAGGAGTTTAGTCTAAGAAAAGCTTGTGGAGCATATAACCACCAATTAATACAACAAACATTTATAGAAACATTGCTAATTGTTTTTATAAGTGGACTTTTGTCCTTACCACTAGTAAATTTAGTTACTGATTTGGCTCTTCGAAATTTAGAATTAGTGATTAATATAAATATACTAACTCTCCGGTTCTGGGTAATATTTTTAATCATTTTAGTTTTGAATAGCTTTGTGTTGGGTTTGTTTAACATAATTGCATTAAAGGGAGTTCCTGATGATCGAGTAAGTAGTTACCAAAGACAGTCTAATATTTTTGATGTATTCAAACGAGGATTTGTAATGCTACAATTGGCGATAACGATATTTATAATAATATTTATGTTAATTATTGATAAGCAAATAAACTTTATGTTAAATAAGGATTTGGGAATTGATATTGATGATATTGTTTTAATTCAAGATCCTACAGTTGGGAAGTTAGATGAAGGAATTGTCAGTAAAGGTAAAGTTTTTAAGAATGAGATAGTTAATAACCCAAATATTCAAAGTGTTTCGTCATCAACTTTTCCGGGTAGGAGATTTTATGGTTCAGCCGATATGAATTTTAGAGGAAAAGAGATGAATCTCACTGTTGGTCACATTGATCCAAATTTTATTAGTACTTATAGGGTAAAACTTTTAGCAGGGCAAAATCTTTCATATACAAATAAACCATGGACATCAGTATTGATAAATAGAAAATTGGCAAAAAAAATAGGATTTAATAATCCCGAAGATGCTTTACATAATACTTTAGTAACTGAATATGGAAATAGAGGGAATATAGAAATCGTTGGGGTGATAGAAGATTATAATCATTTAAGTATAAATAATCCAATTGAACCGTTAGTTTTTGCATTGTGGCCATATTCTCCTAATGAGTATTATTCAGTAAGAGTAAAGGAAAAGAAGACAGAAACCATTTCCTTTATAAAAGGAAAATTTGTTGAGATATTCGGAGAGGATAATTTGTTTGATTATATGTATCTGAATGATTATTTTAATAGACAATATTCTGGAGTATTAAAATTTAGAACAATAATAAGTTACCTTATGATTTTAATTATTTTCTTATGTTGTGTTGGAATATATGGTTTTTTCTCGGTTGAATTAAATAAAAAGGTGAAGTCGATTGCAATAAGAAGATGTTTGGGGGGAAGAAGCTATAATATTCTTTATACCCTTATTGAAAATTATTATTTATTTATATTAATAGCTTCGGTAATTACAATACCAATTTCTTATTTCCTAATTAAGGAGTGGTTAAATAACTTTTCAAATGTTACTAGTTTAAGTTGGTTAGAATTTATTTTACCTGTGTTCTATGTTATGTTAATTATCTTTATTACAATACTTAATAAGCTATTAAGTGCTCTCCGGTTAAATACAATTGAGGCTTTAAAAAATGAATAGGTGTAGATTCATTTAAACGTATTTGTTGAGATATTTTAATAAGTGATATTTTAGATGGCGATTAATAAAAAAAATGTTAAGAGTATTTTGCCTTTGACTGATTTGCAGGAGGGGCTGTTATTTCATTATTTGAAAGATAGTAAAAATACATTTTATGTAGAACAGATTGTTTTATCAATTAATGGAGATTTTAATCAAGATATTTGTAAGAATGCGTGGCAGCTTGTCGTAGATACAAATGAGTGTTTAAGGACATCTTTTTTTTGGGAAAAATTGTCAAAACCATTACAGATAGTATTGCTGAAAAATGAGTTGGATTTTAAATTTCATGATTTTTCTGACAAAAAAAATGATGCGCAAAAAATATGTTTCAATAATTTAATTGATAAGGATAGAAATCAGAATTTTAACATAATACATGTTCCTTTTAGAATAAATCTAGTTAAACATAACAAAACTCAATATTCATTAATTGTTACTAACCATCATATATTGTATGATGGTTGGAGTAATGGAATAATATTAAAAGAATTTATTTCAAACTATTTGTCTTTATCAAAAGACTTATCGTTAGTATCATCTATTAAAGTGCCATATAGTAAATCAATTAAGGATTTTATTGATTTAAGTGCAAAAGCAGATGGAAATTTTTGGAAGAAATATTTAGAAGATCAAGAGGCACAGAATGTATATTTACCTCAAAATAATCTTATTGTAAAAGATGAAAATTATTTATCGGAGTTAAAATTAAGGAGTAATTTAGTTGATAAAATAAATACTTGTTGTAAAAGCCATAATATTACAAAAGCAGCTTTCTTTCATGCATGTTATGGGATACTATTGTTTAAATATAACTTAAGAAATGATATATGTTTTGGTTCTGCTATCTCATGTAGAGATCAATTGTTAAAAGGAATTGAGAACGTGGTAGGATTATTTATGAATACACTACCATTTAGGATTAATATAGATAAATCAAATACTTTAAAGGATTACTTAATAGATATTCAAGATACTCTTCAAAATATAAATGATAATAAGCATGTTACTTTAAAAAGGATTAAAAATACAATTTTAAAGAGCGATGAAGATTTATTTAATACTATCTTAGCTATTGATAATTATCCTGTTGATCTTAATTATATAACAAAAAATCAAAGCTTTACTATAGATTCTTTTGAGAATTTTGAAACAACAAATTACGATTTGTCTCTTAATATAGTAATTCATGACGATAATATTGTAGTTAAATTTAATTATAATAACAGGTTTGATAGTGAGTTTATACGAATGATTTCATCTCACTTTGAACAACTTATTGAGTTTGTTTCTGAGAACTCAGATCAAACTATCTCGAAATTAGAAATTTTAGGTAAAGAGGAAAAAGAGAAAATACTATATCAGTTTAACGATACAAGTGCCGATTTCCCTAGAGACAAAACAATTAATCAATTATTTAAAGATACTGCAAAGAAGTATTTTAATAAAACAGCTATTTATTGCAATGAAAAAGAGATAACATATTCCCGATTAGATAAGATGTCTGATCAACTTGCAGTCCAGTTAATTCAAAATGGAGTTGCTCAAGATAATATAGTGGCTTTGCTTGTTGATAGATCAGAATATATGATAGTAGGTATTATGGCCATCATTAAATCGGGAGCTGCATATTTACCGTTAGATATAAGTTTGCCATCTCAACGAATTGATCATATATTAGAAAAAAGTAAGGTTACAGTTGCATTAACAAATGACTATAATATTTCAGATAAATCAATTAAAACAATTGATGTTAAAAACGAAAATATTTATAATAGAGAAGCTTACAATCTCCCTGAAGTATCAAATTCACAAAGGCTTTTATATGTAATTTTTACCTCAGGATCAACGGGAGATCCTAAAGGTGTTATGATAGAGCATCGAGCGATGGTGAATTTTATATTGTCAATGAACAAATTAATTAGAACAACAAATGATGATGTATTTTTGCTACTTACAACTATATCCTTTGATATTTCAGGTTTAGAGATACATGCACCCTTGTTAAGTGGGGGGCAAGTTGTAATTGCCAGAAATGAAGAGCAGTTAGATCCCAGACTTATGTTCGAACTGATTGAGGATAAGGGAGTAAGCGTATTGCAAGTTACACCATCAAGATTAAAAGAGATAATTGATCTTGAGAATAGTTGGGTTGTCCTTAATAAACTAAAGTCTTTATTAGTTGGAGGAGAAGAGTTTCCTGTTAGTTTGTATAATAAAATTATTAATAGTTTTAGTGGTAATTTATTAAATTGCTATGGTCCAACTGAAACTACTATATGGTCTACTGTAAAAGAATTAAAACCTAATACACAGCTAAATATTGGCATCCCAATTAAAAATACACAAGTATATATTTTATCTGAAAGTGCTGAACTATTGCCAATTGGTGTAATTGGTGAATTGTGTTTGTCTGGCGATGGATTAGCTCGTGGTTATTTTAATGATGAGGTGTTGTCAAACGATAAGTTTATCCCACACCCTTTTTTATCAGGAGCTAGATTATATAAAACTGGGGATTTGGCTAGATGGACGTTAAGTGGAGAAATAGAATTTTTAGGAAGAAAAGATAATCAAGTAAAAATTCGAGGGTTTAGAATAGAAACAGGTGATATCGAATGTCAGCTATTAAAATTA
Organism: Bacteroidales bacterium; assembly: GCA_013138975.1. Classification (GTDB taxonomy): domain Bacteria; phylum Bacteroidota; class Bacteroidia; order Bacteroidales; family UBA12077; genus UBA12077. The sequence continues at coordinate 34,508 of WTBR01000009.1, forward strand.
AATGAAATAGCAGAAGCTGTTGTTATCGCATTAGAAGATGATAAAGAAGAGAAATTTCTTTGTGCTTATGTAGTTACTGATGATTCTCTATTTGAACTAAATGAGTCTGAAATAAAAGAGAAGCTAGCGAAAGTCCTCCCAGATTATATGATTCCTTCGTATATTGAGCAAATTGAAAAGATACCAATTTCAAATAGTGGTAAAATAGATAGAAGGGCATTACCAAAACCAGCGTTCAAAATTCTTGATAATTTTGAAGATCCTGTTGGTTCAACAGAGTTGGCTCTGTTTCAAATCTGGCAAAATGTACTCGGTTTAGAGAATAAAGCAATTAGTAGAAATATTAGCTTTTTTGATATTGGAGGTCATTCGCTTAAAGTTATTTCATTAGTTTCATTAATACATAAAGTTTTTGAAGTTAAGTTAGATGTAAATGATATTTTTAGAACTAAAACAATAAAAGAACAAGCTAATTTAATTTCATTATCGAAAACGAATTTATATTACAGTATTAAAAAAGCTGAAAAGAAAGATTTTTATGACTTGTCCTCAAATCAGAAGCGTTTATTTGTTCTTCAGAAAATGGATGATGATAGTGTTGTGTATAACATGCCGGGGATACTAAGACTTTCAAAAAAGTTAAGTAAAAAAGAAGTTTCTAAAATATTTAATATTTTAATATTAAGGCATGAAAGCTTTCGTACAAGCTTTAAAGTTATAAACGAAACACCTGTTCAGCTAATACATAAACAAGTAGATTTAAAGATTGAAGAATTTATTATTGAAAAAGAAGAACTACAGGATTTAAGAAAACAATTTATACAAGTATTTGATTTATCGCAGGCACCATTATTGCGAGTTGCAATAGTGGAAGTTAAAGGGGATGGATATTTATTAATGATAGATATGCACCATATTATAAGTGATGGAGTATCGCATAGTATTTTAGAGCGTGAATTTCATGGTTTATGTTCAGGAGAAGACTTATCAGAATTAAGTTTACAATACAAAGATTATAGCCAATGGCAAAATAGTGAAGAACAACAAATAAAAGTTAAAGATCAGGAAAATTACTGGATAAGGAAATTCGAAGGAGAAATCCCTGTATTGGATCTACCTGTTGATTATATCCGCCCCGTTATACAGAGCCACGAAGGAGCTAGGGTACATTTTGCTTTAAGCAAAGAAGAAACGCATTTTATCAAGTCGTTTGCAAAAGAAAACGGATTGACATTATATATGTCGGTATTATCTATATTTAACATACTATTATCGAAGTTAAGTGGGCAGGAAGATATTATAATAGGCACTCCAATAGCAGGTCGTAATCATCTTGATTTAGAGAATGTAGTTGGAATGTTTGTTAATACATTAGCAATTCGAAACGAAGTAAATGGAAGTATTAGCATACAAGAGTTTATAAGAAAGCTAAAACAAACAACATTAGAAGCTTTTGAAAATCAGGATTATCAATTTGAAGATTTAGTGGAAAATATTTCAATTGAAAGAGACATTGGTCGTAATCCTTTGTTTGATGTAATGTTTAATTTGTTAAATCAGGTAGAACATATGGCTGATCTGACAAATTTAGATAATCAAAATTACATTCATACCCCGGGTATTTCCAAGTTTGATTTAACATTAACAGCCGAAGATTACGGTGATAAGTTGATGTTAAATTTTGAATATTGCACCCAACTATTCAAAGCCGAGACCATAGATAGATTTATAGTATATTTTAAACAGATAGTAAGTCAAATAGCACAAAATCCGGAAAGGGAACTTTCAGAATTAGAAATAATAAGCGCAGAAGAAAAGCAACAAATATTATATGCGTTTAACGATACTCAAGTTTCTTACCCAAGTCAGAAAAGCATATCACAAGTTTTTGATGAGCAAGTCAAAGAATTTTCTAAAAGAATAGCATTAGAGGTTGAAGATAAGTCATATACTTACCAAGACCTAGATGAAGAATCGAATAAAATAGCCAATTACTTAATAAAGTGTGGAGTAACAGAAGATCAATTAGTAGGTTTAATGGCAGGTCGTTCGTCCGATATGATAATAGGAATACTGGGAATTTTGAAAACAGGAGGCGCATACGTACCAATTGATCCTGCTTATCCAGAAGAGAGAGTAAACCAACTTATAGAAGATAGTGGGATTAATATAATTCTAAGCACCGAAGTTATTGATTCGGAATATGATTTTGCAGGAGATATAATCAATATAAATGACTTAGAAATAAAAGAATCAAGCACAAACCTAAACTTACCATCTATCACTTCAAGTAATATAGCCTATGTAATGTATACCTCTGGGTCAACAGGGAAGCCTAAAGGAGTGGTGATAGAACAAAAAAGCGTGCTTCGCTTAGTACAAAATAATCAATTCTTTCCATTCCATTCAGAACAAAAGATTCTGCTGACAGGAGCCTCGGTTTTTGATGCCACCACCTTCGAAATTTGGGGAGCATTGCTAAACGGCGGTAGTTTATATATAGCAAGTAACGAAGTAATAATTAATTCAGCATTATTAGGCGAGTATATTCGAAAAAATAGCATTACAAGTCTTTGGCTTACCTCATCCTTATTTAACCAGCTTGTTGATCAAGAAGAAAGCATTTTTGATACATTAAAGTTTTTATTAGTCGGTGGAGATGTTTTATCAGTTAAACATATCAATAAAATAAAAACGAGAAATAGCGAATTAGTAATAATCAATGGATACGGGCCAACCGAAAATACAACCTTTTCAACCACCTTCAAAATAGAAAAGGAATATGAAAGTAATATTCCAATAGGCAAACCAATAAGTAATTCAACAGCCTATATATTTGATAAAAGCAATAGATTACAAGTAGTAGGAGTACCAGGCGAATTGTTAGTAGGAGGAGATGGATTGGCAAGAGAATACCTAAACAATCCGGAACTTACCCGAGAAAAATTTATAGAAAATCCATATAAAAAAGGAGAACGTTTATACAAGACCGGTGATTTAGCTCGTTGGTTACCCGATGGCAATATAGAATTTATTGGCAGGATAGACCACCAGGTGAAAATACGTGGATTTAGGATAGAATTAGGAGAGATTGAGAATGTCTTATTAAAACATAGTAGTATAAAGGAATGTGTTGTTTTAGCAAGAGAAGAAAACGGAGATAAATACCTGTGTGCTTATCTTGTTATAGAGGAAGACTACAATGTAGAAGAAATACGCAGCTATTTATCAGTAAGCATACCCGATTATATGATTCCGAGTTATTTTGTAGAGTTGGATAAAATTCCATTAACCAGTAACGGCAAAGTAAACCGCAAAGCACTACCATCCCCAGAGATAAAAGCAGGCGACGATTATGTAGCACCCTCAAATGAAACAGAAGAAAAACTGGTAGAAATCTGGTCAGCAGTATTAAATATAGAAAAAGAAGAGATAAGTACAACAGCTAACTTTTTCAGCATAGGAGGACATTCATTAAAAGCATCTGTATTAATAGGGAGGATACATAAAGAAATAGATGTAGAATTTCCCTTGCGAGATGTATTTTTACATTCCAGTATCAAGGCTCAGGCTGTTCAAATATTGACAAGTAAAAAGAAAGAGTTTGTATCCATACCGAAAGCAAAGGAACAATCAGATTACCCATTATCTTCAGCACAGAAGCGTTTGTATTTATTGCAAGAGTTTGATTTAACATCGACAGCCTATAATATGCCCAATATAATTTCATTGGGAAAAGAGGCAGATAAATCAAAAATAGAAGAAGTATTCAAACAACTAATAAATCGTCATGAGAGTTTTCGTACAAGTATAAATATAGTTGATCAAGAGCCTGTTCAGATAATTAATAAGGAAGTTGATTTTGAGCTTGAAGAACTAAGTATAGAAAACAAGGAAGTTGAAAACATACGAAATAAATTTATAAGACCTTTTGATTTATCTAAAGCACCTTTTTTACGAGTTGCTATTTTAAATATAAAAGGAGAGGATAGCTTGTTAATGATTGATTTGCACCATATAATAAGCGATGGAATCTCGCAAGCAATCTTAGAGAAAGAATTTCTGGCTCTGCTTTCAGGAGAAGAATTAGCTCCATTAGCATTACAATACAGGGATTATAGTCAATGGCAAAATAGTAAAAATCAGCAGGAAAAGATAAAAGATCAGCAAGATTATTGGTTAAGCAGATTTGAGGGCGAAATACCCATATTGAACTTACCAACAGATTATATAAGACCTTCATATTTGAGCAATGAGGGTAATATGATTACTGTTACACTGTCTCCAAAACAAACACGATTTGTTCGAAGTTTATGTAAAGAAACAGGGACAACCTTGTATATGAGTATGTTGTCTATATTTAGTGTGTTGTTATCAAAACTAAGTGGGCAGGATGGATTTATAGTAGGCATGTCTGTTGCAGGGAGGAAACATCCCGATTTACAAAAAATCGTTGGTATGTTCGTTAATTCATTAGCATTAGATGTAAATCCAAATAAGAATAAATCATTTAAAGAGTTTCTTTTTAATATAAAGAGCACAACATTAAATGCTTATGAAAATCAAGATTATCAATTTGATGACTTGGTAAATAAACTTAATATTGAAAGAGTATCCGGACGTAACCCTGTTTTCGATGTTATGTTAAATATGATTGATGCTTCTGGCGATAAGGAATTTCAATTTAGTAATAAGGAAGAATATCAGTTCACAGAAAATGTAGGTAGACGATTTGATCTTACACTTAATGTAACGAATTCAAAAAATGAGATAATTCTCGGATTTCAGTATTATCCTAAAATATTTAAACCGGAAACCATAATTAGATTTGCGCAATATTTTAAGAATATAATCACCTTACTAGAGGGAGATTCAAATCGAAAAATTTCTGAAATAGGATTATTAACTAAAGCAGAAAAGCAAGTAATCCAGAATAAGCTGGGAGAAAAAGTAAACATAGGTAGGTCAAAATTACCAATCTCTTTTCACCAGGAAAGAATATGGTTCATTGATAAATTTGAGAAAAACAATCTTTATAAATCCAGTCCTATATATCATAATATTCCTTTGGTATTGGGTATCGAAGGTAAAGCCGATTTAATACTATTAGAAAAAAGTATACAATACATAATCTCAAGACATGATATTTTAAGGTCGAAATTTTATATTGAAGAAGAGAAATTCTATCATGATATTTTAGATAAAGGAGAAATAACACTCGAAGAAGTATTTACAACTGAATCAAAGAAAGATGATGCAGTAAATAGTATAATATATGCCCCATTTGACTTAGAAAGAGATTTACTTCTGCGAGCAGCTCTAATAACAATACCTGAAAAAGAGCAAGCTCTTGTTTTGGTGGTACACCATATAATCAGCGATAGATATTCCTTAAAACTTATAGCGAAAGAAATATTAGAATATTATCACGCATTACGTACCAATAAACCCCTTGTTCAAGCTACGGTTCCAATACGTTTTATTGATTATATTTACTGGCAAAGAGAATCCTACTCGAAAATTAAAGAACATTTATTATCCTACTGGAAACCTCAATTAAAAGGGAGAGTTCAGGTTATAGAGATGCCTGAAGATACCAAAAGAGTAGCAATTCATATATTTAAAGCAGGCGAATATACATTTGATTTGCCGGAACAATTAACAAAAAGCTTATATGAGTATGCAAGTACCCATAATTTTTCAATAGATGTAATACTATTAGGGTTTTACAAGCTATTGTTAGGGAGATATACCAATCAAGAAGAAATAGTAGTTGGAACTAACGTAGAAGGCAGGGATAATGACTTAACAAAACACTTAGTAGGGCCAATATCTAATTTAATAGTTTTAAGAAGTTTTATAGATTTCGAAGAAGATTTTATTACGTATATATCAAAGCTTAATAAGACCATTAAAGAGGCTTTAGAATACAAAGAAATTCCATTTGACCAGCTTGTATCTGAAATTAATCCCGAAAATGATATGAGTAGGACAGCATTATTTGATTTCTTATTTCAATACGAAGAAATAGAACCAGATTGTGAGATAGGAGTTAATCATATCTCCTCAAACTTGGGATTAGGTAAGTATGATCAAAATTTGCTGTTTCAAAATAATGGAAACGGCTTAAGAGCTTTATTGGTATATAATACAGAATATTATAGAAAGGAATCAATCCTTGCATTTTTTGATCATTACATTCAATTAATAACAAACACATTAAAAAAGTCTGATCAAAAACTTTACGATATTGAAATATTAAGTAAAGAAGAGAAACATCAGTTATTGACTGAGTTTAACGATACAAAAGCAGATTATCCAAAAGATAAGACCATTCATCAGTTATTTGAAGAGCAGGTAAAAAGGACACCTGAAAATATAGCAATTTCCAATAATGGTAATAGGCTTACATATAGTGAATTAAATAAAAAGGCTAATCTTGTTGCACAACAATTACGAGAGATTGGAATAGATAGAGATGATATTGTAAGCATATTTCTTGATCGTTCCATAGAGACCGTGTTTTCTATGCTGGGAGTGTTAAAATCAGGAGGAGCATATCTACCACTAGATCCTGATTATCCTGATGATAGAATAGATTTTATATTGAATGATAGCCGCTCAAAAATAGTAATAAGCACTAAAAATTTCTCAGAAAGAATAAAGTTTGAAGGAAGTATAATATGTGTTGAAGACTTATCCGATTTAGGAAATAACATTTCTAACATAGAAATGATAAATAAACCATCGGATTTGTGTTATATTATCTATACTTCAGGTACAACAGGTATGCCCAAAGGAGCTATGATTGTGCATAGAAATGCAGTTCGATTATTTTTTAATGAAAAATTTCAATTTGACTTTAGTGAAAAAGATGTTTGGACAATGTTCCATTCACATTGTTTTGATTTTTCAGTTTGGGAAATGTACGGAGCCTTACTGTATGGAGGTAAATTAATTGTTATTCCAAAAATAGTAGCAAGAGACGTAGTCGAATATTATAAATTACTTTGTGAAGAAAAAGTAACTGTTTTAAATCAGACCCCTTTGGCGTTTTATAATTTATCGGAAATTGCCTTGCAGGATCCTGATAAATCTTTAGAGAATTTAAGATATGTTATTTTTGGAGGAGAAGCTTTAATCCCAAATAAATTGGCAGAATGGTTTAATATTTATTCCAATGTTAAACTAATTAATATGTATGGGATAACTGAAACTACAGTCCATGTAACGTATAAGGAAATTTCAGATTATGAGATAAAAAATAATATTAGTAATATAGGTAAACCTATTCCCACTTTAACTTGCTATATTCTTGATTTAAATCAAAAACTTGTGCCAATTGGAGTTTCAGGAGAAATTTGCGTAGGAGGATTAGGTGTATGTAAAGGTTATTTATATAGAGAGGAATTAACAAAAGAGAAATTTATATTAAATCCGTATAAATCAGAAGAAAGAATATATAGATCAGGTGATTTGGGACGATTATTACCAAATGGTGATTTGGAGTACCTTGGCAGAATTGATCATCAAGTAAAAATCAGAGGATTTAGAATTGAACTTGGAGAAATCGAGAATCAATTATTAAGCATTGATCAAGTAAGCGAGGCTGTTGTTATTGATAGAGAAGATAATTCTGGTGAGCGTAGTTTGTGGGGATATGTTGTAGAAAACCAGAAAATAGAAATAACTGAGATAAGATCATTGATAAGTAAAAATCTTCCCGATTATATGATCCCTTCATATTTTGTTAAAGTGGATAAAATTCCATTAACTGTTAATGGTAAAACGGATAGAGTTGAGTTATCTAAGTTCGAAGTAGAAGTAGAAGTAGAAGATCATTATATAGCACCGCGGAATGAATTAGAGGAAATTATAACTGGAGTTTGGAAAAGTGTTTTAGGGGATATTAAAATTGGGATTAATAATGATTTCTTCCAAATGGGAGGTAACTCAATTAAATCTATTCAAATTTCTTCCAGATTACGTAACTTGGGTTATAAAATTTCAGTGCAAGAAATCTTTAGCAATCCAACTATTAGGGAAATGGCTGAAGTATTTAATAATACCGGTGATTCATCACAATATAAATTAAAAGATGAAATAGGGTTATCCCCAATTCAAAATAGATACTTCACAAATAACGATGGTCTTAATCAGTTTAATCAGGTTAGGAGTTTAGAATTTCCAAATTCTATATCTAAGCAATTGTTAGAAGTAATTTTCATAGAGATTATAAATCATTTTGATAGTTTACGTATTCGGATTGATAATTCTGAAAAGGGAAGTAGAGTTCAAAGGCTAACAGATAAAATTACACGTTTTAATATAATTGAAAAGAGGACTGTAAAAACGGAAGCTCTAAACGAAAAGCTGAAAGAGATAGAGAATGAACTGAAAATTAGGATTGATATAAATAACGATCCAATTCAAGTCGTTTTATTACATACCGATGTGTCTAGTTATATATTAATTGGAGTTCATTATCTATTAATCGATGAATATTCTTGGAAAATTATATTTAGTAGTATTTCAGATTTGTATAGTAAATCATTAAAAAATAATAAACTTGTACTCTCATCTAAATATGAATCTTCAATTAATAGGATTATAGATTTTGAAAATTACATGGGTAGTGATAGGTTTAAGGAAACTAAGAAATACTGGGATAAGTATTTTAATAAATTTAAAGATTATTATGTAAGTGCAAGGTCAGATAAGAAAGATATCATGTCTGAATCAGGGTTCTTATCAATTACAATAGATGAACAACAAACAAAAGCATTACATAATAAGACAAACCTCTACTTTAATACTAAAACTAGTGATATTTTATTATCTGCTCTTCTTCTTAGATTTAAAAATGAATTGAATTGGGATAAAATCGCAATTGATTTAGAAAGCGATGGTAGACAAGAATTATATTTTGATAAGCTTATATGTAATGAAGTAGGTAGATTTTCCAGTATTTATCCACAAATTATAAATATAAGTACTACAGATGAAGAGCTGGGATATTTTATAAAAAATATTAAAGAGTCATTGAATACAGTACCTAACGGAGGTTTTGATTATTTAGCTTATAAGTATTTGAATTCAGGAGAACTTATAAATTATGAAATTACAGACACCATTCCTTTTATTAGTTATAAACACTTGAGCTTAGATAAAGAAGATAGACATAACTATCTTTTTAAGGTGTTGAATGAGAGGTATTATGTTAATACAATTCCTGAAAAAAATCAAAGATATTTGTTGGAAATAATTTCATATTATGAAGATGATAAATTAAAACTGGATTTGTTTTTTGACAAGCAAAAAATTCCAAAAGAATTTATAAATAAACTAGAACATAGGTTCAAAAAGGAATTAGATAATCTTACTAAGTATTGTATTGCTTTAAATAAGCAGGAAAAAACACCAAGTGATTATACTTATAAAAAATTATCATTTGTTGAATTGAAAAAACTAAATGATAAGTATGATTTCTTGGATATTTACCCTTTATCTCCATTGCAGGAAGGGATGTATTATCATTATTTACTTAATCCTAAAACCTTAAGTTTTTTACCACAATTAAGATTTCGATTGAAAGGCAATCTTAAAGAAGATATTTTGAGGGAAAGTTTAAACGAACTTCTTTCTCACTATGATATTCTTAGAACAATATTTGTACATAAGGAGTTAGATCAACCGCTTCAGATAGTGTTAAATGAAAAGGAAATGCCTTTTATATTTAAAGATATAAGACTTGAATGTAAGAATAGCGATAAGGCTAGTGTATTAAATAAATACAAGGAAATTGACAGGAATAAATTGTTTGACTTAAGTAAAGATATTCTTATAAGGATTACCGTTTTACAAATTGAGGAAAATGAATATGAATTTATTTTTACATATCATCATATATTAATTGATGGCTGGTGTTTAAATATAATAACTAATAAATTTTTTGAGCTTTACTTTAAGAATGCGAATTTAAATATACAATCTACAAGTACAGCAGGACAATATGTAAATTATATAAATTGGTTGGCTAGTAAGAACAAAGAAAGAACAAAATTATATTGGCAAGAATATTTGAAAGAATATAATAATTTAAGTACAATTCCTATAGAAAAAAATGAAAGTAATGGATTGTTCAAGTACGAAATTATTAAACTTGATCTTAACCAAATAATTGTTGAAAAATGCGAGTTATTAGCACAATCATATGGAATAACAACAAGTACAATATTTTCAGGTGTTTGGGGGTTAATGCTGAGTTTTTATAATAATATTTCTGATGTAGTTTTTGGTTTAGTTGTTTCAGGAAGGTCATCGGAGATTTCAGGTGTTGAAAATATATTAGGTTTATTTATGAACACTATTCCTGTAAGGGTTAAATATGATGAAAATAAAAGTTTCAAAGATTTACTTGTAGAATTACATAATAATATCGGTAATGGAGAATCTCATCATTTTTATTCATTGGCAGATATAAAAAATAATTTAAGTTCAAAGGGAGAATTATTAGATCATTATATAGTGTATCAAAATGTTCCAATTAGTGAACGTGATTATGCTGACAGCAAAAATGATTCTAATTCTTTAAAGATTTCAGACGTTAGAAATAATGCCCATACCAATTACGATTTTGGAATTAATATCTTACCAGGAAAAGAAACAATAATAGAGTTTAAATTTAATTCTGCTGTTTATAATAGTGATGATATTAAAATGATTTCCAATCATTTTAATAAGCTCTTTTACAATACTATTTCTGAATCTTCAAATAAAATTTCTGAGATAAAAGAAAATCTTGAATCAGAGTTTTCTGCTGATTTTAAAAGATATAGAAAAACCGAAGAAATAGACTTTGTAAATAAAACGATAGTGAATTCAAATCGCTCTTCTTCAGAGAGAGAGTCATTGGATTTTTGGGATGAACTCTCATAGAATATTCAAAAATTAAGATCCGATAATTATTATGTCATAGTTGTGAAGACTATTTGTGTATATATAATCACCTTCTTGAGATAAAATGTAAAGCATTCAATTCAATTCAATTGAAAAAATGAAAAAGAAAATTTATTTAACGATTCTTCCATATTGGGATCCTATGATTCCTCCAATGGGGATAACCAGCTTGAAAGCTTTTTTACAGGACTTAGGTTACATTGTGAAAACAGAAGACCTAATTGTTAAAAAAGAAAGTTTGGAATTTTATAGCAATTACTTTGAAACCCTACGAAAGATTGTGCCAGTAGAAAAACAAGGTAATTTTAATAATATAGGTCACGATGTTTTACAAAATCATATGATGGCTTATCAACATAATGATGATAATGAAAAGTATGAAGAATTAGTATCATTACTTATTTATAATCATTACTACGTAAATTCTGATAACAAACATGTTAAAGAATTAAATAATATTGTTGATGATTTTTACATCATGATTGGTGAATATATGCTAAAGCAAATAGCAGAATTCCAACCTGATGTTTTTGGCGTTACTGCATATAAATGCACTATTCCTGCTTCTTTATATGTATTAAAATTAGTAAAAGAATATAATCCAAATATTAAAACATTAATGGGAGGGAGCACTTTTAACGAGTCTCATGCACCTGGTTCACCTAGTTTTAATGCATTATTAGAAGTATCAAAGGACTATCTGGATACAATATTAATTGGACCAGGAGAATTACTTATGCAAGCTTTTCTGGAAGATAAATTGGATTCAAGAAAAAGGGTTTTTACAAAAGATGATATTGGAGGCGATCTTATAGGGCTTGAATCGCAAATATTACCGGATTATTCAGATCTTGATCTTAATAAATATCCTTGTTTAGTAGCTACTGCGTCTACAAGTTGTATATATGAGTGTAGTTTTTGTGTAGCAAAAAAAGTTGGGGGGCCATACCGAAAGAAGAACCCAGTTCAGGTTGTAGCTGAGATGATTGAAATGCACAAGCTTTATGGAAATCAGTTGTTTTTTATGACAGATTCGCTTATTAATCCTGCACTTACAGATATTTCGAATGAATTTATTAAATCAGAGGCTTCCCTATATTATGATGCTTATTTTAAGGTAGATAAAGAATCTGCGGATATTAAGAATACTTTACTCTGGCGAAAAGGAGGTCTTTATAGAGTTAGACTTGGAGCTGAGAGTGGATCCCAAAAAGTTTTGAATGAGATGGATAAGCAAATTACACCTGAACAAATTAAAGCTTCTGTGTCATCATTGGCATATGCCGGGATAAAAACTACGACTTATTGGGTGATTGGTCATCCGGATGAAACAGAAGAAGATTTTCAATGTACATTGGATCTTATTGAGGAATTAAAAGATGATATTTTTCAAGCAGAATGCAACTACTTCTTATATCATTATTCTAATCAGGCAAAAGGAGATAAATGGGCTCAGTATAGAATGCCTCTTTACCCCGAATGGGCTAACAAGATGCTAGTATTTAAACATTGGACACTAAATTATGATCCCGTAAGAGAAGAAACCTTTAAACGTGTACACAGATTTGAAGCCCATTGCAGAAAGTTAGGAATTCCAAACCCGTACTCTTATAAGGAACATTATGAAGCGGATAAGAGATGGCAAAAGCTTCATGAAAACGCAGTGCCGGGTATTATGGATTTTATGAAACGTGAGAAATATATTAATGAAAATTTAGAGGTTCAAATACCCTCTTATACATCTAATAATCAAAGAGGCAGAGAGAAAATAATATTTGATTTTTAACGAATAGTAATATAAATGGATAATAGTAATATAGGGAGCAATGAAGCTCAATTTAATAGCAATATTCAGAAAGATAAAGAGTATTGGTCTAAGCAATTTTCAGTAGAACTGGAAAAATCTTCATTTCCACAAAGTAATTTAAAAACTGATAATAGTAACAAGGTATTTAATAAATTTAAGTTTACATTTTCCAAAGATTTATTTGATTCAGTCTTAAAATTGGCAGGAACATCAGACCAGAAACTTCATATTGTACTAATGTCAGGACTAGTAGGTCTACTATATAAATATTTATTGAATGAAGATATTATAATTGCTACGCCAATAGACAAGCAAGATTCAGAAGCAGATTTTATTAATACAGAGATTTTGCTAAAGCATAGTTGCAGTTCAGTAACTACATTTAAGAAAATTATTATGCAAACAAGAGATCTATTGCTTGATGCAATTGATCATCAGAATTATCCCCTAAGTGCAATTGCAAGAGATGCAGGACATGAAACTAGAAATAATCAAAATCCATTTACGGATATAAACTTATTATTAGAAAATATTCATGATAAATCTTATGTAGATAGAAATGGGAGTAATATTATATTTTCGTTTTTAAGTAATGAAAAAGAAATAAGTTGTACTGTCGAATATAATTCAAATGTATATAGTGAAAAGAGTATATCCTTAATTTGCAATAAGTACAATATATTATTAGCAGAAATGCTAAAAGATCTAAATAAAGAAATACTAACTATATCCTTAATCTCTGAAGATGAAATTCAGAAAATAGACGAAGCAAATAGTACAACTACGGATTTACCTATTTTGAGTAATATTACTGAGCTAATAGATATTCAAACAAAAAAGCATCCTGAAGCTATTGCGGTTGTTCATCAGGATGAAAAATTGACGTATTCAGAACTAGAAACGAAGGTAAATAAATTAGTCGCCTTTCTTATTGAAAAAGGACTTGAAAAGGGAGATGTAGTTGGTATATACCTGGATAATTCTATTGACACAATAGTATCTATTCTTGGAATTCTAAAGTGTGGAGCAGTTTATTTGCCTATTGATACTTTAATTCCTTCAGAAAGAGTAAAATACATATTAGACGATAGTAAAGTAAAATTGGTGATTTCTAATATAGATAAAATTAGAAATATACAGTTTAAAACAAACTTAGTGGATATTAAGTCCATTGATTTGCAGGATGATAACCAGGATATTACAGAAAAAATAGCATCGTATAGTGGAAAAGATTCAGCATATATTATTTATACATCTGGATCTACCGGTAATCCTAAAGGAGTGGTTATTAGTCACGAGTCGTTAATAAATTATATTACATGGGCATCAAAAACCTACGTTGAAGAAGAAAATATTGCGTTTCCATTGTTTTCGTCAATTTCATTTGACTTGACAGTTACTTCTATTTTTACACCATTAGTTAATGGGAATAAGATTGTAATTTATAATCAAATAGAAAATGAAAATTTAATTGAGAAAATAATAAAAGATAATCTAGTTGATGTTATTAAATTAACTCCATCTCATTTAAAACTAATTCAACACTCACAATTGGTTGAATGGATAGATGAAAATAAAGATGGGATTAAGTTAAAGAAATTAATTATTGGTGGAGAGGACTTAACTGCACGGTTATCTGCATCAATTCATAAATTATTTGATGGAAAAGTTGAAATTTATAATGAATACGGACCAACAGAAGCAACTGTTGGTTGTATAATTTTTAATTACAAGAAAGAGATAGAAAAGAATTTATCTGTTCCTATTGGAATACCAATAGATAATATGAAAGCATATATTATTGACAGGAATCAACAGATAGCTTTTCCAGGTAAAACTGGAGAAATACACTTGTCAGGAATAGGGCTCGCAACAGAATATCTTAATAAAAAGGATCTTACAGATGAAAAATTTATAAATCTCCCTAATATTTCCGATGATAAATTATATAAGACCGGGGATTTAGGTTTTTGGGATGAATCAGGTAATATGGTGTTTCTTGGAAGAATTGATAAACAAGTTAAAATAAATGGTTTTAGAGTTGAGTTAGAAGAGATTGATAGCAAAATAATGAATCTGGAAGGTATAAACGAATCCATTACTATAATTGATAAAAGTGAGTATGGTGACAGATTGGTATCTTATATTGTTGTTGAAAACAATTCGAATATTAATTCAATAAAAGAGGAACTTGCAGGTACATTACCAGAGTATATGATTCCAAGCTTTTTTCAGCAAATTGATAATGTTCCGTTAACAAGAAACGGTAAATTGGATCGAGCTAGTTTACCCACACTAGATTTGAATAATGTTATTGAATATATCGCACCATCAAATCCAATTGAAGAAAAACTGGTTGAGATATGGGCAGATGTATTAGAATTAGATTTTGATAAAATAAGCGTAATAGCCACTTTCATAGAATTGGGTGGTCACTCATTAAAAGCTGTGTTCTTAATATCAAGGATTGAAAAGGAATTGGGAGTGGAATTTACTCTTAACCAGTTGTTTCAACACGAAACAATAAGGAAGATTTCGCAAATAATTTCAATAAGCGAGAATAAAATAAATAGCGAAGCAATTTCTGAGGATAGTAATAAAATTATAATATAGTAATGGAAAAATTACTTGAAGTCCTAAGCTCTGTTGGAATTATTATTAAAGCTCGTAATGGACAACTTGAAATTTTGGATCCCAATAAAAAGTTGACCCCACAACTAATAGATTCAATAAAATCAAATAAAGCGGAATTATTAATATTACTTGAAGGTTTTAAAAATAAAAAGAAAGAAGATAAAATTCTTTTGCAAGAAGATAAAGAATATTATTCGCTATCAGCAGCACAAAAAAGACTTTATTTTTTATACGAACTGGATCGTTCTTCTACAGCTTATAATGTGACTCAATATTTTAAGCTGTATGGAGATTTGACTCTTGATAAAGTTGATAAAGTTGTAGCAAAATTAATTGATAGGCACGAGAACCTTAGAACTTCGTTTATTACAATAAATGATGAACCTAAACAGAGAATACAAAAGAAAGTTAATTTAAAAATAGATTTCATTAAGCAGGAGAAGGGGCAAAATACAAATGATTTATTAAAATCCATTCGTACCTCCTTTTATTTGCAAAAAGCACCATTGCTTAAGTTAGCATTAATTGAAGTAGCTAAGGGTAGTTACATTTTAATGGTTGATATGCATCATATAATTACAGATGGGGTATCTTCCGGTATAATAGTAAAAGATTTTGTTAAGTTTTACAATGATGAAAACTTACCGAATGTACGAGTTCGCTATAAAGATTATTCGGAGTGGCAGAATTTAAAAACTACACAAGAAAAAATTCAAAAACAGAAAGAATGGTGGCTTGATACATTTAAACAAGAGCCAACAACTTTAAATCTCCCAATCGATTTTAATCGCCCTAAAGTAATGACATCCGAGGGCGAAACCATCAATTTTAATTTGACAAAAGAAGTATCAAATGAGTTAAAAAAAATTGCAAGTAATGAGAGTACTACACTTTTTACAGTTTTAATTGCAATCATAAATATCCTTCTTTCTAGAATTTGTAATACAAATGATATTGTAATAGGTACGCCAATTGCAGGTAGAAGAAATGTTGATCTTGAGCAAACAATGGGGATGTTTATAAATACATTGCCGCTAAGGAATTTTCCAAACAATAATCTAAATTATTTGGAATTTCTATCACAAGTAAAAAGCAATGTATTAAAGGCATTTGATAATCAGGATTTTCAATTTGAAGATTTGGTAAATGAGTTAAAAATTACCAGAGATACAAGCAGACAACCACTTTTTGATGTAATGTTTGTATTAAATAATTTTAATAAAAAAGAATTAATGGTTCCAAACTTAGTAGTAGAACCAATTGAATCTGATTATCAGAATACAAAATTCGACTTAACATTTAATTGTCATAACTCCGATCACGAATTACAATTTTCATTAGAATACTATAAACCAATTTTTAATAGGGATACAATTGAGAGATTGATTTTGTATTTTGAAAATATAATTCATTCAATTATTAAAAATAGGAATATTAAAATTTCTGCAATAGATATTCTAAGCGAAGAAGAGAAACATCAGTTATTGTATGAGTTTAACAAAACAGAAACAGAATATCCCAAAGATAAGACCATTCATCAGTTATTTGAGGAGCAAGTTTTAAAAACGCCAGATAATGTAGCGGTATCTTTCAACGATATAAGTTTAACTTATTCAGAATTAAACGAAAAAAGCAATAGGTTGGCATGGACTCTATTTGATAAAGGTATACATCAAGGGACAGTTGTTGGGCTACATGTAGAGCATTCAATTGAAATGATAGTTGGGATTTTAGGGATTTTAAAAACCGGAGGCTGTTACTTACCAATTGATAAGAAATATCCTAATGAAAGGAAACAGTTTATAATAAAAGAAAGTGGGACAAACTTAATCTTGGTTGATGAAGATGAAGTTTTAGAATTTAATAACAAAAATATTTTAAATATTAAAAGTAATGATCTTTACTCTAAGAACTCAATAAATCCTACTATTTACATAAATTCAAATAGTCCAGTATATATAATTTATACCTCTGGTTCAACAGGGAAACCTAAAGGAGTGGTGATATGTCATAGTAATTTAGTAAATTATATTACTTGGGCTAGTAAAACTTATAAAAAGGATAATAACTTAAATTTCCCACTTTATAGTTCGATATCTTTTGATTTGACGGTTACTTCTGTTTTTACTCCTTTAGTAAATGGAGCATTTGTTAAAATATTTCATTTAAATAACCAGCTTTCATTAATTAAGGAAATAATAAAAGATAAAGATTTAGGAGTAATGAAACTGACTCCTTCACATTTACAATTATTATCAGAAGAAGATATGAGAGATTGTAAAATAAAGAGTTTTATTGTTGGAGGAGAAGAGTTGAGTTCAAGTTTAGCAGCTAGGATAAATTCTGGTATAACAATATATAATGAGTATGGGCCAACGGAATCTACAGTTGGTTGTATGATATACAAGTATGAGTCTAGTAAAGATAAACAACAAAGTGTTCCAATAGGTAGAGGGGCTGGAAATAATGAGATTTATGTATTGGATAATTTTCAAAATTTTGTTCCCATTGGTGTTTCTGGAGAATTATGTGTTAGCGGAAGTGGTTTGGCTTTAGGATACTTAAATAATCAAGAACTAACAAATAGTAAATTTATAGATCATCCATTTAAACCTGGAGAAAAACTTTATAGAACTGGTGATATCGCTCGCTGGTTATCAAATGGTAATGTAGAATATTTAGGTAGGATTGATAATCAAGTAAAAATCAGAGGTTTTAGGGTTAGTTTGGGAGAAGTGGAGGAAGTTTTGTCTAATTATAACCATATTAATGATTCTGTTGTTATTGCAAAAAATGACGGCTCTAATAATTTTTTAGTAGCTTATTATACTTCTGATTTGGATCATGATATTAAGATGATAAAAAGCTATATGTTGAAAAGGTTGCCAACTTATATGGTTCCTAATTTTATTATTAAAATTGAAAGTATTCCCTTAACAACAAATGGGAAAATAGATACAGAAAAATTACCAGATCACAGCTTAAAGAAAAATGATGATTTTGAAAAACCAAGAAATGAGTTAGAAAAAAGACTGGTTAAAATATGGGAAGAGGTGTTAGATTTGAAAGGTTATGAAATAGGGGTATATGATAATTTTTTTGATTTAGGAGGAAATTCAATTAGTCTATTAACACTAAATAATAAGATTCAAAAGAGTTTCGAGGTTAATTTATCTATAGGAGACTTAATGGTTTCACCTACTATTCGTGAAATCGCTACTTTTTTTAATTCACCAAAAGAGAATACCGGTGAAATGATAATAAATGCGCAAAAAACAATAGATGTTAAAAATAAGACAATGAGTTTATTGTCAAAACTAAAAAAATAAGTTGTGGAACAGTTAGAATATACAGGTTTTGAGATTGCTATAATTGGAATGTCAGGTCAATTCCCAGGCGATACTGATATAAATAATCTTTGGGAAAAACTAGCAAAAGGAGAAGAGTTGATTACATTTTTCTCGGATGAAGAATTGCTTAAAGCTGGAATTAAAGAAGAACTGGTTAAAAGTTCAAATTATGTAAAAGCAAATTCATTTATAAAAGACAGAGAGTATTTTGATTCAGTATTCTTTGAATACAGTCCTGATGAAGTTTTGCTTATGGATCCGCAAATGAGATTGTTCCATCAAAATGTTTACGAAGCATTAGAATCAGCGGGATATGATCCATATACTTATAATGAGAAGATAGGATTATTTGCTGGAGCGAGTGATAGTCTTAATTGGGAGGTGTTTGCAAGCATGGCAAACAACGGTAATTTAGATAGATTAACAACAATTAGTCTTTCTAGTAATCAATTTATGCCAACAAGAATCTCTCATAAACTTAATTTAAAAGGTCCTTCTGTATCAGTTTATACAGCTTGTTCTTCTTCTTTGGTAGCGATTTGTAATGCATGTAATAACTTGTTGCTAGGTGAATCTAAAATTGCAATAGCAGGATCTTCTAAGTTATTCGAATCAGCTGTTAGAGGTTACACGTATGAAGAAGGATTTATTAATTCTCCTGATGGGCATTGTAGGACTTTTAGTGCAAATTCAAAAGGGACTGTGCCTGCAGAAGGTGTTGGTGTAATTGTTTTGAAACGTTTACAAGATGCAATTGATGAAAATGATAATATATTAGCAGTAATTAAGGGGTACGGATTAAATAATGACGGAAGTAACAAACAGGGATATGTATCGACAAGTCCAGAAGGACAGTCAGAAGCGATATTAATAGCCCAGAAAATGGCAGGTGTTGATTCGGATAGTATTAGTTATGTAGAAGCACATGGCACTGGTACTGAAATTGGAGACCCAATAGAAGTTGAGGCATTAATAAGAGTTTTTGGTAAGTCAAAAGATAAAAGTTGTGCATTGGGATCTATCAAGACAAATTTAGGTCATATGGATTCTACAGCAGGGGTTGGTGGTGTTATAAAAACTGTATTAGCATTAAAAAATCGAAAAATACCACCAAGCTTAAATTTTGATAAACCAAACCCAAAAATTGATTTTGAAAATAGCCCATTTTATGTAAATACAAGTCTTATTGATTGGGAAAGTAAGTATCCATTACGTGCAGGAGTTAGTTCATTTGGTATAGGAGGAACAAATGCACATGTTATTCTGGAAGAAGCTCCTAATTCTAAAGCTTCTATAGAAGGTAGAGAATTTAAACTCATTCAGATTTCAGGTAAGACTGAATCAGCAATGTTAAGAAATATAGAAAAGTTAAAACTTTATATCGAAGCTAATGAGGATTTAAATCTACATGATGTAGCGTATACATTACAAGTAGGACGAGCATCATTTTTAAATCGTGCAGTATGTGTATGTAAAGATATAGTAGGTTTAAAGAACAAGCTTAACCAAAAGGAATGGAAATATAAAAAGAATGTCACAAAAAAGGGAGATCAAGCAGTGATTTTCATGTTTTCAGGGCAAGGAGCACAGTATGTTAATATGTGTAAAGATTTATATAATAGAGAAAAAGAATTCAAGAATATTGTTGATGAATGTTTTGAACGAGCAATAACTATTTCAGGTATTAATTTTAAAGCAATTTTGTTTAACGATAATAATACTAAGGAATCTACTGACGAAATAAATAAAACTATTAATACTCAACCCTTATTGTTTATTATTGAATATGCTATTTCTAAATTATTAATTGGCTGGGGGCTTATACCTGATTGTCTTATAGGTCATAGTATTGGTGAGTATGCAGCTGCTTGTATTAGTGGAGTGTTTTCTTTTGATGATGCTCTTAAATTAGTAATAAAAAGAGGGCAGTTGATGCAAGGAGTTAATGAAGGTTCCATGCTTAGTGTATCTATTTCTGAAAATGAATTAAAAGATTTGTTAAAGGATTTTAAAGCTATTTCCATAGCTGCAAGTAATAGTGATACACATTTTGTAGTTTCAGGAGAGGATGAGGAGATTAATGCATTTAAAATTATTTTAGAGAATAAGAAATATTCTTGTCAATTATTAAAAACATCACATGCTTTTCATTCATCTATGATGGATGGTATACTAGATGAATTTAAAAATGAAATAGAGAAGACAAGCATTAATGAAATGAAAATTCCAATAATTTCTAATTTAACAGGTGAAAAAATTAAATCCGACCAATTAAAAGATCCTTCATACTGGAGTGAGCATTTGCGAAAGACAGTTCTTTTCTCAAAAGGTATTAAGGGAGTTTTAGAAGAAAACAAAAAAGCGGTTTTTATTGAAGTAGGTCCAGGGATGGCTCTTTCTACTTTTACTAGAGCAAATAAATTGAAAAGTTCTGAGCATAAAGTTCTGAATTTAATTAGACATCCAAAAGAAATGCTGAATGATAATGAGTACTTAATGAATAAAATCGGAGAACTTTGGTTAGCAGGAATTGAGTTAAATTATGAACATTTTTATCGTAACGAGTACAGAAAAAGAGTATCTCTTCCTACATATTCATTTGAAAAAATACCATACTTAACAGATGTTAATGCTTTTAATTTGATTATGGAATCTGCCTCCGAACGATCAGGAGGAAGTAGATTTGAAGATAGACTCACCAAGCAATTAAGTGAGTTGATGAATAGTAGAAAAGCATTTAAAGCTGAAAGGCCAAGTATTTCTAGCAATTTCGAAGCTCCACAAGCTCCACAAGAAATTAAAATGAGTAAAGTTTGGGAAAAATTGTTCGGAATCTCTGATATTGGATTGAACGATGATTTCTTTGAATTAGGAGGGGACTCGTTAAGGGCCACAACACTACTAAATAGAATTTTTAAGGAATTTGGAGAGGAAGTATCTCTTAAACAATTTTTTGCTGAACCAACTATGAAAGGTGTGGTTGACTGCATAAATAAGCAAGAAAAAGTCAATTTTGTAAAAATACAAAATGTCGAGAAAAGAGATTATTACCCAATGGGATCTGCCCAAAAAAGGTTATACTTTTTACATGAATTTGATCCAACAGGGCTGGGATATAATATTCCTCAAGTGCTTAAAGTGGAAGGCAAATTGAATAAGGAGCGTATGCAAAAGACCTTTAATCGACTAATTGATAAGCATGAAAGTTTAAGGACTGAATTTATGTTGGTAGATAATGAACCAATGTTAAAAGTTTCAGAGAACATAAATTTAAATATTGAATACTATCGCAATGTTGACATTGATAAGCAAATCGAAAAATTTATCAGGCCGTTTGATATAGAAAAATCCCCATTATTTAGAGCAGGTATAATTGAAATTAATAACAATGAATATATACTAATGGTAGATGTACACCACTTGGTTTGTGATGGAATATCATTGGAAATGTTGATAAAAGATTTTGTTTCACTGTACATTTATGATCACAAAGAATCACTTAATTATCAATATAGAGATTATACAACGTGGCTTGATAATAACGAAAGGAAGCAAAGCATTCTATTACAAAAAGAATGGTGGTTAAATGAATTTAAAGAGGATGTTCCAAAGTTAGAATTGTTTAATGGACATTATGATGATTCTAATAAGTCACAAAAAGGAAATACCATCGTTTTTGAGATTGGAAAAGAAAAGACTGAAAAGCTTTATGATTTGGCACGTTCAGAGGGAACTACGCAGTTTATGTTATTACTTTCTCTGTACAATATTTTATTGTCAAAAATAAGCCAAAGAGAAGATATTGTAATTGGAACTCCCGTAGCAGGAAGAGTTCATGCAGATTTAGAAAATATTATTGGAATGTTCGTAAATACCCTAGTATTGCGCAACTTTCCAAAAGGAGAATTAACTTTTAGAGAGTTTTTGTCAACCGTTAAGGATAAAGTTTTGCAGGTTTTTGACAATCAGGAGTATACTTACGATGAGCTAATAAATGAGCTAAAATCACAGAAAATCATTTCGCAAAACTCATTATTTGATGTGAGTTTTGATGTAAGAAATATTGGATCTGATAATAATATTGAAATCGAAGACTTTAAGGCTTCTCCATATGGGTATGTTGAAGAAGTTTCTTTATTTGATATAGCACTTAACGTTAGTTTGGCCGAAAACAAAATAGAACTACAATTTAATTACCGTACTGATATATTTGAACTGGAAACAATAAATAAATTCTACGAGTATCTTTTAAATATTATTGATTCAATAACAAGTAACCCTGATGTAATAATACAAAATATAGAAATAATCAATCAAGAAAATCGGAATGAATTAATTAATAAAATAAAAATAGATGATTCTGATAATACAGAAAATGAAAGCAAAGCTTCAAAAAAACTGGATGTAGATTTTGATTTCTAAAAAACTTCTGATTTAGAGAAATGCAAGAGTATTCTAAGCCTTAGATATCCGGTTTATTCTTGATGAAATAATTAAATTTTCAATATTAAAGTTAACAACTATGAATAACGACTTAGGTGAAATATTATTAACATCTACTTATCCGAAACAAAAAAAATTCTGGATTAATAAATTAAAAAATATATCAAAAACAAGCTTAAATGAGTTTGTTATTGAGCATAATGAATCAGAGGTAAGTATAATTGATTTGCAACTTAATGCTAACTTATCGAAAAGTATAATTTCGTTGTGCAAAGATTCAGATTTATTAATATATGTTACATTACTAGCAGGATTAAAGGCATTAATTAACCAATATACCAATAAAACGGATATTTCAATTATTTCCCCTATTTATAAACCTCTCATATCCAAATCTACTTTAAACAATCAAGTATTAATTAATAATGATGTAAATGGTGATTCTAGTTTTAAAGGTATATTAAAACAAATAAAAGATACTGTTGCAGAAGCTTATGAAAATCAGGATTACCCATTCGATAAAATTATTAACCTTAATGATATTAAATCAGGGGTAACAGATATATTATGTTTGTTTTCATCAATTCATGAAGAGAAAATATTCGAGAAATTTGATTCTGGTTTAGCATTTAATTTTTATAAGAATAAGGATGTTATTTGCCTTAAAGTAAAATATTTATCTGGAGATTATAATCATATTTTCTTGAACAAGTTTATTTCCCACTTATTCGGTTTTCTTGAAAATGCCTTAGAGAAAATGGATCAATCAATTAATACAATTGAATATTTAAGTGAGAGCGAAAAAGAACAATTGTTATTTGAATTTAATGATACAAAAGCAGAGTGCACAAAAGATCAAAGAGTTCATCAGATATTTGAGAAACAAGTATCGCTAACCCCGGAAAGAATTGCATTAAAATTGGGGGCAGATACTCTTACCTATAGGGAGTTAAATGCTAAAGCAAATTGTGTTGCTAAAAAATTAAGATTGTTGGGTGTAGGTAGGGACGACATAGTATCTATACTTTTAGATCGCTCTTTTAATACGATAATTTCAATGTTAGGAGTTCTAAAATCAGGTGGAGCATATCTTCCAATTGATCCTGATTATCCTGATGAAAGAATAAATTTTATTTTAAAAGACAGTAATACAGTATTAGTTATTTCAACGAAAAAATATTCTGAAAAAATAAACTTTAATATTGGAGTTATTGAGATTGATGAAGAAGGATTTTTTGTAAATGAAAAAGAGAATTTAATCAACGTAAATAAATCTAATGATTTATGTTATGTTATTTATACCTCTGGAACAACAGGGAATCCTAAAGGTGTAATGGTTGAACACAGCAATGTTGTTAGCTTGTTCTTTAATGATAAATTTCAATTTAGTTTTAGTGAGAAAGATATATGGACAATGTTTCATTCTCCTTGTTTTGATTTTTCGGTATGGGAAATGTATGGTGCAATTCTTTTTGGTGGTAAATTAGTTATAATACCTAAATTGATTGCAAAGGATGTACATGCTTATGTAGATATTATTTCTGAAGAGAAGGTCACAGTCTTAAATCAGACACCATCTGTATTTTATAATCTTTCGGAAATCGTTTTAAATTCGGCAATAAAACGACTTGATAGCTTGAGGTACATAATTTTTGGTGGAGAATCACTTAAACCAGTAAAGTTAAAGGATTGGTACAATGAATATAAAAATGTAAATCTTATAAATATGTATGGGATTACAGAAACCACAGTCCATGTTACATACAAAGAAATTAAAGAATACGAAATTGAAAATAATTTAAATAACATTGGATCCCCAATTCCAACATTAACAGCATATGTGTTTAACGAAAAACAAAAACTTGTTCCAATAGGTGTTGCTGGAGAACTTCTTGTAGGTGGAGCAGGCGTTAGTCGTGGATATTTAGGGAATACCCAATTGACTAGTGATAAATTTATTTATAATCCATACAAGCCAAAAGAGAAATTGTATCGGTCTGGAGATCTTGTTAAGATGATGCAAAATGGGGAGATGGAGTATATAGGACGTATTGATCATCAGGTACAATTAAGAGGATTTAGAATTGAATTGGGCGAGATTGAATCAGCTTTATTAAAATTAACAGCAATTAAGAGTGCTGTTGTAATCGATAGGGAAGATGAATTGGCTGATAAATTTTTGTGTGCTTACTATGTAGTAAACACAGAAGTTTCAAAAAAAGAAATTAGAGAATATTTGGAAAGCAGCTTACCCGAATATATGGTTCCTTCATATTTTATTGAATTAGATAAAATTCCCTTAACATCAAATGGAAAAGTTGATCATAAAATATTACCATTGCCAAAATTAGATTTAGATTGTTATGTTGCTCCTGAAAATGATATGCAGGAAAAACTAGTAAGGATTTGGTCTGAAATATTGAATTTACCACAAGAGAACATTGGTATAACAGATAATTTTTTTGCAATTGGCGGACATTCATTAAGAGCAGCTGTACTGAAGGGAAAAATTAGTAAAGAATTAGAAGTTGAAATTTCTTTACCATATTTATTTGAAAACCCAACAATTAAATCTTTAGCTTTAAAGATACAATCTTTAGAAAATAAGAAATATCTTGAAATTGATAGTCGTGAGAAGAAAGAATACTACCCATTGTCATCAGCACAAAAAAGGATGTATTTCTTGTATGAATTCGATAAAGAATCAATAAGATATAATTTAAATGAAGCTATTCGATTAAAAGGAAATATTGATACAGATAAGTTACAATTAATTTTTAATAAACTAATTGAGCGTCATGAGAGTTTAAGAACCTTTTATATTTCTGTTGATAATATACCATGCCAAAAAATTGTTGATAAAATAGATTTTAAGATAGATTTTATTAATAATGGGGAATCTGATAAAAATCAAATACAAGGTTTTATTAGACCATTTAAGTTAGACGAACTTCCATTATTTAGAGTTGGATTAATAAAAGAATCCAAAGATGAACATATTCTTTTAGTAGATATGCACCATATTATTACAGATGGAATTTCACTTGAAATCTTAATTAAGGACTTTACTACCCTATATAATGATCAATATTTACCGCAACTACGATTACAGTATAAAGATTTTTCCGAGTGGCAACAAAGTAATGAACAACAATTAAACATAAAAAAACAAAAAGATTATTTACTAAATGTATTTAGTGGGGAACTCCCTGTATTAGAATTACAAAATGATTATAAAAGACCGTTAATTCGAACAAATTCAGGAGATAGAGAGGTGTTCTCAATTGATGAAGATATTTCTAGAGCAATTAACGAAATGGCTCTAGCGGAAGGAGTGTCATTATATATGTTTTTATTGTCAGTTTTTAATATCTTCTTGTCAAAAATTAGTAATCAAGAGGATATTATTGTCGGATGTGGAACTGCAGGACGAAATCATAATGATCTTGATTCAATTATTGGGATGTTCATTAATATTGTAGCTCATAGAAATTTTCCTAAGGGAGCATTGACTTTTAAAGATTTTCTTGAAAATGTTAAAGTTCGATCGCTAAATGCTTTTGAAAATCAGGATTATCAATATGAGGAATTGATTAATGATTTAAAATTAACCAGAGACACAAGCAGAAATGCTCTTTTCGATCATGTGTTTGAATTAGTAAACATCGAAACGTCGGATTTTGATTTGCCAGACCTAAAGCTTTCTTCATTTGACCATGATACAAACACCTCTAAGTTTGATTTAGTATTGTATGCGAGCGAATCTAATGAAAAAATAAATTTCACATTTGAATATTATACAGGAATATTTAAGAAGGAAACAATTCTCAAATTTATAGAATACTATAAAATAATTTTAAATGAAGTTGTTAAAAATAAGGATATTAAAATTTCTGAAATAAATATTCTTAATAAGGAAGAAACAGAAAATCTAGCTTTAAAATTAAATAATATTGATGCTGATTATCCTAAAAATATAAACATTCATGAAATATTTGAGAATCAGGTAAAAAATAATTCAGATAAAAGTGCTCTAATATTTGAAAACAAAGAAATTACTTACGAAGAGTTAAATAATAGATCAAATCAATTAGCGGCATATTTAAGGGAAAAGGGAGTAGAACCTGATTCAATTGTTGCATTATTAATTGATCGATCCATTGAAACTATTGTCGGTATTTTAGGGATACTTAAAGCCGGGGGAGCTTACCTGCCAATTGATTCAGAGTATCCCGAAGATCGAATAAAATTTATTTTAAATGATAGTGGAGCCAAATTTTTAATTAGTAAAAGTGATATTGTTGAAAGTTTTTCATTTTCGAGTTTATTGAATCTTGATGAGGATTTATGTATTGCATGTAAGAATCAAGGAAGGGAGCCGATAAAAGAATTAGATAGCATGCCATTCCCGGACAGATCCTTAATTGACTTTGAGAAATACAATCAGTTTATTGGTTTGGCAATGGTTAAAAATGCTGTATCAATACAAGCTTCAAGAGGTTGCCCATACAAGTGCTTATATTGTCATAAAATTTGGCCAAAATCGCATTATATTAGAAGTGCAGAAAATATCTTTGAAGAAGTTAAGATGTACTACGATATGGGTGTTCGTAGGTTTGCAATGATAGATGATATATTTAATCTAAGGAAAAAAAATAGTGAAAGGTTTTTCAGATTAATTATAGAGAATAAACTAGAAGTGCAATTCTTATTTCCTAATGGTGTAAGAGGTGATATCTTAACACCTGAATATATCGATTTAATGGTAGAAGCGGGTACAATAAATATTGCATTAGCACTGGAAACAGCTTCTCCTAGACTGCAAAAACTGATTAAGAAAAATATTAACCTTCCTCGGTTAAGAGAAAATATGGAATATATTGCTACAAAACACCCCCATGTTTTACTTGATATATTTACAATGCATGGTTTTCCTTCTGAAACAAAAGAGGAAGCAATGTTGACATTTGAATTTATAAAGAGTATTAAATGGCTACATTTCCCATATTTTCACATTTTAAAGGTATATCCAAATACCGATATGGCTGAACTTGCAATGGAGAATGGAATCTCAGCTGAATTTATTGCTGAATCTGTAAGCCTGGCCTATCATGAATTACCTCAAACATTGCCATTTGATCATAACTTTACCAAAGGAATGCAAGCAGAGTTGTTGGAAGATTACATTTTAAATAAAGAAAGACTGCTATATGTTCTTCCATTTCAGTTAAAGGTTTTAACAAAAGATGAATTAGCTCAAAAGTACGATAGTTACTTGCCTGTTGAAATTAGAAATTATGAGGAATTATTGGAATACCTCAATATATCTGAATCTGAATTGTCAGGAATTGATTTTGTTGATGAACGAAAATATGATATAATAAACTTTAACGAGAAACTAACTAATAAATTTGGAGTACATAAGAGCAAACCTAAAGCATTAAAGGTTTTACTACTTGATTTATCACAGTATTTTAGTGATGCAGAAAATATGCTTTATGATGTTGTTGAACCTCCGCTTGGATTAATATATCTTTTAACAAATTTGTACAAAGAAATTGGAGAAGATGTTACTGGAAAGATAGCCAAATCAAGAATTGATTTTGATAATTTTGAGGAACTAAAAGATTTATTGACAGAGTTCCAACCCGATGTTATTGGAATAAGAACCTTATCTTTTTATAAAGATTTTTTCCATTTATCAATTCAAAAAATTAGAGATTGGGGATTTAATGTACCAATAATAGCAGGAGGTCCTTATGCAAGTAGTGATTATAATATTATATTAAAAGATCCAAATGTTGATCTTGTTGTATTCGGTGAAGGTGAACTTACATTTGTAGAATTGATTAAAGCAATAATTGCAAATAATAAGAATCTTCCCAAGATTGATGAGTTAAAGACGATTCAAGGTTTAATCTTGCCAGATAAATCTCAATTAGAAAGTATTCAGTTAGTTCTTTTAGATGATGATAATGAGAATATCAATAATAAACCAGAAACAAATCTGAAGAACATAAACAAACCGAATGATCTATGTTATATCATTTACACCTCAGGTACTACAGGTAATCCTAAGGGAGTAATGATTGAACATCAAAATTTAGTTCGTTTAATGTTTAATGATAAAATTCAATTTACTTTTAGCGAAAATGATGTTTGGACAATGTTTCATAATCATTGTTTTGATTTTAGTGTTTGGGAAATGTATGGAGCACTCCTGTATGGGGGAAAATTAGTAATTATTCCACCAATGGTTGCACGTGAACCGTCAGAGTTTATTAAAATTATTAAGGAACATAAAGTAACAGTTTTAAATCAAACTCCATCAGCCTTTTATAATCTTATTGAAGAAGGCTTAGAAAATAAAAACCTTAAATTTAACCTACGATATTTAATATTTGGAGGAGAGGCTTTAAAACCAATTAAATTAAATGATTGGTATAAGGAAAACCTTGACACAAAAATTGTAAATATGTTTGGGATTACAGAAACAACTGTACATGTTACATATAAGGAAATTGGAATTTATGAAATTGAGAATAATATTAGTAACATAGGGAAGCCCATCCCTACACTATCTATGTATCTAATTGGAAGAGATGGGCAACTTGTTCCGAAAGGAGTAAGGGGAGAAATTTATGTAGGAGGAAAAGGTGTAGCACGAGGGTATTTAAATAAAGATCAATTATCGAAAGAGAAGTTTGTTTATCTCCCTGAAATCTCAGAAAGGTTATATCGTTCTGGAGATTTAGGAAGGATGCTTGATAATGGAGAAATAGAATACCTGGGGAGAATAGATAATCAGATTCAATTACGTGGTTTCAGGGTCGAAATAGGTGAAATAGAATCACAGATTTTGAAATACTCCCAAGTGTCAGATGTTGTTTTATTAGAAAAAGAGGATAAAGAAGGAAATTCTTCTCTACATGCATTTATTGTTGGAGGCGAAAATTTGGATATTTCTAAACTTAGGTCATTTTTAGCAGGGAAATTACCATTTTATATGATTCCTAGTTATCTCTATAAAATTGAAGAAATACCTTTGACAAGTAATGGGAAAGTTGATAGGAAGAAACTTTTGGAAATTGACTATTCAGAAGGAAGTAGCTGTGAAGGACCTAGAAATGAAGTAGAGAGAATCATAATAGATATATATACAGAAGTATTAGGAGTAACAAATATTGGACTTAAAACAAACTTTTTTAATTCCGGAGGTGATTCTATTAAAGCTATTGGACTAATTAATAAAATTAATGTAGAGTTTAAATGTAAGATTAAAATCCCAGATCTTTATCAGAATGATACTATCGAAAAATTTGCTCATTTCATTACACAAAATATTAATATTGATGAATTTGATGAGGATGAAGGAAATGTAAAAAGATATTTGGAAAAATTAAAAGAGGAAGTATACACAAGTGGAATTGCAAATCCTAAAGAAGTAGAAGATGTATTTCCTATGGCTGATGTTCAAAAAGGCATGGTTTTTCATTCAATTAGAGATGAGGAATTTGCAATTTTTCATGATCAAATAGTTAATATAGTGAAGTTTCAAGATCTTGATGTTGACTTATTATATAAAGCACTTAGCTTAATGTCAATGAAACATCCGATTCTTAGAACAAGTTTTTATTTAGACTATAAGGGGGAGTCACTTCAGTTTGTTTATAAAGATATTAAAATTGATTATGAACATTTGGATATCGCAAATAGTAGCCCGGAAGAGAAAGAAATTTATATAAATGAATGTTTATTAAAAGATAGGAAGAAAAGATTGGATCATGAAAGCCCTGGACTATGGAGATTGAAAACCATAAATTTAGGAGATAATGATTATTGTGTTTGTTTCATTTGTCATCATGCAATTATTGATGGTTGGAGTGATGCTTCATTTTTAACTGAATTGAATAATATTTATTTTAATCTAAAAAATGATATTAATTATATAGTAAAACCCTTAAAGAGTAGTTATAAGGATTATGTAGTTGATCAGTTAAAAAGAAAGGGAGATTCCGAAAGTGAAGAATTTTGGAAAAGGTATTTAACTGATTATAAAAAGTTTACATTTAAAGTAGCAGGGGGCATAACCGATACTACAGAAGAATCTTATTCTAGAATGATAGATTCTTCATTAACGGAAAAGATAATAAAGATATCCAAGAAAAATAATTTGGATAAAAAGAATATATTTTTAGGAGCCTTTGTATATGCATTAAATTTATTTTCTTACCAAAATGATATTACGATTGGATTGGCTACTAATAATCGTCCTTTAAAAGAAGATGCAGAAAAAATATTGGGGTGTTTCTTAAATACAGTACCTTTTAGAGCAACTATCCAGAAGAAACAAACATGGATAGAGTATCTAAAATATATTAATAAGCAAATGATTGAAATATTGAAGTTTAAAGAATTGTCTATTAGTGATATATCTACTCTTGTTGAGGGTGCAGGCAAAAATAAAAACTCAATATTTGATGTTTTATATAATTATGTTGATTTTCATGTTTATAACGAGATTAAATATGATAATGAAGTCTCAATAAATAAAAAGAGTATTAATGAAGAAGGAAGATCCAGGGATTTAGATATAAAAAATGGAGCAAGAAACAATTCGTTACTAACTTTTAACTTAAACGGAACAGGAGAAAATTATAGTTGCTCATTGCATTATGGTATTTCTTTTATTTCAAATGAAATGGTAGTTGAATTAGTAAATTGTTTTACTGCAACATTAGAATTAATGGTATCAAATTCTAATCTTTTAATTGATAGGGATTTGATATTATTTCAAAACAATAATAACATCATAAAAAGTAAATTTAATAATACAAAATGTGATTATCCTCAAAATAGTTCAATTAGTCAATTGTTTGAAGAACAAGTTAAACGATCATCTGATAAAGTTGCATTAGTTGACACAAGGGTATCTTACACATATAAGGAACTTGACGAAGAATCGAATAAAATTGCAAATTGTCTAAAAAAACGAAACGTTGAAAGAAATCAATTAATAGGATTAATAACTGATCGTTCATCAGATATGATAATCAGTATTCTTGGAATAATAAAAGCTGGGTGTGCTTATGTGCCTATTGAAAAAAATTATCCAGAAGATAGGATTAAGCATTTAATAAATGATAGTGAAATAAAAATAATACTAAAAAATAGCAATTTTGAATTTAGCTTCGAGGGTGTGGAGATTATTAATTTCGATGGAGATGAGATAAATAAAGCTTCTGGCAATTTTGAAGCTGTTAAAAATTCTTCTAAAGATCTTGCATATGTAATGTATACATCAGGATCGACTGGAAAACCAAAAGGAGTGGGAATTGAACATAAAAATGTTATAAGATTAGTTAAAGATTCAACATTTTTCCCATTTAGTTCTAAGCATAAGATTCTTCTAACAGGTGCTCTTGTATTTGATGCAACAACATTTGAAATTTGGGGAGCAATTCTTAATGGAGGAACTTTATATGTTGTTGATAATGATATATTAACTGATGCTAATTTATTGGGCAATTATATAAATGAACACTCAATAACAGCAATTTGGTTGACTTCATCTTTATTTAATCAATTAGTAGATCAAGATATAACAATGTTTAGAACACTTTCATATTTATTAGTTGGTGGAGATGTATTGTCCTATAAACACATTAATAAGGTTAAAAGAAGATTTAAAGAATTAGTGATAATAAATGGATATGGTCCAACTGAAAATACAACTTTTTCTACAACATACATTATAGAGGGTGATGATAATAAAAATATACCGATAGGTAAGCCTATTAGTAATTCAACAGCATATATAATGAATTGTAATAATGAATTATTACCTATAAACATCTCAGGGCAATTGTGTGTTGGAGGAGATGGAGTAGGAAGGGGGTATATTAATAATCCTGAGCTAACGAATGAGAAATTTATTAATAATCCATGTAACAAGGAAGAACTCATATATTTAACTGGAGATACTGCCAAATGGCTGCCAAATGGAAATATTGAGTTTGAAGGGCGAATTGATAATCAGATTAAAATACGTGGTTTTAGAATCGAACTTGGGGAGATTGAAGAAGTATTATTAAAACATGAAAAAATAAATGAATGTATAGTTTTATCAATTGGAGAAACTAGTGATAAATTTTTATGTGCATACATTGTTTGTCTAGAAAAATGTAGTAACGAAGATTTACGGAAGTATTTAAATAAGAAGCTCCCAAATTATATGGTGCCTTCATATTTTGTAAGTATAGATAAATTCCCACTAAATGTTAATGGAAAGATTGATAGAGAAGCATTACCCCTTCCTCAACATGAGGTTAATAATGAGTATGTAGCACCATCAAATGAGATAGAGGAAAAATTAATCTTAATTTGGTCTGATGTTTTGAAGATTCCAGTAGATCAAATAGGTACAAAAACTAATTTCTTTGATATAGGCGGACACTCTTTAAATGCAACGGTAGTTTTAGCAAGAATTAGTAAAGAGTTCAATATTAAAATACCTTTCACTGATTTGCTTGAAATACCAACTATTCAAAATACTGCAATGATTATATTTCAGTTTAGCAAAGTTGAATGTTTTGACGAAGAAATAGAAATATAAATTATTTCATCCTAGTGTTTTCTTAATGAGATAAGTTCAAAAGGAAAATTCTGAAGAACATAATCTTCAAAGTGAGATATTACAAGATTAATTTATTTGAATGTATTAATTAATTATTTTATATGTTAATAAGTTTGTTATCAGAGTTATATGCCTCAGGTGTTCAAGTGGTCTTAGAGAACGATAAACTTAAAGTTCGATCTACAAGAGGTAAAGTTTCAAATGAATTATTAGAGAAAATAAAAAAGTATAAGCCAGAGTTAATAAAACATCTTCAGAGTAAGTCTTATAGTGTTGAATTTGATGAGATTAACAAAGCTGTGTCAAAAGCATTTTATCCTTTGTCATCAGCCCAAAAACGTTTGTTTTTATTACAGCAAATGGATCTGAATTCAACGGCTTATAATATGCCTTATATTATACCGTTAGGATCAGAAGTTGATAAAGATAAAACAGAAGAAGCATTCCGTCAACTCATATCTCGCCATGAAAGTTTTAGAACAAATTTTGAAGTTGTAGAAGAAGAACCTGTTCAACGGATACATGAACAAGTAGACTTTGGAATTGAAGAATTTACAATTGAGAAATCAGATGAATCCGATATCAGGCATCAATTTGTACAAGCCTTTGATTTATCCAAAGCACCACTTTTACGAGTAGCCATAGTAAACGTTAATGGCGAAGGAAGCTTGTTAATGATTGATATGCATCATATTATCAGCGATGGAGTATCACATAGTATTTTAGAACGAGAATTTCAGAGATTATATTCAGGCGAAGAGTTAGCACCATTAAACTTACAATATAAAGATTATAGCGAGTGGCAGAACAGTCAAAAGCAAAAAGACAAGGTAAAAAAGCAGGAAGAATTCTGGAAGAATAAATTTGAAGTAGAAATCCCTGTATTGGATTTGCCAGTAGATTATGCTCGCCCCGTTTTACATAGCCAAGAGGGTGCTACAGTAGATTTTGCCTTAAGCAAAGCAGAAACACAGAATATTAAATTGTTGGCAAAAGAAAACGGATTGACATTATACATGTCGGTTTTATCCGTATTTAATATTTTATTATCGAAGTTAAGTGGTCAGGAAGATGTCGTAATTGGTATGCCAATAGCAGGACGTAATCATTCTGATTTGGAGAATATAGTAGGAGTGTTTGTAAATACCCTTGCCATTCGAAACGAAGTAAATGGGAATAATTCAGTAAAAGAATTTGTAGAAAAATTAAAACAAAGTACGCTTGAAGCTTTCGAAAATCAAGATTATCAATTTGAAGATTTAGTAGAAAAAATATCTTTAAGTCGTGATGTGGGTAGAAATCCGATTTTTGATGTGATGTTTAATTTACAGAATCAATCAGATTCAAGAGCTGATTTATCAGGATTTGAAGGTAATAACTATATTCATGAACAAGGAATTTCGAAGTTCGATTTGACATTAACAGCAGTTGATTATGGTGAACAATTGTTATTAAGTTTTGAATATTGTACAAGGCTATTTAAAGCTGAAACCATAGAAAGATTTATAAGATATTTTAAACAGATAGTAGCTCAAATATCAATAAACCCGGAAAAGGAACTCTCGGAAATAGAAATAATAAGTGCTGAAGAAAAGCAACAATTATTATATTCGTTTAATGATACACAAGTTACCTACCCAAGTCAGAAAAGTATATCTCAAGTTTTTGATGAGCAAGTAAAAGGATTTTCTAAAAAAATAGCATTACAAGATAAAGATAAGGCATACACCTATCAAGACCTGGATGAAGAATCGAATAAAATAGCCAATTGCTTAATAAAGTTCGGAGTAGTGGATAATCAACTAGTAGGTTTACTGGCTGATCGTTCATCTGATATGATAATAGGGATACTGGGAATTTTGAAAACAGGAGGAGCTTACGTACCAATTGATCCCGCTTATCCAATCGAAAGAGTAAATCATTTAATACAGGATAGTGGGGTTAATATAATTCTAAGCACTGAAGTTATTGATTTGGAATATGATTTTGCAGGAGATATAATCAATATAAATGACTTAGAAATAAAAGAATCAAGTACAGATTTAAGTTTAAAATCTATAAAATCAAGTAATATTGCTTATGTAATGTACACCTCAGGATCAACTGGAAACCCCAAAGGTGTAGTAATAGAACAAAAAAGTGTTCTTCGCTTAGTACAAAATAATCAATTCTTTCCATTCCATTCAGAACAAAAGATTCTCTTAACAGGAGCTCCTGTCTTTGATGCTACCACCTTCGAAATATGGGGAGCATTACTAAACGGTGGTAGTTTATATATAGCAAGTAACGAAGTAATAATCAATTCAGAATTATTAGGCGAGTGTATTCGAAAAAATAGCATTACAAGCCTTTGGCTTACTTCATCATTATTTAACCAGTTAATTGATCAAGACGAAAGCATTTTTGATACATTAGATTATTTATTAGTTGGAGGTGATGTTTTATCAGTCAAACATATTAATAAAATAAAATCCAGAAATAGCAAATTAGTATTAATTAATGGATATGGACCAACAGAAAACACAACCTTTTCAACCACCTTCAATATTGATAAGGAATATGAAAGTAATATCCCTATTGGCAAACCAATAAGTAATTCCACAGCCTATATATTTGATAGAAGCAATAAATTACAAGCAGTAGGAGTTTCTGGAGAATTGTTATTAGGAGGAGATGGATTGGCAAGAGAATACTTAAATAATCCGGAACTTACCAGAGAAAAGTTTATAGAGAATCCATATAAAGAAGACGAACGTTTATACAAAACCGGCGATTTAGCTCGTTGGTTACCCGATGGCAATATAGAATTTTTAGGAAGAATAGACCAGCAAGTAAAAATAAGAGGCTTTAGAATAGAATTAGGCGAGATAGAAAGTGTTTTACAAAAGCATGAAAGCATAAAAGAAAGTGTAGTATTAGCCAGAGAAGAAAACGGAGAAAAATACCTGTGTGCTTATTTGGTTGCAAAAGAAGATTTTAATCAGGAAGAAATACGCATCCATTTATCAGAGAGTCTTCCCGATTATATGATTCCGTCATATTTTGTACAACTGGAAAAACTTCCACTAACGAGTAATGGCAAAGTAAATCGCAAAGCACTACCATCCCCGGAGATAAAAGCAGGCGACGATTATGTAGCCCCATCAAATGCTATAGAAGAAAAGCTAGTAGAAATCTGGTCAGAAGTATTAAAAATAGAAAAAGAAGAGTTAAGTACAACAGCCAACTTTTTCAGCATAGGAGGACATTCACTAAAAGCATCCGTATTAATAGGAAGAATTCATAAAGAAACAGGCGTAGAATTTCCTTTGCGAGATGCTTTTGTCTACACAAGCATCCAAGCCCAGGCCAACCTAATAAATACAAGAGACAAAAAAGAGTTTATATCCATCCCAAAAGCAAAAGATCAGGATTATTATCCATTATCCTCAGCTCAGAAACGCTTGTATTTGCTACAAGAGATGGAACCAGAATCAACGGCTTATAATATGCCGTATATAATTTCATTAGGAGCAGAAGCGGAAAAACAAAAAATAGAAGAAGTATTCCGTCAACTCATATCCCGACATGAAAGTTTTCGCACGAGTTTTGAGATAGTAGGAGAAGAGCCCGTTCAGTGCATACATGAAAAAGTAGAATTTGAAATTGAAGAATTTAGCATAGAACAAGACGAGGTACAGAACCAAAGACATCAATTCATACAAGCCTTTGATTTAAGAAAAGCCCCTCTTTTACGCGTATCCAAAGTAAATATAAAAGGAGAAAGCAGCTTGTTAATGATCGATATGCATCATATCATCAGTGACGGAGTCTCACAAGCAATCCTGGAACAAGAATTTCAGAGATTATATTCAGGTGAAGAGTTAGTTCCATTAAGTTTACAATACAAAGATTATAGCGAGTGGCAAAACAGTGAAGAACAACAAATAAAAGTTAAAGAACAGGAAGATTATTGGGTCAGGAAATTTGATGATGAAATCCCTGTATTAAACCTTCCCACAGATTATGTGCGATCTGTGATGCAAAGCACAGAGGGAGCCACAGTAAGTTTTGCATTAAACAAAGAAGAAACGCAGAATATCAAATTTTTGGCAAAAGAGAACGACCTGACCCTATACATGACTGTATTATCAGTCTTTAACATTTTATTATCGAAGTTAAGCGGACAAGAAGATATAATAGTTGGAACGCCAATAGCAGGACGTAACCATTCCGATTTAGAAAATATTGTAGGAATGTTTGTTAATACTCTTGCAATCCGTAGTGAAGTAAAAGAAAGTAATACATTAAAAGAGTATATAAAGAAACTAAAACAAAGCACGCTGGAAGTCTATGAAAATCAAGATTATCAGTTTGAAGATTTGGTTGAAAAAGTTTCTGTGGTAAGAGACGCAAGTCGCAATCCGTTATTTGATGTAATGTTTGATTTGATAAATTCGGACGGGTTAACAAGAGATTTAAATGAGGATATTTTAAAGGGAATTATCCATACTCCTGGAATTTCCAAGTTTGATTTAACCATGACCGCTGTTGATTATGGAGAGCAATTATTGATAAGTATTGAGTATTGTACGAAGTTATTTAAAGCAAAAACAATAGAACGTTTTATAAGCTATATAAGAGAGATAATTATACAATTACCAGAAAAGATTAATGAAAAACTGTCAACACTGGATGTAATATCCGCAAAAGAGAAAAATTTATTATTACATGAATTTAATAAAACCCAATCAGTTTATACTAGTAACAAAACTATTCATGAAATATTTGAAGATCAAGTAGAAAGAACTCCTAATAATATTGCAATTATAAAAGGATGTGAATGTTTAACCTACGAGGAATTAAATAAGAAAGCAAATCAATTAGCATGTTATTGCCGCAGTAATGGCGTTAGTAAAGAAAGTAAGATAGGATTATTAACAGATCATTCATTAGCAATGATGATTGGGATGTTAGGTATTTTGAAATCAGGAGGGTGCTATGTTCCTATTGATAGTACTTATCCAGAGGAAAGAATTAATTTCATAATTGAAGATGCAGAAATAGATATATTACTTTTTTCGGATTTAAAATTAAGTTCTACTATTGAAGTAGGAATTCATTTTGATATTGAAAATAGTTCTTTATATAAAGAAACAAAGACAAATCTTGAACATATTAACAATCCATCAAATCTAGCTTATATAATTTACACCTCAGGTTCAACTGGTAAACCTAAGGGAGTTATGGTTGAGCATAGAAATGTAGTGTCATATATTTATGCATTTCAAAAAGAGTTTTGTTTAAACTCAAGAGATAATGTGATGCAGCAGGCATCAATTTCCTTTGATACCTTTGTTGAGGAAGCATATCCTATTTTAACAATTGGAGGTAAGCTAACAATATTAGAAAAGGAAGAAATCCTTAATTTAGATACACTAAGTAGATTAATAAAAAGTAAAACCATCACCGTAATAAGTTGTTCTCCATTATTATTAAATGAAATAAATACTTTCCCACAAAATTTATTATGCGATGTACGATTGTTTATAAGTGGGGGCGATGAATTACGTTACTCTTATATAAATAATTTAATTGATTTTTCCAATATATATAATACCTACGGGCCAACAGAAACAACAGTATGCTCATTGTATTATAAATGCCAAAAGAATAATATAGATAATATTCCAATTGGAAGTCCAGTAGCAAATGATACTGTTTTTATCTTAAATAAGAATCTAAAACTATTACCAATAGGAGTTGCAGGAGAACTCTGTATTGGAGGAGCCGGTTTGTCTAGAGGCTATTTGAATAATGAAGAATTAACGAACGAAAAGTTTATAGAACATCCATATAAATCAGACGCACGTTTATATAAAACAGGCGATTTAGCTCGTTGGTTACCAGATGGAAATGTAGAATTTTTAGGAAGAATAGACGATCAAGTTAAGATTCGTGGTTTCAGAATAGAATTAGGAGAAGTTGAGAGTGCTCTACTTAAACATGCTAATATACAAGGATGTGTTGTTCTTGCAAGAGATGAAAATGGAGATAAATACCTGTGTGCTTATCTTGTTTCAAAAGAAGAATTCAGTCAGGAAGAAATACGCACATACTTATCGGCGAGCTTACCCGATTATATGATTCCGTCATATATTGTAGGCTTGGATAAAATTCCATTAACCACAAATGGAAAAGTAAATCGCAAAGCACTTCCATCACCGGAAGTAAAGGCCGGAGAAGATTATGTTGCTCCATCAAATAAACTGGAAGAGAAACTAGTACAAATCTGGTCAGAAGTATTAAAAATAGAAAAAGAAGACATAAGCGTAACAGCTAACTTTTTTGCCATAGGAGGACATTCATTGAAGGCTACCGTGTTAACCGGGAGGATTCATAAAGAAACAGGTGTAGAATTTCCCTTGCGAGATGTATTTATACACTCAAGCATAAAAGCACAGGCTCGTCAAATAGAAATAAGTATAAAGAAAGACTTTGTAACTATTCCAAAAGCAAAAGCTAAGGATTATTATGCCCAGTCCTCAGCTCAGAAACGTTTGTACTTATTACATCAGATAGATTTATCTTCTACCGCTTATAATATGCCATATATTATACCCTTAGGAGCAGAAGCAGAAAAAGAAAAAATAGAAGAAGCATTCCGTCAACTCATATCCCGCCATGAAAGTTTCCGTACTAGTTTTGAGGTTTTAGGCGAAGAACCGGTTCAGCGCATACACGAACAAGTTGAATTTAAGATAGAAGAATTTACGATTGAAAAAGTAGACGAGCAAAAAATCAGGCAACAATTCATACAGCCATTTGATTTATCGCAAGCACCACTTGTACGAGCATCTAAAATAGATATAAAAGGAGAAGGAAGCTTGCTAATGATAGATATGCACCACATTATAAGTGATGGCGTTTCACAAACAATTTTAGAAAGAGAGTTTCAAAGTTTACATGTAGGCGAAGGGTTAGCTCCGTTAAGTTTACAATATAAAGATTTTAGTGAGTGGCAAAATAGTGAAGAACAGCAGAGAAGAGTTAAAGATCAGGAATCATATTGGTTAAATAAATTCGAAGGAGAAATCCCCGTATTAGATCTTCCCACAGATTATGTACGTCCAGTTATACAGAGCTACGAAGGAGCCAGTGTAGGTTTTGTGTTAAGCAAAGAAGAAACGCAGCATATTAAGTCGTTGGCAAAAGAAAACGATCTGACTTTATACATGTCGATTTTATCGGTATTTAATATTTTGTTATCGAAATTAAGCGGGCAGGAAGATATAATAATAGGTACCCCAATCGCAGGGCGTAATCATTCCGATTTAGAAAATATAGTAGGAATGTTTATCAATACCCTTCCCATGCGAAATAATGTAGATGGGAATGAAACATTAAAAGAATTTACTAAAAAACTAAAACTAGGAACTTTTAATGCTTATGAAAACCAGGAATATCAGTTTGAAGAATTAGCTGAGAATATAATAATTAATCGAGATGTTAGTCGTAACCCGATATTTGATGTTGTATGTAATTTATTAAACCAAACAGAGTATTCAGGAGATATCTCAAGTCTAATTAATCAGGAATTGATTCATACTACCGGGATTTCCAAATTTGACTTGACTTTAGCAGCAGTTGATTACGGAGATCAGTTGATGCTTAGTTTTGAATATTGTACCAAACTGTTTAAAGCAGAAACCATAGAACGGTTTATAAATTATTTTAAGCTTATCGTAAGTCAATTAACAGATAAGTTAAATGAAAAGATATCTACTATAGAAATAATAACAGAAGAAGAAAAGCAACAATTATTATATGAATTTAATAATACCATATGCGATTATCCAAAAGATAAAACAATTCAATGTTTTTTTGAGGAACAAGTAAGAATAAAATCAGATAAAATTGCATTAACACTTGATGATGAATTTCTTAGTTATCAGGAATTGAACGATAAAGCAAATGTTATTGCTAATAATTTACGAGAAAATGGAATTAGTAGAGATGATATTGTAATTATATTTCTTGATCGCTCTTTTGAGACCGTTTTTTCAATGCTGGGGATTTTAAAATCAGGCGGAGCATATCTTCCTATAGATCCTGATTATCCTAAAGAAAGAATTGATTTTATATTAAATGATAGTCAATCTAAAACAATTATAACGAATAAAGATCTATCCGAAAGAATAGAATTTGATGGAAATATTATATGTGTTGAAGAAATATCTATATCCTCACATAGTTTTTCTAATATAGAATCGATTAATAAGCCATCGGATTTATCTTATATTATCTATACTTCAGGCACAACAGGAAAGCCTAAAGGAGTCATGATTGAACATAGAAATGTGGTTCGATTATTTTTCAATGATAAATTTCAATTTGACTTTAGTGATAAAGATGTTTGGACAATGTTCCATTCCCACTGTTTTGATTTTTCAGTGTGGGAAATGTATGGAGCACTTCTTTACGGAGGTAAGTTGATTATTATTCCTAAGATAGTTGCAAGAGATGCCGTTGAATATTACAATGTACTTTCTAAAGAAAAAGTTACAGTTTTAAATCAGACACCATCAGCGTTTTACAATTTGGCTCAAGTTGCATTAAGTAAACCGAATAAATCTCTGGAAAACCTAAGATATTTAATTTTCGGAGGAGAAGCATTAAAACCAAACAAATTGAAAGAGTGGTTTAATATTTATTCAGATGTTAAACTAATTAATATGTTTGGAATAACCGAGACTACTGTTCATGTAACATATAAGGAAATTGGAAAGAATGAGATAGATAATAATATAAGTAATATAGGAACATCCATACCAACACTTACAACTTATGTAGTAGATAAAAATTTACAACTTGTACCAAAAGGATTTTCAGGTGAATTATTAATTGGAGGAGATGGTGTAAGTAGAGGTTATTTAGGAAGAGAAGATTTAACAAGCGAAAAGTTTATAAATAATCCATATAAACCGGAAGAAAGATTATATCGTTCAGGAGATCTGGTAAAGATGCTCTCAAATGGAGAAATGGAATATCTTGGTCGTATAGATAATCAAGTTCAGTTAAGAGGATTTCGAATAGAGTTAGGAGAGATAGAAAGTGTAATACAAAAACATGAAAACATAAAAGAAGGTGTTGTCGTTGCTAATGAAAAAAACGGAGAAAAATACCTTTGTGCTTATATCGTTTCAGAAAATGGCTTAAATCAGGAAGAAATACGAACATATTTATCGGCAAGCCTTCCTGATTATATGATTCCATCGTATTTTGTGGAATTGGAAGCTTTACCATTGACATCTAATGGAAAAGTAAACCTTAAAGTTTTACCATCACCTGAAGTAAAAGTAGGAGATGATTACGTTAGTCCTACAAATGAGATAGAAGAAAAACTTGTAGAAATTTGGTCAGAAATTCTTAAAATTGAAAAAATTGGTATCGATAATAATTATTTTAGTTTAGGGGGCGATTCTATTACAGCTTTAAGGCTTATAAGTGCTATCAATAACAGAATGAATGTAAATGTAGGTGTGTCAGATTTATATGCAAATCAAACTGTTAGGCATTTTTCAAAATGTATATCAAATTCAGTTTCAGTTTCATCAGAGTCGATAAAAATAATTAGTATTAAAAATGATCTCGAAAAGAATAAAAATCAAATACTTTCAGGAGATTCAATAAAAAATAAAGAAAATGTAGAAGATATTTATCCGGCTTGTGATATTCAAGTTGGGATGATATACTATTCTTTGATTGATCCGGATGTATATCATGATCAAATGGTTCATATAGTTGAATTCTCTGTTATGGATACAAACTTATTAGATAGGGCATTGTATTTAATGATGGAAAAGCATTCAATTTTGAGAACAGGATTCTATCAGGATGGAAATGAATTGAAACAAGTTGTTTTTAAGAAATTAGATCCTGAAATAAAACATTATAATATTTCCGATAAAAATACTCAAGAACAGAATGATTTTATACGTGAATATTTATACAATGATAAAAATGTACCATTTGATATAAAAGAGCATTTATGGCGCTTTTTCACAT
This sequence comes from Bacteroidales bacterium, assembly GCA_013138975.1. Taxonomy (GTDB): domain Bacteria; phylum Bacteroidota; class Bacteroidia; order Bacteroidales; family UBA12077; genus UBA12077. The sequence continues at coordinate 78,384 of WTBR01000009.1, forward strand.
TCGATCTTGGTAATAATGCGTATTGCATTTGTTTTATATGTCATCATGCAATAATAGATGGTTGGAGTGATGCTTCCTTTAATACCGAGCTAAATAATATTTATTTAGCCCTGCAAAAAGATCCTCATTTTATTCCAGAACAGTTACAAAGTAGCTATAAAGATTTTGTAATTGATCAAATATATGCAGCTAAAAACAAAGAATTAATTGATTTTTGGAAAGATGAGTTAATAGGTTATAAGAGGTTTGCATTTGATATTGTCGATAAAGATGCTCTATATAAAACTAAAGAAGAAAAATTGCCTGATGACGTGCATACTGAGTTAATTTCTATTGCTCAGCAGCTAAATGTAAGTGTTAAAAATATATGTTTTTCTGCATTTATGTATACCCTTAAAATGTTTTCATATGATAATGATATTACAGTAGGTTTAATAACAAATAATCGACCTACTGTTGAAGATGGAGACAAAATTTTAGGTTGTTTCTTAAATACAGTGCCATTTAGAACAATTATTCCAGAAAATGTAACATGGAAGGAATATATAAACAGTACAAATGAAAAACTCAACAATTTAAAAAGATATGATAAAATTTCACTTTTAAAAATTGTTGAATTAACAGGAGAAGTATCAACTTCTCAGAACCCAATAACAGATATAATTTTTAATTATGTTGATTTTCACATATATGATGAAATTGAAGAGAATGAATTAAGGCAAACGAATAATGAAGGTGAAACAAATGAACTCCAATCTAACATGGGTGGAGTTCAATCAAATTCTTTATTTGGGTTTGATATAAGTGCGACAGGAGGGAATTTATTTTATAGTTTAAGTTATATAACCTCTTTTATTAGTGAAGAAAGGGTAAAAGATTTTTTTGAATTTTTTAGAACTATACTTGTTTCGATAAGTAAAAATCCCGAAAAATTAATTAATAGCAATAATATTATTTCTCATAATGTTTTGCAGAAATTATTGTATGACTTTAATGATACAAAAATAGATTTTTCAAGAGATAAGGCTATTCATGAATTATTTGAAGAACAGGTAAAAAGAACTCCAAACGCTTGTGCCTTAGTACGAGGAAGCAATAAATTAACTTATAAGGAATTTAATCAAGAAACAGACAAGCTGTCTAATATTTTAATAAATAAAGGAATTAAGTGTAACGATTTTGTTGCCATATTTGCAGATCAGTCCATAGAATTTCTTATATCCATTTTTGCTGTGCTCAAAGCAGGAGGCGCTTATGTTCCAATAGATAATAATTATCCTGTATCAAGAAAGAATTATATTATAAAAGATTGTGATGCCAAGATTATTCTTAGTACAAAATCTGTAAGGAGTGCCAATAAAGAGACCTTAATGGATATTGAAGATGATCGGATAGTAAATGTTGATGAATTGGATAATTATGAATCTCCTGTTCAGTACGATCCTGTCAAGCTAAAGTCAGATAACTTGATTTATTTAATTTATACATCCGGATCCACAGGTAATCCTAAAGGCGCTGCCGTCTATCATAAAGGTTTTGCGAACTTGATGCACTGGTTTATAAATGAAAATACAATAACAAGTACCGATAGCGTTCTATTAATGTCTTCAACAAGTTTCGATTTAACACAAAAAAATCTTTTTGCGGCATTACTTTGTGGAGGCTCCTTACATTTAATGCCAACCTCACATTATGATCCTGATATAATTTCAGACATTATATCGAGAGAAAAGATAACATGGATTAATTGCACGCCAAGTGCGTTTTACCCGATCGTTGAAGCAAAAGAAGATTCTTTATTAGAGAAGCTAAATTCCCTTCGATTTGTTTCTCTTGGAGGGGAACCAATATCAATGAATAAATTAAGTACTTGGCTCTCATTAGAATCTAATAAAACAAAAATAGTTAATACTTATGGTCCAACGGAAGCAACTGATATTTGTGCCTCCTTCATCATAGAAAACCCTTTAGACTACTTAGATAAAATAATACCAATAGGAAAACCGATTTGCAATGTACAAATATTCATACTAGATATAAATTATCGTATTGTTCCTATAGGTATTTCAGGAGAGCTATGTATCAGCGGAGCAGGCTTAGCATTGGGGTATTTAAACAATACAGCGTTAACCTCAGAGAAGTTCATAAAACACCCTTTTAAAGAAGGAGAACGTTTATATAAAACAGGCGATTTAGCCCGTTGGTTACCCGATGGTAAAATAGAGTTTTTAGGACGTATCGATCACCAGGTGAAGATTCGAGGTTTTAGGATAGAACTGGGTGAGATTGAGAGCCTTTTACAGAAACATGATCAAATAAAAGATTGCGTTGTAATAGACATAGAAGCCAGCGGAGATAAATGCCTGTGTGCTTATCTTGTTACAGAGGAAAAATTCAACAAGGAAGAGATCCGTACATATTTATCAGCAAGCCTTCCCGATTATATGATACCGTTATATTTTGTTGAATTGGACAGTTTACCATTAACCAGTAACGGCAAAGTAAACCGCAAAGCACTGCCATCACCAGAGATAAAAGCAGGCGAAGATTATGTAGCGCCATCCAATGAAATAGAGGAAAATCTGGTGAAAATCTGGTCAGAGGTTTTAAATATAGAAAAAGAAGATATAAGTGTTACAGCCAACTTTTTTGCCATAGGTGGTCATTCACTAAAAGCAACGATCTTAATAGGAAGAATCCATAAAGAAATAGGAGTAGAATTTCCACTTCGAGATGTGTTTTTATATTCAAGTATTCAAGCACAAGCCGTTCAAATAGAGTTAAGTACAAAGAAAAATTTTGTATCCATCCCGAAAGTAAAAGAACAAGATTATTATGCCTTGTCCTCAGCTCAGAAACGATTGTATTTATTGCAACAGATGGAACTTGATTCAACGGCATATAATATACCATATATAATTCCATTGGGAGCAGAAGTAGAAAAAGAAAAAATAGAAGAAGCATTCCAACAACTGATAAAACGCCATGAAAGTTTCCGCACAAGTTTTGAGATAGAAGGAGAAGAGCCCGTTCAGCGCATCCACGAACACGTAGAATTTAAACTAGAAGAATTAACACTAGCAAAAGACGAAGTACAGGAAAAAAGGCATCAATTCATCCAAGCCTTTGATTTAAGTAAAGCACCTCTTTTACGCGTATCCAAAGTAGATATAAAAGGAGAAAGCAGCTTGTTAATGATAGATATGCACCATATTATAAGCGATGGTGTCTCTCATGCTATTTTGGAACAAGATTTCCAGAGACTATATTCAGGTGAATACTTAGCACCATTAAGCTTACAATACAAAGATTATAGCCAATGGCAAAACAGTGAAGAGCAACAGGCAAGAGTAAAAAAACAGGAAAATTACTGGATAAATAAATTTGAACAAGAAATTCCGGTATTAAACCTACCAATAGATAAAGTACGTCCGGCAATTCAAAGTCATGAAGGAGCCAGTGTAAACTTTGCTTTAAGTAAAGAAGAAACACAGCATATTAAATCACTGGCAAAAGAAAACGACCTGACACTATATTTGTCAGTACTATCAGCCTTTAACATTCTAATATCGAAAATAAGTGGACAAGAAGATATTATAGTAGGAACCCCAATAGCAGGTCGTAACCATTCCGATTTAGAAAACATCGTAGGAATGTTTGTCAACACCCTTGCCATCCGAAACGAAGTAAAGGGAAGCAATACCTTAAAAGAGTTTATAAAGAAACTAAAACAAACAACACTTGAAGCTTTTGAAAACCAAGATTATCAATTTGAAGAATTAGTAGAAAACATATCAATAGAAAGAGACATAAGCCGCAATCCTTTATTTGATGTAATGTTTAGTTTCCAGAATCAGGAAGCAGATATAAGAGCAGATTTATCAGGATTAGAAAATAACAAGTATGAACATAAGTCAGGATTATCAAAGTTTGATTTAACATTAACAGCCGTTGATTACGGAGAACAGATGATGTTCAGTTTTGAATATTGTACAAAGTTATTTAAAGCAGAGACCATAGAACGATATATTGGATATTTTAAACAGATAGTAAATCAATTAACAATTAAATCAGAAAGAGAACTTTCAGAGATAGAAATAATAAGCACAGAAGAAAAGCAACAATTATTATATGAATTTAATAATCTAAATATAGATTATCCGAAAGATAGGACTATTCATGACCTATTTGAAGAACAGGTTGTACAAACCCCTGATAATATTGCATTAGTTTATGGTTCAGAATCAATCACATATTCAGAGTTAAATAGGAAATCAAATCAACTTGCACGATATTTGATTCTTAACGGAGTTTTAGAGCATGATTTTGTAGGTTTATTGCATGAATATTCATTAGCCGTTTATATTGGTATTTTAGGAATATTAAAAACAGGAAAGGCATACTTACCTATTGATAGCACCTTACCAGATTCTCGAATACAATTCATGATAAAGGAATGTAGAATAAAAATACTTTTGACAAATAACTTAAGAAATCAATATCATGATGAGGAAAACAAACCTATTATTCCAATCAATATATCAGAAACACCAATAGATAATGCGAGAAATTTAAAATTAAAAATTTCTTCGACAACTCCTGCTTATATAATATATACATCCGGCTCAACGGGAAAACCTAAAGGGGTATTAATTGAAAATAAGTCTTTAGTAAATTTATGTTTTAATCATAATAATTTTTATGGAATTAAACAGTCGGATCGCATAAGTAAATTTGCAGGCTTTGGTTTCGATGCTTCAGTATGGGAAATTTTTCCATGTTTAATTGCAGGTTCATCATTATATATTATTGATGAAAATATAAAACTGGATTCAGAAGAAGTAAATAAATATTTCGAAAAGAAAAATATTACCGTAAGTTTCTTACCAACACAGTTATGTGAGAAATTTATGGAACATGATAATAAGTCACTAAAAATTTTATTGACAGGAGGAGATAAACTAAATACTTTTAAGCAAAGAGATTATAAATTATACAATAATTATGGACCTACGGAAAATACAGTTGTAACAACTAGATTTGAAGTCCAGAGTTTAGAAAATAATATTCCAATAGGTAAACCAATAGAAAATAGTAATATTTTTATTTTAGATAAATATGATCATATTCAGCCCATAGGCGTATCAGGTGAATTGTGTATAAGTGGAGATGGATTAGCCAAAGGTTATTTAAATAACCCTGAACTTACTTCAGAGAAGTTTATAGATCATCCTTATAAAGATGGAGAACAATTATACAGAACCGGTGATTTAGCTCGCTGTTTACCCGATGGTAATATAGAATTCCTAGGTCGCATTGATCATCAAGTCAAGATCCGTGGATTTAGGATTGAGTTAGGTGAGATAGAGAATGTATTATTAAAGCATGAGAGCATAAATGAGAGTGTAGTATTAGCCAGAGAGGAAAACGCAGATAAATACCTTTGTGCATATCTTGTTACAGAGGAAGAGTTTAAGCAGAAAGAAATCCGCACATATTTATCGGCGAGCCTTCCCGATTATATGATACCGTCATACTTTGTGCAATTAGAAAAACTTCCACTAACTAGCAATGGCAAAGTAAACCGAAAAGCACTACCATCCCCGGAGATAAAAGCAGGCGATGATTATGTAGCCCCATCAAATTCAACGGAAGAAAAACTGGTAGAAATCTGGTCAGAAGTATTAAAAATAGAAAAAGAAGAGATAAGTACAACAGCTAACTTCTTTTCCATAGGAGGACATTCACTAAAAGCATCTGTATTAACAGGAAAAATCCATAAAGAAATAGGTGTAGAATTTCCTTTACGAGATGTATTTATACATTCAAGCATTCAAGCACAGGCAGGTCAAATAAACACAAGAGACAAAAAAGATTTTGTATCCATCCCAAAAGCAAAAGAACAGGATTATTATCCTTTATCCTCAGCCCAGAAACGCTTGTATTTATTACATCAGATGGATTTGGCTTCTACAGCTTATAATATGCCATATGTTATATCTATAGGAGCAGAAGAAGACAAACAAAAAATAGAAGAAACATTCCGTCAACTTATATCTCGACATGAAAGCTTCCGTACAAGTTTTGAAATAGTTGGAGAAGAACCTGTTCAGCGAATACACGAACAAGTAGATTTTAAGCTGGAAGAATTAACCGTTACAAAAGAAGAAGTACAGGAAAAAAGACAACATTTCATCCAAGCCTTTGATTTAAGTAAAGCACCCCTATTACGAGTAATCAAAGTAGATATAAAAGGAGAAAGCAGCTTGTTAATGATCGACATGCATCATATCATCAGCGATGGAGTCTCACATTCAATTCTGGAAGAAGATTTCCGGAGATTATATTCAGGCGGAAAGTTAGCACCATTGAGTTTACAATATAAAGATTATAGCCAATGGCAAAACAGTGAAGAACAGCAACTAAAAGTTAAAAAACAAGAAAATTATTGGATTAGTAAATTTGAAGAAGAAATTCCGGTATTAAACCTTCCGATAGATAAGGTACGCCCAGCCATCCAAAGTCATGAAGGAGCCAGTGTAAGCTTTGCATTAAGTAAAGAAGTTACACAGCATATCAAGTCATTAGCAAATGAAAACGAACTGACATTATACATGTCCGTTTTATCAGTATTTAATATTCTATTATCGAAGCTAAGCGGACAGGAAGATATAATAGTAGGTACCCCAATCGCAGGACGTAACCATTCCGATTTAGAAAACATAGTAGGAATGTTTGTCAATACCCTTGCCATCCGAAACGAAGTAAATGGAAGCAATACTTTAAAAGAGTTTCTGGGGAAACTAAAACAAAGCACACTGGAAGCCTATGAAAATCAAGATTATCAATTTGAAGATTTGGTAGACAAGGTAT
>WTBR01000094.1 GCA_013138975.1 Bacteroidales bacterium
ATATTACCATTCGAACACCAATTATTCCGGACTATACAGATACAAAAGAATGCTACAATAAAATTAAAGAAGTAATGCTTACCAATAAGATTAAATCAATAGAGATACTTCCTTATAATGCTTATTCCGAAAACTATTATATAGCATTAGGAATGGAATATCCACTTGAAGGAACCGGAAGGGTAAGTGAAAATGAACTCAATCAAGTAAAAGAATACTTCTCTACACAAGGAGTTAATGCAAAAATAGTTAAGTAATAAGTCGTACCAATGCTTGCAGATTCCTGTATTAAGTAATAAGTATCAAGATTGTATAAGCATTTTTTTGCATCTTCTATCTTGTTACTTGTGTCTTACTACTTTTATCTTTTATCTTGATTTTCACATCATATACCAATTAAACATCAAAATAACCTATATAATTCGTTTCTTTTTTACTTATATTTCTTGAAAAATAAAGCTGTAGCTACTGCTATACTTGGATTTTTTGAATCATCTAAGCAAAAAATAATTCAAATTATTTATAGGTCATTTTGAGATTTAATTGGAATTATTTGCAGTATCAAAATATTTAAATTTATTATTTTTTTATAAATAACGGTTTGTTAAAGTAACAAACTTATTAACTAACACTTTAAATTATAATTACTTATGAAGTATTCGTTTTTATGCATTCTTTTTATGCAAATGTTTTACCTTTTACCAGTTAAAAATAGTATTGCTCAACAACCTGATGATTTTATTTTTTTAATTCATGCGGTTAATGATTCTACCTTATTTTTTGATTTACCCGAATATAATAAAAATGCCAAATCAAAAGGAGGGCCATTACAGTTATTTAGTCAAGACAATGGCGCCGACCGTTTAATTAAAGTTATTCCTTGCCCGGAGAATCCTCGATTTGTATACTTACGGCCTATGCATAGTGAATATGTGCTGGGAATAAGTGACAGTTTGCCTTCGCAAAACAGTAAAATAATACTAATAGAAAGAAAGCTAAGCGATAAAAGATCAATGTTTGAACTTGAACCTATAAAAGGGAAAAGTGAAACTTATAGAATTAAATTTGGAGATTATTACTTTTTGAGTGCAGATGAACTCATATTAGACGCTCCGCTTAGTTTGAAATCAAAATCTGATAAGATATGTCAGGAATGGGTATTTAAAAAAGCTGATATTAAAACCTTAGCTCCGCTCAATATACTTTATTATTTACGACCATTAAGTGACAAAACACTTTCTTTAGATATTTCCGGTTTTCATACTTATGCAGGTAAATTAAAGGCTGAGGTAAAGTTATATCACGATGAAATCCCAACGGGAGCTGATCGATACGTAAAAGTACTCAACAATAAAGATTTTCCTGAATATATCTCATTGCAGCCTCAACATTCAAATTATGTATTAGATGTAAAAGGAGGAAGCCTAAATAGTGGAGCTGAATTATGGCTTTATGAATTGGGAATAAACAATGCTGCACAGATGTTTAAACCTATACATGTTCAAAATGGGACTGAAAATTATTATATCTTACAAGTTAAACGTAGTGGTTTGTATTTAACGGCTAACGGTCACAATATGCCATTAACTCAAACCTCTTTAACCGGTGCAAATAATCAAAAATGGGTTTTTGATAAAGCTGATATATCCACAATGGCTCCTCCGTCGAATAGTGTTTATGCCATTCAGAATATAAACAATAAAAAGTTTTTTGATATGGGAGGTTTCGGTGCACAAGCTCTAGGACTTGAAAGTGCTGTTCAGCTCTATGATTTACCAATTTCCGATGTTGCTGACAGGTATTATAAAATTAATGGTAAGGCAGAATATAAAACTATTCAGCCTCAACATGGCATGGGGGTGCTTAATGTAAAAGATGGAAGTGAAGAGGATGGAGCCCTTGTTATTCTTAAAAAAAACAATGATAATAATGAACAAAATTTTAAGTTTGAATATGCCGGAGAACCCATGACATTCTATATTGTCAATAAAAAGAGTGGAAAGGTATTGGCTTACAATGATTATGAAAAGATTATTCAAACTACAAAATCAGATCAAGACAGGAAACAGAAATGGAAACTACACCAATTGCCGGTTATTTATTATATTCCAAATTCACATCAAAGTTTTTATATTAAGTGTGCTTATTCAAATAAATATTGGGACTTGCCAGGTTTAGGTATGCCTGGTGCAATGGGTTTTACAATGAATATAAACGGATTAGCTTTTCAGATATGGAGCCTAGATATATTTTTTGATCGTATGTTTCAATTTAAAGGGACAAGACATAGTTGGCTTAATATACAAGTGCAAAATGGAGGAAAATTAGTTAATGTGCAAGGCCGAAGTACTGAAAATGGAGCTAAAATTGATCTTTATCAAAAGCATGATGGTGGAGTACAACGCTTTGCAATACAAGTTACTTCTCCCACTACCTTTGTAATGCGTACTCAAAATTGGAAAACCGTTGATGTAGCCGGTGGTCATTATGGAACAGATGGAGCCAAGCTTCTTCAATATGATCTGCATTACGGTGCAAATCAACAGTTTCAGTTGATTTATGTTGATGGTCCAAATAAAAATAAACCTGTAATATTCTTTAATACAGAGGATTTTAAATAATAACACAATTATTAGACTTACATTTTAAAATTATTAATAATGAATAAATTGCTAAATCAAAAGGAAAAATGGAAGGAAAAATTGCTTAAGGTTTTATCTTCTGATACTTTAATCCTGTTCTATATATATATTGTTGTAATACCGGTTTGGGCTGCTTTTTTTCTCGACCTTATTGAGTTTTCGAATATTAAGGATTTTGACTCGCTTAAAATAATTGTACCAGTTGTTGCTTTAACAGGTTTACTAACTTCAACAATTTGGCGAAAATGGTGGGCTGTTCCCTGTTTTTTACCCGCTATATTTTATTTTACCGGACTTGGAGTATATGGCGGGTTAGGGTGGTTTATACTTTTTGCAATAACTGTATATGCATTTATATGTATGGTAATTAAAGGACATATACGTTCTTTTTTATATCTTTTTCTTATCGTATACAGTGCATATTTTCTCGATTTGCGTATGGCTTTTTTAAACGGAGTAACTTATGCTTTTCTTCGATTTGTATATCTGGCTCTTAATCATAACATTTATGTTTTTACCACACTCGGACTAAATAAATCGCTTTCACATTTGCTAAAGGCCTTATTGTATTGGAGTCCTTTGTTAATATTAATATTGCCTATAAAATATGTAACAACAAATGTTAATCGCAATATCACCGAACAAATATATCGGTTTACAGTTGTTGATTCGGTAGAATTTCAGCGCGATACAAACCAAAGTATAGCTACACACCGTTTTCAACTACGTCCGAATGTAACAACCGTGCTTCTGCTTGATTCAGGTCAGCGAATTGTTGAAACATCGTTAAGCAGTAGTTTAATAGGAGAAAAACTTGATGAGGCATTAAAAATTCCCGGAGGTATTGATTCTTCTCACCGCTGGATGATTGAACAATTTATTGATACAAATCTGGTAGAAGATGCACAGGATCATTTTTATTCTGCTTATTTAAAAGATAGGATATCGGGTAAAGGAAGTCCTATTATCGAAAATTATTTTTCGGAGAATTGCATCAATTTTGAAGATTTAGACAAGCACGATAGCATAGCTTCACTGGCCTTAACCCGGGTCTTATCGCGTAGAGATCCATTAAGGGAAAAAGTTTTTGAAATAGGACTAAATAATATTGAATATAAAAGCAACTGGTTAGGAGAGGTTAACAAAAACAACATGGTGTTAACTGAACTACGGCAGGCAAATAATTTGTGCATTAGTGATTCAATAAAAAGTGATTATATAAATTTGCAAAATTTATTATCGGAGTGGGTAAATGATAGAAAACAAAATGCTGAGAACAGTTATTGCCATTTGGTAAAGGTCCCCACTGCCATAATTCTGAAAGATATAGCACTTGATACTGAGCCAACACGCTACGGTAGTTTAGAAGAAAACATAAATGGTGCTATGATTACCACATTTAAACGTTTCACCAATGCATTAATAGCTCGTATAAATCAAGAAATTGGAGGTTTAGATTTAGGATCTATTGCTGAGAGAACCACACAATCGCCGGTAAATGTATTAGATGAAGGGATAGAACAAGTTGACAGCTTGCATAAGATGCTGCTGGGAAAACTTAATGACAAAGAAATAGAATTCATGACCCGAATTAATGTGCATAGATTATCTACACATGCTGTAGTAACCGAAGAATATAATGCCATTTTTCCTGAACCTTTACTTGAACTTGAAAAATGTAGTTGGTACGATGTTATGAAACTTGCTACAAATGCCATAAAAAAAAGCGTAAACAAACAATATAGCAAGCAAAAAAATAACACAAAACAAAAAATTGATAAGCGAATTAATGATGCTTATGCCCGGTTAAAAGGAAAAGTACGTGATCAATTCGACTCTGTTGAGGGAAACCTTAATAAAGTACATGCTCAAATACAGCTTTCTATGAATAATGCAAAATCATCAGCTAATGAACTGGTCACAAGTAGTATGGGCGGAATAGATTTTTCAAGATTAAGCAATATCAATGAAATGATTCCGAATATGATTAAGGAAACTAATAATGCTATACTTAGTGAATTAATTATTTCTAATAAAAGACTTTTTATGGGCTTAATGTTTTATTCATTATTTGGAACTATTTCTTTTTTGTATTTGATTATGCAAACATATCTTTATGTTTTTGCCCGGGTAACAGTTTCGCGAAAAAATAAAGTTTATGTAAGTCTAAATAGCTCCAAAGGTAATCATCCTCAAGGCAGTATTAAAAAATGGGGTGATGGTTATACTATTGATGCCGCTCAAAAACATACCTATTATGTATCACGAAAATTTGAACCAAGTGGTTGTCCACCAAGGTTTGCTATTCCTTTCAAAAAAACATCAGTAATATCAAGGCTTAAAAGCAAAACATATTTTATGAATAAAGTGGAAATGAAAGGACAAGGATCTTCGGTTGATTTTAGAGCTATTGGATCGCAGGAATTTGTGGAATGGACACTTGAAGAAGGTGAAGAAGTGACCTTTGACTTAAAAAATTTAGTAGCTATGTCAGACACTTTAAAACTAAAATCGGAAGTTAGTTTTAGGGTAACAACCTTAATTTTAGGAAAACTATTTCATAAAATGGTTAAGGGACCCGGAAAATTGATTTTAATGACTGAAGGCCGACCAATTATAAGTGGAGAGAAATCATCTGATAACAGTCTGGCACAAAACCGTATTATTGCTTATAATAAAAGTACTCGTTTTGAAATTAGTTCGGAACTTAATATTGCTGATGTATATATGAGTGGTTTTTATTTGCAGAAAATGCCGGAGGATTTAATTATTATTGATGCAGATGCACATGGAAAACCAAGTCTCGGCTTAATTCAATATGTAAAAGGACTTATCAATCCCTTTTAATATTGAATAAATTAGTTTAATAAATTGGTGTGAATTATCAATTAAACTTATATAGTTTTAGCAAGAAAACTGCCTTTTTTCAAGTCTGTCTGCCGACAGGCAGACGCAGAACCTTGCAAAGCTCACGAACATAATTTTATAAATATTAAACTCGTGAGCAATTTGGCGTTTTCTTGCAAAGACTATATACAGGCAACACATCAACAATTAAGTATTTTTATTTATGAAATAAGCTTAAGTATTAATTAATAAGTATTTAACACAATGGCTTTAACCGAAACACAAAAACAAAATTATAATAATCATTGTATTATTCAATGGTTTGGAGAAGTATCCCGTCCGCAAGCTAATTTTAAAAATAACAATATTGGCAGCCGAAAAATAACTCCAAGTAAGGTAGAAACTAAAACATCAGGGAAATTTAACGAAACAGATGAAAAACTAAGTAACTCACATAAATTAACGCTAAATGAAGAAGGTGAAGAATTGATTCCGCAAGGTACTACAGATATATTTTTATATGGGCACAGTGCTTAAAGAGAGTATTCTGAAAAAAGAGATGTTGCTGCTAGAGGAATTTCAATCGGTCATCAATATATAAGTGCTAGCGAAATGGTTAGTTACTTAGATAAAATCAGTGATAAAGCAGTAAAAACAGAACCAGTAAGAATTTGGTTAATGTCTTGTTATACAGGTAGAGAAGATATGGGTGAATATATTCCAAGTAATGAAGAAAATACGATAAATAAAAACTACGCAAATAGTTTTACGAATAAACTTTCTTTATTAGGTTGGATAAACACAAAAATAATTGGCTTTGAGAATGGGGTTGGGCATAGTTCAACTTTACCGGCTTGCCGAGAATATGCTGCAAAATATAAGATTAAAACAAAATTAAAAAATATGGGTCGCCCGGGTAAAGTAAGGATAATTTGTGAGAATGGAGAAATTAATGAGCAATATACTTTTAATTAGGCAGGTATATTAGCAAATACATAAATAAAGTAAAAAGCTAGCATGAAAAAAATACAATATTTTGATATTTCATGGATTTCTTCAGTAGATGGTCCCGGAACAAGAGTTGTTCTTTACTTAATGGGATGTCACCTTAGATGTCCTTGGTGTCATTCTCCACAATCATGGAAGAAATCGTCAGCTCTGCTTTTTTTTGAAAGTCGCTGTTGCTTATGCGGATCCTGTGTAGATGCATGTCCTCAGAATGTACACAGTATTTCAGATGGGAAACATATTCTCGATAGAACCAATTGTGCTCAATGTGGAGATTGTATTGAATCATGCCCTTCGTCTAATGGTAATAGTTGGAATACCGGTGCTTTAGGTTTTG
>WTBR01000136.1 GCA_013138975.1 Bacteroidales bacterium
ACATCAACTCATAACGAGCAAACAATTTATGCTGATGATAATTGCGAAGTTTCAGTACCAGATTACACGGGTGATGTAACAGCAACTGATAATTGCGATATAAGTCTTGATATCACTCAAATACCTGTTGCAGGGACTATTATATCAGAAATAACGAATTTAGTTACTTTAACCGTGACTGATGATGCCGGAAATAGTTCAGAAGTTTCTTTTGAGATCATTGCTACTGATACCATTTCACCTGTAATTACTTGTTCAAACAACCAAGAAGTTGTTGCTGATGTAACACAATATTATACTGTAAACGGAACGGAATTTGATCTGACGGCCAAAACAGATAATTGTGGTATTGAAAGTGTAGAAAATGACTTGAATAATACAGCATCTCTTGCAAATGCACAGATCCCTGTAGGCACAACAACAGTTGTTTGGACAATACGTGACAATTCCGGAAATGAAAATACCTGTAGCTTTGATATTACGGTAAATAATTCAGTGGGTATTGAAGCAATACATCAAAAAGGGATATCGGTTTATCCAAATCCAACAAGAGGTGAAATATACATTAAATTTGCCAATAACAACATTCATAATTTATCAATTTCTGATATGTCAGGTAGACAGATCTTTAACATATCAGAATTACAACAAAATGAAAAAATAGATTTGACAAATTTCGAAAACGGATTATATATTATTACACTTGAAACCGATACAGGTATTACTATAAGAAAATTATTAAAAATTGATTAATCATTGACATGCTCCCCTTCCTGACAGCTAAATTAATTACTTGAGGACTGTCAGGGAGTAAATTTTATACAGTAGTAAAGATTGCATTAGAAGGCAATATTCAATTACTTGAAGCATTAGGAGTAATTATAAGAAACTAATAATCCCAAACTTATTACAAACACATTGGTAAGCCTGCTTTGGCCAACAAACAGCCTAGGGCTTACTAAAAAGCTTGTAATCCTCCCCTACATTGCCGTTCCGGCAATTAGTAATCCCCCAAATACTAATTTTTTATGTTTTCATGATAAGTAATTACTAAACTGAAAAGTATGGTGGCATTTTCGCCAAACTTATAACACGTGTTGCATGCGGGGCATTGTGGTTTACTGATAAAGTTTTATCTTAGTAATATTGTTCAACGGTGGACAATGAAATACAGCGGAAACCAGCACGCAACTTAATGCGAAGCCGTTATTCAATTATTTTAATCTGGACATTTTTTGCTTCGGCAAATTGAGTCAAATATTCTTTTAACTTTTCTAGTTGAAATTCAAGATCATTTATACCGGAAAACGAAATTATGTTCATGGAAATTGATTTTGTCTCATCTGTAATTTTTACTCTCTCTGAATCACTGGTTGGACTTCCAAATTTCCCTTGTTGATCTTCAAAAACAGGTAAATTTTCAATATTTAATAATCCCCTCCCTATTCCATAATACTCATCTTCTTTTGTGCCAATTGTAAATTCTATAGGTGGTTTCAATTTTGCAATATCGAATGCACAAATGGAATAATATGACGAAATTGAAAGCAAATTATTTATATCAACAATATTATTGATTTTATAAATTCCTTTTTCTTTAACAATTCGACGTAATAATGCCTCGGAAGATAAACGATATCTTGCAGGGTCTTTACCCAAAGCTTTATAAGCTTTACGAGAATCGGCAATAACTTTAAGCTTTGCAATAACCTCAACTTTATTATTTCCCGAATAATCATTACATGCTTTATCTAAAAGATCTATTAATAATTTATCAGATGATTTAACAACAATATCGGCTTGTAATGAACCAATTACAATATTGCTCCATTTCGATTTTAATAAGTCAGAGATTTTAATTTCAAGCATAATAATAAGTCCTAATTAATGTTCATTAAATTAGAAAAGATAATTTCTTTTGCTAAAATTAAGATTACTCAAACTAAAAACAAAATTAAATATCTATAGTAATTGTTTTATAAAATCAGAAAGTAAGAAGTCGAACTAATTTAACATTCAAGTTTTTTTAAATCTAGCTACATTTTACTATTTTACATCTTCTTAAGTTTATTATTGTTAGCGTTTGTTTAAACTTACATCTTGTTTAAACAAACTAATTAGTTTTTTCCATAAAACGCCAAATACTATGTTACTCTCGTTTTAAAAATAGCCATCACAAAAGATATCCACCTTGTATTCATATCATTTCAAACCTAAGCTTTGACGTTTACTAATCAAAAAAATGAAAAGAATGCTGTTATATTGCTCATGCCAATTATTCTTTTTTTGTTTAATTATTTGATGATATATATCACCAAATAAAAATGGTTTCTTAGTTACATATAAACTATTTTAGCAAATATTTTTTTATTAACTAATTCTAATTTATTAACTAATTTTTAAATCTTATGAAAAAAATCTTACTTGCAATTTGTTTAACCGTAATTTTTACGGGACTAATTGACAAAAAGGTATCTGCAGTTTCTGCATATCCTTATCCAGTTGAAATCACACAAGCTGATGGAACTACAATTATGGTTCAATTAAAAGGTGATGAAAAAGTTAAATGGGGCGAAACCCTCGATGGTTATACTATCCTTATCAATAATCAAGGAATATACGAGTATGCTATCGCTACTAGTAAAGGTGATTTAACTTTATCTGGTGTTACTGTTAACAATATTAATGTTCGCACCCCTGAAGAACTTGCATTGTTAAAAACAACTTCGAAAGCTTTGTTTTATAGCAAAGATCAGGTTTCAACGATGAAAAGCATTTGGAAAATTAAAGATGAACAACTTCAAAAAGGCATTCCTACTTCAGGTAATGTAAAGATTGTTTGTATTTTAGCAGCATATCAAGATGTGGCATTTACAAAAACCAGAACTGATTTTATTAATCTTTTCAATCAGGTTGGCTATTCTGCAGGAACAGCTGCAGGTAGTGTAAAAGATTTTTATGACGAAAGTTCTTATGGACAGTTAAATTTAACAGTGGATGTAGCCGGACCATATACAGCTAACAATAATATGAGTTATTATGGAGCAAATGATGCTAGTGGCTATGATTTACGTCCAAGAGAGTTAGTAACTGAAATGTGCCAACAAGCTAACGCTGATGTAAACTTTGCAGACTATGACAATGACAATGATGGAACTCTTGATGGAGTACATGTTATATTTGCTGGAAACGGAGAAGAAGCAGGTGCCAGTTCAAATGCAATATGGTCACACAAATGGGCTATTTCAACTATAAGCTTAGATGGAACATCTATCAATGTATATTCTTGTTCTCCAGAACGTAGAGGAGCAACAGCAACTACAATTACCGGTATTGGCGTAGTTTGTCATGAAATAGGACATGTATTTGGTGCACCTGATTATTACGATACAGATTACACAGGTACTGGAGGAAGTTTTTCTGGAACTGGATATTGGGATATGATGGCTGCAGGTAGTTGGAATGATAATGGTGATGAACCAGCACAACACAACGCTTTTACCAAGGTTTATGTTTATGGATGGGCTTCTGCAACTACTTTATCAACCGCAGTAGATGTTACCGTTACAAATTCTATTGATAACAGTAGCATTTATAGAATTAATTCTACAACAAGTGGTGAATACTGGTTGATGGAAAACAGACAAAATACTGGTTTTGATGGATCAATCCCTGGTCATGGATTAATGATATATCACGTTCATAAGGATGTTCTTAATGTGGGTAACGTAATTAATGTAGGTGCACCTCAAAAAATGTATCCTGTATGTGCAAGTGCTAGTACAAATCCAAGCAGTACTCCTAGCTCATATGGAACCATTAATGGCGCTGGTTGTACATTCCCAGGTACATCAAACACAACAAGTTTTACTGATGTTACGACTCCTAATATGAAATCATGGGCCGGAGCAAATACGAACAGCCCAATTACTGACATAGTTGAGAATACTACTACCAAAACAATTACTTTCAAATTTAAAGGTGGAGGAAGTAGTGATACTGAAGCTCCAACAACTCCAGGAAGTCTTTCTTATGGTACTGTTACAAGTTCTACTGTAGCATTAAGCTGGAATACTTCAACAGATAATGTTGCTGTAACAGGTTATGATGTTTATAAAAATGGTGCATTTGTTGCAAATGCAAGCGGTACATCATATACAGTAACAGGTTTAAATCCATCAACAAGTTACTCATTCTATGTAAAAGCAAAAGATGCTGCAGGAAACGAGTCAGGAGCAAGTAATACTGTAAACGCAACTACAGGTATAGCTACTATTTCTTGTTCTACTACAATTTCATCATTGCCTTATACTGAAGGTTTTGAAAGCGGAATAGGTGCGTGGACTCAAAGTACTAGTGATGATTTTGACTGGGCAAATGATGCAAGTGGAACACCTTCTTCAAATACTGGTCCATCTTCTGCTGACGAAGGATCTTATTACATGTTTGTTGAATCTTCAAGTCCAAATTATCCAAGTAAAGTTGCTATTTTTAATAGCCCTTGTTTCGATCTTACAAGCGAATCTAATGCAAGCTTCAATTTTGCTTACCATATGTATGGATCAGCAATGGGAACAATGCAATTACAAGCTACTACAAACGGAACTAATTGGACAACTTTATGGACAAAATCAGGTGATCAAGGAAATTCTTGGTTTAATGAAACTGTTAGCTTAAGTTCTTATTATGGTGCTACTGTTCAGCTTCGTTATGTTGCTACAACAAGTACTAGTTATACTAGTGACTTTGCAATTGATGATATTAGTGTAACAAACGGAGTAACACCAACAGGTACCGATTTAACATTAACTATTACATTTGATAACTATCCGGAAGAAACAAGCTGGACATTGAAGACTAGTGGTGGATCATCTGTTGCTTCAGGTGGTACATATGCTTCTCAAGCTGATGGATCAACTCTTAATATTCCAATTAATGGTTTAGCAGATGATTGTTATGTTTTCACTATTTTAGATGCTTACGGTGATGGTATTTGCTGTTCATATGGTAGTGGTTCATATACATTAAAAGTTACTGGAGGATCAACTATTGTAACAGGTAGTACATTTACATCATCAGCTGTAACTAATTTCTGTATTCCTTATTCAGCATCTAGTTTTGCAGCTGCAACTAGCAGTTTTGATAACGTAAACATAACACCTGCTGTTAATGTATATCCTAATCCAGCTAGCTCGTACATTAATGTACAGGTTACAAATGCTAAAGCAAATGGCATGATTAGCATTTATAGTGCAACTGGAGCTTTAGTTAAAGTTGTTGAAATGAATGAAAGCGAAAGAGAAATTGATATCTCTGAACTTGCATCAGGTTTATACCTTATCACAGTTGATACTAAAAAAGAAGCAATTACAAAACAATTTATTAAAAAGTAATATTTGAATAAAGAGAGCTTTAGGGCTCTCTTTATTTATAATTTATACATTACAATTCATTTAACTTACCGATTTAATTTATTAAGAACGTGTAAGATAAAAAAGTCCCGTTTTAAACGGGACTTTCTTTTTTATAATAAAAATGTAGTTTTTAACTACTATTTTTAATATGTTTTCCATCTTCTACAAACTTGAATTATACCAATTAAGTTTCAAAATAATCTATAAATAATTTTATTTTTTTTTGCTTAGATTAATAAGTCGTGACACAGATTTTATAATTATTAAACAAACCCAGTAATTGGCTGTTTTACAGAAATAAAAGCTTTTGCTCTTTCTAAGGAGTATCTGTGTTATTACTATTTGAATTATTTTTTGAATAAATATAAGTGAAAAAGAAACTATTTATATCGGTCGTTTTAGTGTTTAAAATCTAAAAAAAGTTTATTTCATTTACAAATTAATAATTCAGATCTTTAGGTTTGAATTTATTTAAAGATACAAGATGCTTCGACAAGCTCAGCATGACATGTCGCTAACTTTATATGTGTCACGCTGAGCTTGTCGAAGCGCCAGTTTTTTAGTGATACTTTGTGCATTACTTAGAGTAAATTATAGCAAAATATTATAAACTGAACCACAAAAAACACAAAGTACACACAAAGTTGCACAAATAGAAATAAGAAATACTTAATATACCTCATCGATAATATGTTAACTAAGATCAAAAACGATATAAAATACCTACAGTTTAAGAATCTTTCAGATTTTAATAACTTAAATCATTTTTCGAGTACACGAATTGGTGGATTGAGTTCCGGAAAGTTAGAATCACTAAATTTGGGTTACACTGTAAATGATAATCCTAAGAATGTAAGTGATAACTTAGATTTATTGGCAAATACTTTAGGTTTTGAAAGAAAGCAATTGGTTTCGCCAAAGCAGACACACAGTGCTAATATTGGAATTGTTAAAACAGAAAATGATATTTTTCCTGATACTGATGCATTAATTACCAAAGTTCCTAATCTTTGTATTTTTATACGAACTGCCGATTGCGTCCCTATCTTATTATTTGATCCTGTTAATAAAGCCATTGCCGCAATTCACTCAGGTTGGAAAGGAACAATTCAGAAAATATCGAAACTTACTATTGATTTAATGCAAAAAGAATATGGCACAAATCCCAAGGATATTATTGCAGGAATTGGGCCATCAATAGGACGTGAAGTATATGAAGTGGGATCAGAAGTAATTGAACAGTTTAACAAATCATTCGGAAATAATTTTTGTGTTACTCCAATAAAAGACTCTAAGAAAGGGCTTCTGGATTTATGGAAAGTAAATAAAAAAATACTTTTTGATTCAGGTATTCCTGAAAATCAAATTGAAATAGCCGAGATTTGCACTTATTCTAATCCAGAGTTGTTTTACTCTGCTCGCAGAGATGGAGTAAAAACGGGAAGATTAGCAACAGGAATCATTATAATAGAATAATTAAATTTATAGTTTAATTAAAGAACACTTCGACTCCCGATAGTTATCGGGACAGTGTGACAATAAAAATAGGTCTTATGATAATTATTAAGCTCGCAAAAAATAATTGTCAATAAAAAAAATATCATATGAAAACATTTTGGTTAATACTTGTTACAGTCGTTTGGGGATCAACATTTTTTATTGTTAAAGATACCGTCGCTACGGTTAATGAATACCTTATTGTTTTTGTAAGGACAGGTTTAGCTTTTGGAGCTATGTTTCTGTTTCAATTATTTAAAGATCGAAAAAAGCTATTTAATAAGAAGGCGTTTTTTCATGGTTCCATTCTTGGTGTTCTTTTGGCAATAACTTTTGCATCGCAAACCATCGGGCTAAAATTTACAAGTACAGGACATAGCGCTTTTATAACAAGTTCAGCTGTTGTTGTTGTTCCTTTTTTAATGTTTTTCTTTTATAAGTATAAGCTTCTTAAAATAGATATTACTGCTGTAATTATTGTTTTTGCAGGGCTGTTTCTTTTAACATACGATTTTGAAACCAAGATGAATGTTGGCGATTTAATTACTATAATTACTGCTGCAGCTTATGCTATTCATGTTGTTTTAGCTGGAAGAATTGTAAAAAAAACAGATGCGACAACTATTGTAACTTACCAGTTTTTTGCAGCCGCAGTACTAAGTTTTTTAGTTTGGATAATTACCGATCATGAACCGGTTCATATTAGCCCAAAAGCAATATACTCGTTACTATACCTAGGATTAATCGGAACCTTATTTTGCTATTTTATTATTGTGTGGGTTCAAAAATATGTTAGTTCATTAAAAGTTGCAATCATTTTTTCACTTGAACCTATTTTTGCTTCTTTCTTTGGTTATTGGGCTTTACACGAAGTTTTAAATACTAAAGAATTAATTGGTGCAGGATTAATATTATCTGGTGTACTTATTCATAGTATTTTGAAAAGTAAGTTTGAGGCTAAGGCTTCTTCTTAACCGCAGAGACGCGGAGGCGCAAAGTTTATTTTTAAAATTGAATTTTTTACAAAAAGTTCAAGTGAGACGCTTGCACTATGAGGAGAAACGCTTGCGCCATAAGGGTAGTTTTAAATGCATCCACATTTATGTAGCAAATGCTACCAAAAATAAAACGACGAAGTTACGCGAACGCTAAACTTCTATCGATTTTAATTTATTCTGTTACTATTCTACGCTCATCGGGGCAACTTAGTGACACTATTTCTTATTTCAAAACGGCTTATTAAAGTAATAAATTAAAAGGCTTAGAATTAAAACTATAACAATAACACTTCTGATTCAAAATATGAAAATCATTAAAAAGAATCACTTTTACTAAATAATGTGAAGCGAAATAAATGTAGCTTTTATTATTAGTTTGTTGTTGGCAGATGAGCGTGTCCAAAAAGCTGTTTTTAAGGCAAAAACACTTCGGTAAGCTTAGTGTTAAAAACTGATTAACAGAAAGTTGTCATACTGTCCCGATAATTATCGGAATATCGAAGTATGGATAACTTTCTGACTTTTTGAACACCCTCATCTGCTATTTTATATTTAAAACAGAATGTTTTGATATGAATACCCTTTGCTAAGCAGAATTTGCAATTCCACTTTACTCTTTTGCATTGTTAAATTATCAATTTTTATAAAATACTACCGTATTTTACTGAATTACAAATTCAGTAAAAAAAAGAAAACGGCAATACAATTGCCGCTTAGCTACTTCGATCTATTTTATATGCCGCTCATCGGGGATACGCTTGTGCTACAGTTCATTTTTTTAATTTTTCACTTTTTCTATCAGTTTATTATACCTCTCTAATAATTCATAAAACTTATCTAGCTTATTATATTTTTCCAGTATCGCTAAAAATTTCTCATCATTAAAATAAGTAGAATAAAACTTATGATAATAAAAGAAACCCTCAACTTCATATCCTGCATTAATAGCTGCACCAATATTGTAATAAAATTCATTTTTTTTATCAGCTTTTTCGTGTATTTCGGCTAAAGTAGTTATATACAATGAATTATTACTATCTTTTTCTAGAGCCTTATATATGCAATCATAAGCACTCTCAATATTTTCCATTTCTTGATGAAAAACTGCCATTGAATTATATACGATGGGAGAATGAGGAAATCTATCAAGTAGTTCTTCATGCAGACCAATATATTCTTTATCACTTAAATTCCCTAAGTACTGTAATGCATTAGTATATATTATTTCTCCTATTACATCAACTTTTCTATTTTCTTTATTTATTTGAATAGCTATTTCCATATATTCTATGGCATTCTTAACATAGTTTATTTCATTAGTAAAATAATATCTGGTAACTAAAATTGCACCAAGTTGCAATAACATAGATGCATTGTTTGGCTCAATTGCTACAGCTTTTTGCATATAGTTAATTCCCTCATCAATAAAAAGATTCGAATAATAATACAGACTTAACTGATACATAACATCAACATTATTTTTATTCAATTTCAAAGCCTCTTCCATTTCATACTTGAAAGACTTATCTCTTGGCATTCTTAATGCCTTATAATAGATTTGATCGGATTTTAAAATCGAATTATACTTATTTAATTCTTCTACAGTAAAGTTTCCTATGACTTTTAATAAATTAAAATAGTCCTTGGATATTGAAATTGTATCGGGTTTTTGTTCTTCCCCAATCTTAAATGTTTCTTTAATCTCCAGATCTCTATCCGTGTGGATTACATGAATTGTATCAACAAGTTTCTTATCAGGATCGCTTTCCGAGTTTAATTGATAATCTACTTGAAGTTTTATTTTATTTCTAATATTCTTATCTTCTGGAGAATTCCCCCCGGGAATTCGTGTTAAAATGAAATGAGTTTTTATTATATTGTTTGTTAAACTTAGAGTTTTGTTAATTGATTTTATAACTTGCTTAGATCCTTCAATATTTTCAATATTGTTAGCTGAAAAAATCATTACTTCATCAGCCATTATTGACATAGTAATAGCAGATGTTTCTGTAAAACCTGTTCTAGAGTCTATTAATAAGTAATCTGGATTATACTTTTCTTGAATAACCTTCTTTAGATTTAGAAAGAGTTCTATTCCCTCACTGTCATCCTTATAAAACAGATCGCTCCAATTGATCGTAGACAATTTTTTCCAATATTCAGAGGAATAATTATTGCCTGCACACATCAAATTAATTCCCGATTTACTTCTGTTATTTATCTTGAAGGATCTCACATAACTATCTATATCGGAATCTACATTATTGTTAGAGCAAAATTCATAGATATAATCAACCAAACCTTTTTTTATACTATCGTATCTCAAAAAGTCTTTAAACTTATAATGCACACCCGGTGCTTCAAGGTCAAAGTCGATAATAAATACCTTTTTCCCAAATTCATTAAGCCTTTTTGCAATATTAGAAAGTGCTAATGTTCTGCCCACTCCTCCTTTATATGAGTAAAATGTTATTGTTTTCATAGTTAACCTCCCATTACCATTAATGATCTTCTTTCAATAAGTGCATTTTTCCTTTCCATAAGGTGGGCAGAATTTACACCTGCATACTCCAAAGTAATAACTTTAGCCTTAGCCTTTGGCTTCAGAACCATGGAGAACTCCATATCTAAGGCATTAATAATTTGAACAACTCTTTCCAAATTAGCTTTGTTATAATCCTGAGCTTCATAACGCTGTATTTGTTGCTCAACTACCTCAATCTTCTTAGCTAATTCGCTTTGGGAATAACCATTTCTTAATCGAGCCTTTACAATTGCTTTAGGTAAATCGTAGATATTTCGAATGATAATTTCATCACTCTTTAAAAGATCTTCATATTCTTGAATTTCCAATCTCAATTTTTCTTTTTGAGCATTCAGAATATTTGTTTTTAGTTCAATCTCTACAGCATGAGCCCCATTGGTTTCAAGAGCCTTTATCTCATCTTCAATAAACTTTTCATAGCCGCTAAGATTCTCTTTTGCTATTGTTAATTGTTTATTATTCTTTATCATGACTTAGAGTTTAATTAATAAAATGCCTTTTGGACGCATTGCCCTGTCTTTTTGAAAAAAGTCCAATGTCAAAACCTTATTGCCTAACTCATCTATTAAAGGTTGGTTGGAAATTAAAGCTTCTCCCAGATACTTAGACTTTTGCTCTGTTCTTGGTGGATTAAAAAGTAATAACTCAGGATATTTCTTTTTAAGTTTATCCAGATCTATATTTGAGTGCAATTCCCAACATGCATCAAAATCACCAGGCTCAAGTTTATCAGTGGCAAAACTACCGTCTAAATAAAAAAATTTACACCCAATATCTTTAAGTGCTTCAAGCATTTCTTTTAGTCCATTAATTAACATCTTTCTTTTTGGACTAAAACTATAATACTTCTCAATTTCTTCAATTGTTATTTCAAAGATTCCAGGTAGCAAATTACCATTATCATCAAATTCTAATTGACCATCCGCATTAAGTTTTATTTTCACAACATTACTGCTTTAATAGACAACTAAATTATAAATAATGTTTAAAAGAAACAACAAATTTACACTTAAATAACACTTTGCACATCAATTTTGTTTTATAACTTGATTTAAATTGAAGTCAAATAATACGCTACTGCTATTTAATATAAAGAAATCTTATTGCTTTTATTCTTTGGTAATAGAAAAAGAGCAAATTAAATTATTTGAAAATTTCAATGATTATTAAGAATAAAAATTCTTTTTTTTGCAAACAATGAATGAATCTATTTCCCCGCTCGGCATTCTCAATAGCTATCGAGACCTCGCTACGTCGAATTTATTTCTGTAGTTTTTACTACTTATTTTTAATATGTCTTCCATCTTCTACAAACTTGAATTACCTCTAAAACTGTCTCTAAATCAGACATTTTTCTAGCACTGCTATCTGATTAATCTTCAATGGTGATTGCACTATGAAGGATGGTTTCTATTTCATTTTGTTTAATATAAGTCTTAATATTTCAATGTCTTTTTCAAAATCTTTCTCAGATTTCACAATACCCATTCGTTTCAATGTTATATTAAGTACTCGATTTCTTGTTTCCATTAGAAAATGATAATTTGACGATGTTAACATTTCTCTTAACATCTCATTCTGTTTAAATAATTCTTCAAGTTTTCTACAATTAGTTTTCAATGAAAATTTTCTATCAATCTCAGAATTCCCAGTATTTACTTTATTTAATCCAACTATTTTTTCAAAAAAACCCTTTTTCCAAATACGAAAATATATTTTTTCATTTGTTTCTTTTGATAATGTGTATTCTTGAAGTGTTGGACGGTCATTTCCACCTGGAATAATGTATACAGTTTGCTTAATAATTAATTCATATCTTTCTAGTTCAGAATGTATTTTATATGTGTAAAATGGCCCGTTTACATGTGCTCTAATTAATTCTTTAAAATCGAATTTCCCGTTTATCCTTTTTGAATAATTTTCCCAGATTTTCTTTAAGGATTCTGGTTCTATTGTATAAAAAAATTGATTGTCTAAACTCATAATTTACTTTATGATTTTCTGCTGTAATCCATTTGCCTATAAATGGATTTGGGTATAAAAATCTGTGAGGTTTTGCCGCATTTCGATATCCTCCCTTAGAAAAGTTGAAGATAGCAAAATGATTGTGATCAACCAAACACTCACATTTTTTATGACCCAATGTTTTAAATTGACCGCCAACACTAAGCTTATCAGTTTAGTGGAATTTATCTAAGAAGTGCCAAATTGTTTTAATTTTTAATAATAGCAAATTGCCAGTAAAGGCAAAAAAACCTCTTTTTCATTTTTTTGTAAATGTGTTTGTCTTAAAATACTGATTAAAAATAATCAATATGATTTAAACAATCAGGCACTTATAAGGTTTATAAACCATGCTTATGTTTAAATGCTAAAATATTTAGAATGATGTTTTACTAAAACAAAAATCATGAAAAAATTAACTAAACTTTGGATTTATTTTCTTCTTGTGATTACCATCTCATTTGCTATACTGGGATACTATGGTGTTGAAATTTATAGAGAAGCTCCACCAATACCAGAGAAAGTTGTTGATAATAATGGCAACACTTTATTTACTAAAACAGATATTCAGGATGGTCAACGTATATGGCTATCTACTGGTGGGCAAGAGTTGGGAAGTATATGGGGACATGGCGCTTATGTTGCTCCTGATTGGAATGCCGATTGGATACATCGGGAGTCTATGTTTATTTTGAATACATGGTCGAATAATGATTATCAAAATAATTTTGAAAATTTGAATCATGAACAACAAGCCGTTTTACAATCTCGACTGCAAAACGAAATCAGAGAGAACACTTATAACGAATCTAATGGTATTGTAACAGTTTCTGCTGTTCGATTACAAGCTATTCAGAATAATATTGCATATTATTCTTCTCTTTTTTCTGATGACCCCGATTTTTCTGTATTACGTGAGCAATATGCAATGAAAGAGAATACATTAACAGGTGAAGAGAAATTATTTCAATTAAATGCCTTTTTCTTTTGGACTTCATGGGCATGTATTACTGAAAGACCCGATGCTGATATTACATATACAAATAACTGGCCACCGGAAAAACTTATTGGGAATCGACCTGCAGGTTCATTAATATTATGGACAGGTTTTAGTATAATTATGCTACTTCTTGGAATTGGAGTATTGGCATTTTATCATGCACAGAATCGAAAAGAGGAAATTGATGAAGCTCATCTTCCTGAAAAAGATCCATTAATGGGATTAAGTCCAACACCATCGATGAAAGCTACCCTAAAATATTTCTGGGTTGTTGCATTATTAATACTAGCCCAGGTGGTATTTGGCATAATTACTGCACATTATGGGGTCGAAGGCCAAAGCTTCTTTGGCATTCCTTTATCAGAGATACTACCTTATACAGTTACTCGAACCTGGCATGTTCAAATTGCCTTGTTTTGGATTGCAACTTCTTGGTTGGCCACTGGACTTTATATAGCACCGGCTGTCTCAGGAGTGGAACCAAAATATCAGAAACTTGGAGTGAATTTCTTATTTATATCATTATTACTAATTGTTGTCGGTTCTTTAGTGGGTGAATTATTAGGTATTATGCAAAAATTTAGCTTAACAGCCAATTTTTGGTTTGGTCATCAAGGGCTTGAATATGTTGATTTGGGAAGATTCTGGCAAATCTATCTATTCGTAGGTTTGATATTATGGTTGGTATTAATTGTTCGAGCTATAAAACCTGCTATAAAACAAAACTTAGCAGATAAAAATCTTTTGATTCTGTTCGTTATTGCGGCTGTTGCCATTGCATTATTTTATGGAGCTGGTCTAACTTGGGGACAACATACACACTTATCTATCATCGAGTATTTTAGATGGTGGGTTGTGCATTTATGGGTTGAAGGATTTTTCGAAGTTTTTGCCACTGTTGTTATTGCATTCTTATTTGTAAGAATGAAAATACTAAACATCCAAACTGCTACTTTTGCGGCAATTGCTTCAGCCACAATTTTCTTAACAGGAGGAATCATTGGAACTTTTCATCATTTATATTTTACCGGCACACCTACGGCTGTTTTAGCACTTGGTGCAACGTTTAGCGCACTTGAGGTTGTTCCTTTGATTTTTATGGGTTACGAAGCTTTTCATAATTACAGAGTTATGAAGTCTACGGAATGGACAATTAATTATAAATGGCCAATATACTTTTTTATATCCGTTTCATTCTGGAACCTTATAGGTGCAGGAGTATTTGGATTTATGATAAACCCCCCAATTGCACTGTACTACATGCAAGGACTAAACACAACATCGGTACACGCCCACACCGCTCTATTTGGAGTTTATGGTATGCTGGGAATCGGACTTTTACTTTTTGTTATTAAAGGATTGTCCAAGCCAGAACCGTGGAAAGAAGGATTTATTAAGTTTTCTTTCTGGGCATTAAATATTGGTTTAATTCTTATGGCCGTTATTAGTTTGTTACCTGTAGGATTGGCTCAAACTATTGCCAGTGTTGATGTAGGAATGTGGTATGCTCGTTCTGCTGAGTTTCATAACCAAGAATATTTAGATACTTTCAAGTGGTTGCGCTCTATAGGTGACACCGTATTTGCACTTGGATCTGTTACTTTAACCTATTTTATATTTGGTCTAAAATTCGGCTGGTCGTATAAGAAAGAAGCTTAAGTCTTAATTTATAAATGAGGCTGTCCAAAAAGTCAAAAAATTGTTTGCACTTCGACAAGCTCAGTATGACAACTTTCTGTTAATCTGATTGTCACATTGTCCCGATAGTTATCGGGATGTCGAAGTGTTCTTGCTTTAAGGCTAGCTTTTTGGACAGCCTCATTTATTTTAATATTACATAAATCAAAATATATTTAATTCTTACACTAGGATTAATAATAATAAATTCTAACATTTCTTTTCCATCCATTTAAAAAGACAAATGCTGTTAGAATGCAAGAAACCTTTTAAATTTTATGCTTTACAAAAAGAACAGAACTGCTCTATATTCTGAATTTTTAGCGGCTTACTTATAACTAATAAATATAATTACTCCCCCACAGCTATCAAATAGTGCTGCGTTCTAAAGAATATATTATTTTCTGAGATTGCCGGAGTTGCCATAATTATATCGTTCAATGAATTTTTGGCTAGTACTTCGAATTGTGTTCCTGCTTTTATGATAAACACATTGCCTTGTTCGGTTGAGTAGTATATTTTGCCATCGGAGGCTATTCCTGATGCTGTTATTCCTCTTGCTTCAGGGATTCGTTCGGTGTAAATTTTTTCGCCTGTTTTGGCATCAAAACATGTTAAAATACCATTCATGCGTAAATTATAAAGATTGTCGCCATATACTAACACGGTTGGCATATAGGCTGCTCCTCTTTTTATACTCCACTTAATGTATTCGTTTGAAGCTTCTTCTTTTCCCAGTGTAATATCTCCTTTTGCATTAGGGCTTACAGCATAAATTGGAGAATATTTTCCGTGAGCGTTATGTATATAAATTAAATCGTTAGCGATAATTGGTACAGGAACAGGTGCATCTCCTCCTCCACTCATTTTCCATATTTCTTTGCCTGTTTCAAAATCATATCCACCCATGTGTTTCCAACCGTTTACTACAATTTGCTTATTATCTCCTTTGTTATAAAAATTAGGTGTACTCCATGTAGAAATCTCATCTCGGGATGTTCTCCATATTTCGTTTCCAGTTTCAATATCAAAAGATGCAATAAAACTTTCTCCTATAAAATCGCACTGAACAATTACTTTGTTTTCATGAACAATGGGAGAACTTGCAAAACCCCACTGTGTGGTTGGTGAATCATATGGTCCTGCATTCATTCTACCAAAATTCTTTTCCCAGATTAATTCACCATTCATATCGTAACAGAATAGTCCGTCGGAGCCAAAAAATGCAATTACATATTTGCCATTTGTTGCAGGAGTACATGAAGCATGCGAAGCTTTTGTATGACGTTTTGTTCCGGGAACACCTTTATGTGAAAGTTTTTCCCAAAGAATATCTCCTGTATTTTTATTTATGCAATACAATTTAAACTCATGAACAGAAGTATCGTTATCGCTATCGATTTGACCATATAATCCAACTTTCAGCGCTCCGGTTCCAGAACTGCTAATGGCTGTTGTTATAAATAACTTATCATTCCAAATAACAGGGCATGAATGACCTAAACCCGGAATATCGATCTTCCATTTTATATTATCACCCGTTTCAGCATTCCATGAATCGGGTAAATCAGTACTGTCTATAATACCTGTAGCAAAAGGGCCTCGAAACTGAGGCCATTGTTTCATGTAATCGTTCTGGGAAATTGAGTTTGTTGCAATAAAAAGAAGTGTCCAAAAGAATAACTGTTTTTTAAGAAAGTTCATATGTTTTATGTTATTAAAATTTACCGCAAAGTCACAAAGCATAAGGTAAAATAAACTACCCCAGTTCGGCTTAGGCTATGCCTAAGTCGTTTATATCCTTAAAGCTTGTGCCTTAATCAAATCGATATCCATCTACGATCTGCTTTAATTATTTCTATTACCCTATCCATGTCTGCATAATTCCTTGCACTTGAATATAAATAAAAATGCTACATATTCTTATCAAACTCTTTTATATTTTTTTGTTTCTCCAAAACAATGGTAGCTAAAAGCTACCAAAATCGAGTAGGTAGGAGGATTACTCCTCCGTCCTCTCACACCACCACGCATGCTCTCGCACGTGGCGGTTTCAGTTAATAGTTCAACCTTTCGTAATTTAATGACAAATTAAACAAG
>WTBR01000210.1 GCA_013138975.1 Bacteroidales bacterium
TTAGTTCTTCATCGTCAGGATATATCATGCTTGTTAACCTGTTCCATGTGTCGTATTCCCACTCAGTAACAAAGGTAAATATTCCATCATCGGGAACAATTATGGTACGAATGTTTTTTGTAATCTCACCTAAGTTTCCATAAAAGAATTCCTGTGCCCCGGTTGCATCTTCCTGAACAACGATTCTTCCTGCACGATTATAATCAGCTCCAGATTCACCATATTCAAACCTGACATTATTTTCGGAATTTTGAGGATAGTTAATATTGCTTAACCTTGAATAATCATATTCATAAGTAATTTCCATTTTTTCTTTACGCAGATTAGCTGTAGTTTGGGTCAGCATATTTCCTGATATGTCGTATGTGTATTCAGTTAATCCTGCATCAGGATGGTCTCTGCTTATTCTTCTGCCAAACATATCGTATTCGGAAACTGTAATATTATCTTCGGCATCGGTAACGTCTTTTAATTCATTAATAGAATTATAAACAAAGCTTGTCCATACATTCCCGGGAGCTTTAATCGCAGTTTGTAAACCCTTTATATTTTTATAACTAATCGTTTTATTCATTTCAGCATCCTTTACAGTTGTCATAAACTGTAAATTCCCAAGCCTGTCCTTTCCAAATCCATAGGTAATAGTTGTTGTTGCAATATCAGGAAGTATGCTTGTTTTTGTTCTGTCCAGTATATCATAACTCACTTTTGTTGGTGTTATTCCATCTACGCTTGAATTAAATTTTCCTATACTTCCTTTACTTTCCTTTAAAGGATAATAGCTCTGAACAGCTCGCCCAAAGGCATCAAAAACCACCTTGCCCGAAACAAGCATAACTTCTTCGTCTTTAGCTTCTAAAACATTAAAAATTACACCATCTTTTTTTGTTTGTAACACTCGTCCCAATCCATCAATAAATAGAGCTGTTTCTATAGGATTTTCGGGATGTGCCGGATCATAATGTTGTGTATGTGCCCAAGGAGTTGTTGCATCAGGGTGATATGCAAAACGTAAAGTATAATCCTGTCCTGATTCCAATTCATATGGGCCTGTAATTTCTGTTATTCTTCCTAAATCATCTATTTCATAAAGTGTTTGTTGCCCATTAATATCGGTTGTGCTTTTTATTTGCCCAAAACGATAATCGTATGTGGTTGAGGAACTATATCCATAAGCATCCATAACATTCGTAATATAACTATGAACTACATTATCGTAATCGTAAGCAAAATACATACGGTCTCCATTGTAATTTGCAGGTCGTATTACAGAATCTAAATTACCATAATCATTATAAAAAAGGTCAAAGGTAGCAGGTTGTCCTGCTTTTAAATATTGCCTTATTTGTGTAATTTTTCCATCGTCATCTATAGAAGTTTCACGCTTACGATATGTATTACCATCGCCTCCGGTAACAACAATAGATTTTGGAACACTTAATACATTTTTATCAGTAAGATTTCCCCAATAATCAATAGTGGATGAAATATTGTCATCTGTTATATCAGAATCGCCAGAATCTGTATAAGCAACAATATTTCCATAATTTCCATAAGCAAATGTCATTTTTGTACTCTTTTGAGCTTGTGTTCCACCTTCGTAAAAATATTTATTTGTTTCTATTAATGCAGGAAATGCTATAATATTTCCATCATCTTCAAAATAATTAGGCAAATCATCCATCGAACGATCTTTTAATACAAAAGTATTTTCTGATTTAACAAATATTTTTTCATTAGCATCTTGTATTGTTTCTGAAGTTAGCAATCCTTTTGTGTAATAGTTGTCATTGGTATATTCTTTTATAACCGAACGGTAAGTTGCATTATTATTTTCTGAATCTATCTGGTTAGATTTGACTTTTTCAAATCCATAAAATTCCCTTTCACGGCGGTCGTATTTACCGTTAGTATATTCAAAAGTTGTTAACATTTTATCTGCTCCATCACCATAATGACCGTCGATAACTGTTACAGATGATAGTACTTGCCGTGCATGTGGCATATCAAAAGTATTTCCTACTATTTCATAATCTAATGCAATAGTCGCATTTAAAGGTCTTTGTACAGCTCTTAAAAGGTTTGTTTTTGCAATATTTGATCTTCTGACTACAAGTTTGTCATCCGTATTTGATTGCAAATAATCAGCAAATCCATCTCCGTCAACATCTTCTATGGATGTTTCTATTCTATGAATTCCATCAATACCTACATCTAATTCCGAAATAGTTTCCTGAAACATTCCAAAACCCACACTAAAAGAGCCACCATAATTATCATATTGGCTAACCGAAACAGATTTTCCTAAATCCGAACCATTAATCCAGTTTCTTTCGGTGGTAAATCCGTTTCCGGTATTATACTTAACATTTATTTTATTATCGGATATAAGAACTATGTCTACTAAACCATCATTATTAATATCGCTAAATTGTCTTGATACGGAGTTATCAGATCTGGATATTCCTGCACCTGCCGTTCCACCTATACTGAAAAATTTATAACCAGCTGATAAGCCTCCGGATACAGATCCATTTTTGCTTGTGCTTTCTTCTTTTCTTATATCTGTAAAATTCCATAGTTCCGGCTCTCCAAAGCTATATCCAAAGTTTAACGCTACCATTCCATTTCCATATAACTTATCGGGCAAACCATCACCATTAATATCAAACCAAGAGTAAGTTTGATTATTACTTCCTTCACCAACAGATCCTGATATTCCAAAACTTATACCTAAAGAAAAGGATGATTTACTTGAAGAATTACTTGCTTGCTTAATTTGAGAAGAATTTCCGGCTATTGATGTTCCTATAGATTCCCCTTCCGAATTTAAAGTTGTAAAATTTATATATTCTTCATCAACTAGTGAAATTTTATCTGACAAGTCACCATTTTGATTACTAAATTGGATTAATTCACTTGTAACAATATCAGGATATCTGTCGCCATTAATATCCATAAAATTTGAAAAAGTTTTGCTAAAACCTCTTGATTTTGATTTATCAGGATTTGTAATTATTAAATCGATTCCACCATGTTTAGTCTCAATCAGTGATTTATTAAATTTGGTGATAGCTCTCTTGTTTATTCCTTCCGGAGTTTGCGTAACACTTTCAGGACGAAGTCTCGAACTGGTAAATAAATTTGCACTAATTGTACTCCTAGATCTCAATCCTTTATATGTATTAGTCTCACTAAAAGCAGCCATGGGGATAAATATCTGTTCCATATCTAAATCGGTAGGAATTTCCCCATTTTCATCAAAATTGTCTAACCATTCCTTAATTTTATCTATTTGTGCATTTAATTGTTCTTCGGTAACAGGTACAAGATAAATTTCGTTTATTGGGCTATATTCTCTCTCATCGCTTCCGTCATAAACAAATTGGCCCCAATTTCGATACAAGCAACCAAATATTTTCTTATCCTCTTCTGCAGAAGAATATAACCCGGCTCCTATATCTTTAACTGAAGCTGAATTAATAACTGTAACACCGCTTGCAGTTATTTGCTTTGCAAAATCTAAATCCTTGGAAAAGAATTCAAAATATATATCGTTTGACTGATCTAAAATCAGTTCAATAGTATCTGCTATTAGTGAATCATTAATTTCGAGTTCACTACTATATAACAGATTGTTATACGACTTTACAGTAAAATTAATGTTGTAATTTCCACTTAATTTATTCAAGTAAGGAATAATCTTAATAGTTTCTGAAAAGTTAGAAGTATATTTTTGGGCGACATTTAACACGTTTGGATAAACTGAAAATTGGGGTACAACATTTACAACTTCATTCTCGTCAATTACAATATTATCATCTTCAACGTAATTATATTTAAGGCTTGGATACCAGGAAATGTCTTCCCAACGTACATTAGATTCTGAATTTACTAAAAATTCTAAGGTGTCATTTTCATTCACATCAATATCCCAATTTAATGAATCATTAAACTGCTCATTCCAGTCCAGATGTTTACTGGAAAATACTTCCTTATTTTTTAATACAATTATATCTATATCGTCTGATAAAAACGGTTTGGTTAATTTGCTTTTAACAGAAACAGACCCCTTAAAAGGCAAGCTAATTTTGTTTTCTGAACTTAATAAAAAATCTTCGGCAGAATTAAATGTATATACTTTTTTATTGTTTGGGTCAAGAAGTTGATCATCTTTATCATTATATTTTATTTCCGGATTCCATGAAACAACATCACCTTTACCGTTATCTTTTGTTTGAACCCGAAAATAAAATTGGTCTCCTTTTTGAACAGGTAAATTTTGAACATCTTGCGGATTAACTATTCCTAACTCTTCTGCCTGAATTGAATCTCTCCAAAGTTCTGTGCTATTTTGCTGAATAGATACATAAACTCCATCTCCACCGGTTTCTGATGTCGGATAAAGTTGAACAGGAGCATCAATAGTAATTGTTCCATCAAATGGTGCTTGCCAATATTTTACTGCATCATAAAGAGGATTAAATTCTATTAGATCCGTTAGTTTTTCTATAATAGCATCTTCTATACTTTCTAAAACAGTTCCTTCTTCTGAAATTTGATTAGGAGTTCCTAAGCTCGTTGGAATAAATTCAATATCCCCGTTTTGATTACAATGGTTATAATAAACTACCCCATTTTTAACGATATCGATAAATCCATCCGCATTTACATCAGCCATGTAAGTTTTAGTCTTTGATGTGCTTCCAGAAACATTTAATCCGGTTGTTGGGCCTCCGGGGAACGATTTAAATTCGAATACAAACTCATCGGTTGTACCTTCTTCTAACAAGAAGTTATTTACATCTCCAAGAATTGGGGAAGGTATTCCAAACTGTGTGACTTCACTTGATTTTATTTGTGGTCTATAAAATAAATCATCCCCATTTCTAAATAATTTATCAGGTAAACCATCTCCATTCATATCAATTAAC
This sequence comes from Bacteroidales bacterium, assembly GCA_013138975.1. Taxonomy (GTDB): domain Bacteria; phylum Bacteroidota; class Bacteroidia; order Bacteroidales; family UBA12077; genus UBA12077. Next base: position 4,935 of record WTBR01000210.1, read on the forward strand.
TTAACAAAACCTCTATTCTTATTATCCTTATTATTAGTTCCATTTCCGTTACTTGTCAATATAAAAGTTGTGGTAGCAATAAAGTTTGTTCCGTCTGATGAATTAATATTGCTTTCTAAAACCGAAGCCTGATCTTCAAAATCTACGCCGGAAAGTTCCAATCCGGCATCCAGATAATCATTTTGTGTATTCCAAATTTCATTACCACCTAAAGCATTACTGGGATTAGTATAATAACTAAAAACATGACTATTGAATTCATTATTCTTTGAATCAAATTCTGTTATTTTCGAAAAGAGAGTTTTTGAATATGCACCATTATAATAGTCCAGTTTATATGATCTAATCACAGTATCTGCTATTGAAACAATAACCTTAGTTAATTTATCGGCTGTTACTTCCTTAAATCCATATCTACCATTAATTGTCACATCATTCCTTTTGTTATCATCGAAATCAGCACCATATTCCTGTCTGTCTCTTATAAATTCAACTGAATATACTCCCTCTTCAGCTCCATATCCGGTATAAGTAATTTTATCTAAATATATTTGATAACCGGGCACCGTGCCACCTATAATTCCTGCATCCTCAACAATTGTGTAATTATACTTTATAAAATTTTCATTTAAATCTCTTATTTCAACTAATGCCCATTTTACAATATTTCCTTGCAAATCCTTTAAAACAGCAGAATTTATAATTCCATTTGATGTACTTGAAGCCCCATAGTAATATTTTATACCGCTTTTATCGGTTATTTCCCACCAATAGGTTTGGGGGCTTCCACCATGCCGTATAGTTTTATTAAACGAGCCTTCAACTCTAGGGTAGAATTGTTTTGTAGCATCTTCACTATTATCTCTTGGAATCCAGTCAGAACGGTGCGCAACAGGGCTTAACTGTTCCCCACTCATTAGGTATGTTTCCGATTCATCATTTGGATCAAAATATGGTACTCCCCATCTTGTATCAACCGAAATAGATGGAACTGATAAATCCCAACCTAAACCTAACCATCCGTTTCCTCCACCACTGCTATATGAAATGGCTAACTGTGGTTGCATTCCTTGTCTTCCGGCAGGAATATTTAATGGATAACTTAGATTTGCACTTCCCATTGAATTTGCAGTTGGAGGTGCAATTAAATTAATTCCTGTTGCCGGGTTAGCAGCTTTTACATCTTTCATTGATGTTGGTGTATAACCTTGTGTTTCCGGAGATTCAGGAACTTTTATTATTCCATTAATCATATCGGTAAAGTGATATGTAATAGATTTCACTGTATTCTCTGCTAATAACAAGCTGTCTTTTGGTAGTGCTACCCAATGGTGTGAATTTTCATCAAAGAAATAGGTTTTTATATCATGTGCTGTATATCCTTGGGGTATTTTGGTTGTATCATATGCTAACTCAACAAAAACGTTTTCTTTAAACTGAGTGCCATGAGGTAAAAAGCGATAGCCTTTAAATCCGGCTGTTACATTTATCATTCCTGCATCAAGGGCAGGTACATCAATATCCCTTAATGCCGTAATAGAAAATTTTGTTTCTCTATCTATACAACCTGAATCACCTTTTAATTTGGCATTTGCCAATTGTAATTCAAATGATTCTGAGTTTGAAACTAACTGTTCTGTGCTATGAATTTCCTTATCAAATCCATTTTTATAATCCCATTCAGATGGTTTATTGAAAGGAACATCAACATACAGTTCCTGTCCGTCAGGGAAAATTGCTTGTACTCTTACAGTCCAATTTTCGCTTGAATTTATTGGTTTCTCAACCAAGCTTTCAAAAGTCCCTTTTTGATATCTTATTTTTTCGCCATTTACCAAAACTTTGGCTTTTTCGCTATCATCACCAATAATTAATCCCTGAAAATATCCTAGTTTACCATAATAATATTCCGTTGATGGTTGGTTTACAACTAATCTTCTGTTCGAAATAGATTGAACTTCACTATAAGGTTCAATTCTTATTCCCAGATTACGAATTTGGTAACCATAATCATTATTATCAGCAATGGTAAATCGAATTACATTATCACCTAATTTTAAATCATTGGGATTTATTAATTCTTTCTGCATTACCCAATCATCCGATTTTTTTACTAAATAACCTCCAACGGATAACTGGTCATTTATACTTCTGGAAATTCCTGAATAATCCTGAACTCCTTTAAGTTCGTATTCAAGCCAGATATTCTCATTACCACGAAGCTTTTCTTCAATATTTACATGAAAAATATTATCAATCGGATTATCTAAAGGTTTATCATCAGACACACCAATTTGTCCTTCTCCTTCATTTGATGCAAAAAAGGTTTCCGGTAATTCTTCTTTTTCGATAGCAACAGGAGAACTAACAGCTACTTCTTTTATTTCGTTAAATTCTAATGATTTTGGTGTTTCTGAGTTTTCAAGATCTATTAAATATAATGATTTATCACTTTGAAAATTAAATGAACCTGCTGTAATAAGCATTAGTATTGATCCGATAACAACTTTAAGGTAATGATTTTTCATAAAAGATTATTTTATATTAAATGCCAATAGCCTTGTTGGCTATTAGCATAAATTATTTTATATGATTTTACTGGAATCTTCATTGTAATAGATAGGAGATCTTAATTTACAATAAGTTTAAATATCTCTTTTCCATAACGAGTTTCAATTTCGACAAGGTATAATCCTGAATGATTCAGATATCCATCAAGTTTGTAGCTTGGAGTCTGTTCTACATACTCTTCTCTTATTAATACCCCGTAAGAATTAAAAATTCGAATGGATATATCAGAGATATCGGCTAATGATATTTCGAGTTTGTAATCTCCGTTTGAAGGATTTGGATATAAATCATACTGGTAAAATGTATTTTCAGGGGCAGTAACTGTTAAAACATCATTTATTTCACAACCGGATGAGTTTGTAATTGCAAGGGTATATTCTCCTGTGTCATAAATAGTCACCTTACTATCCGTACTGTAAAATCCGTTGTCGCTTTTCCAAACATATGCTGCGGTTGGGTCTTGAATGTTTAATCCTGCATCAAGTTCTATTGATTCTCCTAAGTAAATTATATAATTATCATCTAATCCCAATGATAAAGTTTCAGGATTATTTATAGTTACAGTATTATTTGCAATATTATTATCTGAATCTTTAACGGTTAATGTATATGTACCTGCACTTAAATCCTCAATTACATATTTTCTCGAATCAATATTCCAATTGTTTTCGTATGCTATTGAATCATTTTTTAAAAGTAAACTGTAAGGTGGCAATCCCCCTTGAACCTCTATATTTATTGAACCTGTAGCTTCGTTAAAACAATTTGGGCTTATACAGGTAACACCATTGTCTATTCCGAAAGAGAAAGTAAAAATATCCGTTCCCGATTTGTCTGTATCCCATTGTATGTTATCAAAATATGCATAACCATCTTCACTTATTGTACTAGCCGGAACATATATAATGTTCTGTCCTGAAAAATCTCCTGTTCCTGATTTATCAATAACTAAATAACATTTTGGCGGGTCATTTAATAAATCTTTTACATTTAATTTTATTTGTGTTAATAAGTTATGGGTTAAATTCCCTGTAGCAGACATTAACCATTTGCGATCCAGAACAGGTAATTTATATGGATAAATTTCATCTGAAATTTCTTCAAGTTTTAATTCTTTGCCATTATCTCCCCAAAGCAGGAAATCACTTTTGCTAATGGCAGAAACATTTGCATCATTGGATTCTGCAATTTCACCAACTCCAATAGTTAACAAATCCGGTTCTCCTGTATAGCTTGATTGTTTTTGATACAATGAAAAACCATCATCTCTTCCAATACCTGCTATAGAAAAAGAGTACTCTTCATTATCTTCAAAATTCCAAATAACATTACCTGCTGAAGATAAATAATCTGTGAAAAGAAGAGGAGCACCATATTTTATCGAAAGGTATGATTGTAGAATCTGAAGTTCAGCTCCTCCTACTAATCGGTCAAAAACCATAAACTCTGCAATGTTCCCTGCGAATGTTTGAATATCTAAATCCTCGGGGTTTCCTGAACCTAAAGTTATCATTGTATTCGGATTACCGGATGTTGATTCTCCCCAAAATTGTGATGTTGTATTTATAACAGGGAAATTCATGTTCCCCTCAGAATATTTTACGATGCTTTGAGGGCCTTTTGCACGTTGCGTGGAAAGCATAACATCCTGATTCTTGTTAATATTTGTACCCCAAATACCACGTTCAGTTAATGTCCCTTTCGAATGATAAACAGAAATAATTGTTAACTGGGTTGAGTTACTCGTATTAAAAGGTATTGTTAATTTGTCATTTAAACCATCGAAGCTAATTGCCTTATTAAAATTTATTAATCCGTTTGTATTTAATAAAAAACTATCCGATGGTTCTGCATGAAAATTATTCCCACTCATATCAGACCAATAATTTAAATTCTCATCAAATTGATCGGCTCTTAGCCATACTTCGGGTTGTAAAAATTCTTGTGGAGTTTGTGCTTGAATATTAAAAAATATACATACAAGAATCGCAGGTAAAAGTTTTCTCATATTTAAGTAATATTAGGTTAAATATTTCTCTAGATAATTACGTAAAATTTTTATACGAAGCACTTGGACTTTTGTTTCATTGTTTTAACTATTTAATTAACAATGTTATTGACAATTCTTAAAACTCTTAATCTATAGTAGTTTTAATCAGTAAAACAAAACACAAATAATTAATCCCCTTTTTCCAAAACATTTTTTTTGATTCCTGAACCTACATTTAGGGTACTTAGGTTACTTAGGTTACTTAGTCGGGTTATACACCTTTTAATCAGCATAATACATTTTTACAAAAATCCTTTTTGACTAAGTAACTAAGTAACTTGATTACTTAGATGCTAATTCCTAAGTAACTCTAAGTAACTCCAAGTAACCAAGCAATATGCTTAAAAAGAGTGTATAATACTATTAGTCAATACAATACACTTGACTAAGTAACCTAAGTACCCTAAGTAACCACTTTCGCCAGAATATTTTCAATTTTGAGTGCAAACCTTAAAATATTTAGTAGCATTATTACTACTAAAAACATTTTTTTCTGTTTCCTGAAC
>WTBR01000046.1 GCA_013138975.1 Bacteroidales bacterium
TTAGTTCTTCATCGTCAGGATATATCATGCTTGTTAACCTGTTCCATGTGTCGTATTCCCACTCAGTAACAAAGGTAAATATTCCATCATCGGGAACAATTATGGTACGAATGTTTTTTGTAATCTCTCCTAAGTTACCATAAAAGAATTCCTGAGCTCCGGTTGCATCTTCCTGCACAACAATTCTTCCTGCACGATTATAGTCTTCTCCTGATTCACCATATTCAAACCTGACATTATTTTCAGGATTTTGAGGATAGTTAATATTGCTTAACCTTGAATAATCATATTCATAAGTAATTTCCATTTTTTCTTTACGCAGATTAGCTGTAGTTTGGTTCAGCATATTTCCTGATAAATCATATGTATATTCTGTTAACCCAGCATCAGGGTGATCTCTGCTTACTCTTCTACCAAACATATCGTATTCAGAAACTGTAATATTATCTTCGGCATCGGTAACTTCTTTTAATTCATTAATAGAGTTATATACAAAGCTTGTCCATACATTACCGGGAGCTTTAATCGCAGTTTGCAAACCCTTTATGTCGGTATAACTTGTCGTTTCTTTCATTTCGGCATCTTCTACAGTTGTCATAAATTGTAAAATTCCAAGTCTGTCTTCTCCAAATCCATACCTAATCTCAGTTGTAGCAATATCCGGAAGTATTGTTGTTTTTGTTCTGTTCTGTATATCATAACTCACTTTTGTTGGAGTTACTTTATCAACATTTGTATTAAATTTTCCGATTCTTCCTTTACTCTCACTTACCGGGTAATAGCTCTTTATGCTTCTCCCAAATGCATCATAAATTACTTTCCCCGAAACAAGCATTACTTCCTTAACTTTAGCTTCTGTTGTATCAAAAATAGCTCCATCTTTTTTAGTTTGGAGTACTCGTCCCAATCCATCAATAAAAAGAGCTGTTTCAATAGGATTCTGAGGATGAGCCGGATCATAATGTTGCGTATGTGCCCAAGGAACTATTGTATCATGGTGATAAGCAAACCTAATTGTATAATTTTGTCCTGATTCTAACTCATATGGGCCGGTAATTTTTGTTATCCTACCTAAATCATCTATTTCGTAAACAGTTTGTTGCCCGTTAATATCGCTTGTGCTTTTTATTTGCCCAAAACGATAATCATATGTGGTTGAGGAATTATAACCATAAGCATCCCTAACATTTGTAATATAACTATGAACTACATTATCGTAATCGTAAGCAAAATACATACGATCGCCATTGTAATTTACCGGACGTATTACAGAATCAAGGTTACCATAGTTATTATAAGAAAGATCAAAAGTAGCAGGTTGTCCTGCGTTTAGATATTGCCTTATTTGTGTTATTTTCCCATCGTCATCTATTGATGTTTCTCGCTTACGATAGGTTTTCCCATCGCCACCTGTAACAGCAATAGATTTTGGAACACTTAAAATATTTTTATCTGCTATTTTCCAATAATCAATTGTCGATGAGATGTTATCTTCTGTTATATCAGGATCGCCAAAATCTGTATAAGCAACAACATTTCCAAAATCGCCATAAGCAAATGTCATTTTAGTACTTTTCTGTGCTTGTTGATTTCCTTCGTAAAAATATTTATTTGTTTCAATCAATGCCGGAAGTGCTATGTTAATTCCCTGCTCTTCAAAATCGTCAGGTAAATCCTGCATTGTTGTTATGTTTTTTAATTTGTACTCATTTACTGTTTCAATAAATTTATTCTCGTTTGCGTCCTGAATTGTTTCAGAAAGTAGTAATCCTTTTGTATAATAACTATCGTTGGCAAATTCTTTTACTATTGTTCTGTAAACAGCATCATTATTTTCAGTATCAAGTTGGTTCGTTTTTACGGTTTTAAATCCATAGAATTCTCGTTCATGCCGATCATGATATCCGGCTTCATATTTAAATGAAGTTTTCAAATAATTAGCACCGTCACCTGTATGTCCATCAGAAATAGTTACCTTACTTAATGCCCAAGTAGCTTGTGGCATTTCGAAAGTATTTCCAACTTTCTCATAAGCTAATTCAAAATTGGCTCTTAGCGGGCGTTTAACAGATTTTAATAAATTTGTTTTGCCTATTGTGGAACGGTATACCTTTAATTCATTTTCTTTATCAGATGAAATGTAATCAGGGAATCCATCACCATCAATATCAGCAATTTGCTCTTCTTGTCGATTGAAACTGCGATTTAAAATTGACCTGCCATTTATACATACTTTAATATACCAAATAGTAAAGCCGACAGTAAAAGCAGTATTTAAAGATTCACCAATAGTAGAACTTACATTAACTTGTTTTAGATTTCCCCATGATATCTCTTCACTAAAACCACTTCCTAAATTAAGTCGTACTTTTAGGGGATCAGTTTCAGTTATTTCATCGACTAATCCATCTCCATTTACATCTTGTAAAACTTTAATAACTTTATTATCAGAACGAGTTTTACCAACACCACTTTCAAAACTGGAATTACTAATATTAATGCTTACTCCACCACTTGCGCATTTGGAATCGCTTTCGCCTTTTCGAATATTTGTATATTCCCAAATTTCCTTAGGAGCAAAACGATAACCCAGATTTAATTCAACAATACCATCTTTATGAACTCTATCTGTTAATCCATCTCCGTTAATATCCATCCAACTAAACAGTGCTTCATCCGATCCATCCCCATAACTACCGGAAGTAGATGCAGAACCAGAAATGGAGTACGATGATTCTTTAGAATCTGAACTAACATCCTTTGAACTCATTGTATATCGAGCTCCAAAAGTTGTTCCTTCGGATTCAAATTCTGTAGAATGAATTACACCCTTTCCATGAGGAATAAAATCTTCAGATAAGCCTCCATGAGGTTCAGTATATTGAATTTTTGTATCGGTTACTACATCAGGATACCTGTCTCCATTCATATCCATGAAATCAGAAAATATATTAGTTGTTCCGGTAGTACTGTTATTTCCATAACTTAAAATGGCTAGACTTGCAGCCCAACTATATGATCTTGATAAAGACATAGATTTTTTCGTAATTGCTCTTAAATTTGCAGTACCTGATGTATAAGGACTACTATGTGAAATATTATCCTCTCCTAATCTTGAGCTGCTTTGCGTAACTGCTTTTACCCAAGTATCTTCGTCATAACCTTGATAATTACTCTCATCAATGTTTGGAACCATAAGAATAAATAAATCTTCTCTTGGATTAAAAATATTTGCAGATTCAATTTGAGATTCTAAATCTTCATAATTTTCAGGTTCTGTAATTTCAGGCATCTCTGAATCTGAAATAGCATCATTTATTTTTAAGTCGGCTTCATTTATAGCTTGTAAAGCTCTATCTCTATTTCCATTATACACAAATTGCCCCCAGTTTCTATACATCTGACCAAATATGGATAAACTCTCGCTTATATATGAATATAATCCTGCTTGGGTTGTATCAGTAATAGAATTGGCAAATAAAATGCCATAACTTCCGGAAATTCTTTTAATCAAATTTGTATCACTGGTATGATAATCTATAAATAGTTTATCTCCTTTGGTAACAATTACTGAAATTGTATCCGGCGAAACAATACTGTCATCTATTGTTAAGGTTTGTTTCGCAATCAATTTATTTAAACTTTTTACCGAAAAAACAAGATTTCCCTTTGCAGATGAATTAAATTCCAATAATGGAGCAATTGATATTGTATCATCTTCACTTGCCTCCCAAACTATTGGTGTAAACAATTGATTTGCATATATACTAAATTCAGGCACAGCATAAGATTCAATGCTTGGATTGCCATTTCCATCTGTTACGCTTGGAAAGTCAGGATCGTAAGAATCTATGTAATATGAATGTGGCATCCAATTAATTTTACCCCAGTCAATATTTGTTTGTGATGATACTTTAAAAGTGAAAATATCATTCGTATCAACATCCATCTCAAAATTTATTGGTTCGTTAATTTCACTATCCCATGTATAAACCGTCTCCCACATAATTGATTCTGACAAATCTTCTTCTATTTTGATAACTTCAACTTTTATATCATCTGTAGTAATTGGCTTAATAAAATTACCATCAATTTTTATCCTGCCATCAATAGGAGTTCCAATAGTTTGTTTTGCAACTAATATAAAATCTTCTTCAGCATTAAATTTATATATTGCTTTATTGTTAGCATCAACTATAGCATCATTATGCTGAGAATATTGAATTGTTGGATTCCAACTAACATTGTCGTATGCACCGTCAAATCTTGATTGTACCCTGAAATAAATTCGATCTCCTTTATTAACATTAATTCCACTAATTCCGGTAGGATTTTTTGTTTGATAATCATCTCCTTCAATTTCGGTACTCCACAGTTCATTTCCATTTAACTGCACAGCGACTCTAACACCATCTGCGTTTAAATAAGCTGATCTTTCGGAACTAAAATCCTGAATTAAATGTACCGGAGAACTTATGTCTATAGTACCATCAAAAGGTGCTTGCCACATCCGTACTGCATCGTGTAAAGGATTTTGATCAATTGCATCTTCAAGTTCTTGGGGATCAATTGTTAAAAATTCAGGATTAACACTTCCCGTTTCTACAATTGGATTAGGTGAATTTTCACTACTTTCTGAAAATTCAGGATTTCCATTAGCATTAATTCGATTAAAATAGATTTTCCCTTCATCTACTATATCTATTAATCCATCAGCATTAACATCCGAAAAATAAGTCAATGTTTTTGATGTTACTCCACTAGCACTTGTTCCAAAAAATGCACCAATATGAACTTCAAAACCAAATTGATTTGTATAGCTTGTTTCCTTTAAGAATTTTTTTGCTGATCCTTCAACAGGAAGTAATGAATTATTAAATTTAGTTTTTCCATTATTATCCGGCAGTAATTGAGATCGATAAAATAATTTTTCATCTTTAACTATTAATTTATCTGATAAACCATCTCCGTTTATATCAACCAGTGCAAGGAGTCCCTTACTGCCGGATGCCGAATAGCTAAAGCCACTTCCGGAAGACAAATTTTTACTAAACGTATCAAATCCCGGACCGGTTGTTGCGACAAAACCTGCTCCCCAGTTATTAGATCTTGTTCCACTTATAGCTGTTGCTTTGTCTTCATATCCTGTAATAATACTACCGAAATCACCTTTAATTGTGTCATCATAAGTATTCCAAACTTCTTGAGAGGCGAAAGGTACATAACCCAGATTACTCTTAACGTCATCAAAGTAATCAAATTCGTGCTTACTAAATTCAACTCTTTTAGAATCATATTCTGTGATACTTTCTAATAAGGTTTTATAAAAAGCTCCATCTTTATATTCTAATTTATAACTTCTAATATTAGTACCATTATATTGTATTTCAATCTTACGCAGCAAGTCTGCTGTCAATTGTTTAAAACCATAACGAGCATTAATAATATAATCTTTTCGTGTTACTCCACCAAGGCTTCTATCCCTTGTAAATAAAATACTATATTTTCCTTGGGTATCTCCATGTCCGGTATACGTAATTTTACTTATATATAAATTTCTACCCGGTAAAGGCAAAACTCCTTCTTCTGCTGATTCATTAGGCGTATCAACAACAATATCATATTTATAACTAACAAAATTATCGTTCAAATCCCTAATTTCAACCAGGGCCCAATTAGATATATTCCCAAACTCATCTGCTAACAATGCATCCCACCTAACTCCTTCATCAGGATGTCCACCATAAAAATATTTTATTCCATTTTTATCGGTAACTTCCCACCAATAATTATTTACTTTATCACCATGCCTGATTATTTCACTATACGATCCTTCAATTCTTGGAAAAAACTGTTTCTCTGAACTGCGTTCTTCCCATTCTGATCTATGTGAAACAGGACTCAGTTGCTGTCCAGATAATACATATGTCTCTGATTCTTTAGAACTATCAAATCTTGGCACTCCCCAACGGGTATCAGCCGAAATAGAAGGAACGGATAAATTCCAGCCCATTCCTAACCAACCGTTTCCACCACCACTGTTATATGAAATTGCTAACTGTGGCTGCATTCCTTGTCTTCCTGAAGGAATATTTAAAGGATAACTCAAATTTGCATTACCCATTGAATTAGCTGTAGGTGGGTTAATAAGGTTAATTCCTGTTGCCGGATTTGCAGCCTTTACATCTTTCATTGATGTAGGAGTATATCCCTGCGTTTCGGGTGATTCAGGAACTTTTATTATCCCATTAATCATATCGGTAAAATGATATGTAATAGATTTTACTGTATTCTCTGCTAGTAACAAGCTGTCTTTTGGCAGAGCTACCCAATGGTGTGAATTTTCATCAAAGAAGTATGTCTTTATATCATGTTCTGTATATCCTTGTGGTATTAATGTAGTATCATAGCCCAACTCAACAAATACGTTTTCACTAAACTGATTGCCATGAGGTAAAAAGCGGTAGCCTTTAAATTCTGCCGTAACATTTACCATTCCTGCATCAAGGGCAGGGACATCAATATCTCTTAATGCTGTAATTGAAAATTTTGTATCTTGATCTATACAACCGGAGTCGCCTTTTAATTTGGCATTTGCCAATTGTAATTCAAATGATTCAGTGTTTGAAACTAACTGTTCTGTGCTATGAATTTCCTTGTCAAATCCATTTTTATAATCCCATTCCGATGGTTTATTGAATGGAACATCAACATACAGTTCCTGTCCGTCAGGAAAAATAGCTTGTACTCTTACTGTCCAATTTTCGTTAGAATTTATTGGTTTCTCAACCAAACTTTCAAAAGTCCCTTTTTGATATCTTATTTTTTCGCCATTTACTAAAACCTTGGCTTCTTCATTATCATCACCAATAACTAATCCCTGAAAATATCCTAGTTTACCATAATAATATTCTGTTGATGGTTGGTTTACAACTAATCTTCTGTTCGAAATAGCTTGAACTTCACTATAAGGTTCTATTCTTATTCCCAGATTTCGAATTTGGTAACCATAATCTTTATTATCAGCAATGGTAAATCGAATTACATTATCACCTAATTTTAAATCATTAGGATTTATTAATTCTTTCTGCATTACCCAATCATCCGATTTTTTTACTAAATAACCTCCTACGGATAACTGATCATTTATACTTCTGGAAATTCCTGAATAATCCTGAACTCCTTTTAGTTCGTATTCAAGCCAGATATTCTCATTACCACGAAGCTTTTCTTCAATATTTACATGAAAAATATTATCAATCGGATTATCAATAGGCTTATCATCAGACACACCAATTTGTCCTTCTCCTTCATTAGATGCAAAAAAGCTTTTCGGTAATTCTTCTTTTTCAGTAGCAACAGGAGAACTGACAACAACTTCTTGTATTTCTTTAAATTCTAATGATTTTGGTATTTCAGAGTTTTCAAGTTCTGTTAAATAGATTGATTTATCACTTTGAAAATTAAATGATCCTGCTGTAATAAGCATTAGTATTGATCCGATAATAATTTTAAGGTAATGATTTTTCATAAAAGATTATTTTATGTTAAATGCCAATAGCCTTGTTGGCTATTAGCATAAATTATTTTATATGATTTTACTGGAATCTTCATTGTAATAGATCGGAGACCTTAATTTACAATAAGTTTGAATGTCTCTTTTCCATAACGAGTCTCAATTTCGACAAGGTATAATCCTGATTGATTCAGATATCCATCAAGTTTATAACTTGAAGCTTGGGCGACATGCTCTTCTCTAATTAATATTCCGTAGGAATTAAAAATTCGAATGGATATATTCGATATGTCGGCCAAGGATATTTTGAGTTTGTAATCTCCATTGGATGGATTTGGATATAAATCATACTGATAAAATGTGTTTTCAGGAGCAGTAACTGTTAAAACATCATTTGCTTCGCAACCGGATGAATTAGTAATTGTAAGCGTATATTCTCCCGGATCATATATAGTAACTTTACTATCTGTGCTGTAAAATCCATTATCACTTTCCCAAACATATGCTGCGGTTGGGTCTTTAATATTTAACCCGGCATTAAGTTCAATTGATTCTCCTAAGTAAATAATATAATTATCATCTAATCCAAGTGAAAAAATCTCAGGATTATTTATAATTATATTATTATTTGCAATATTATTATCAGAATCCTTTACTGTTAATGTATAAGTACCTGCACTTAAATCCTCAATTACATATTTCCTTGAATCACTATTCCAATTGCTTTCGTATGAAATTGAATCATTTTTTAAGAATAAACTATAAGGTGGCAATCCCCCTTGAATCTCAATATTTATTGAACCGGTAGCTTCGTTAAAACAATTGGGGCTGGTACAAGTAACAGCATTGTCCATTCCGAAAGAGAAAGTAAATATATCTGTTCCCGATTTGTCTGTATCCCATTGTATGTTATCAAAATATGCATAGCCATCATCACTTATTTTGTTAGCCGGAACATATATAATATTCTGTCCTGAGAAATCACCTATTCCTGATTTATCAATAACCAAATAACATTGTGGTGGGTCATTTAATAAATCTTTAACATTTAATTTTATTTGTGTTAATAAGTTATAGGTTAAATTCCCTGTGGCAGACATTAACCATTTACGATCCAGAACAGGTAATTTATATGGATAAATTTCATCTGAAATTTCTTCGAGTTTTAATTCTTTACCATTATCTCCCCAAAGCAGGAAATCACTTTTACTAATAGAGGAAGTGTTTGCATCATTGGATTCTGCAATTTCACCAACTCCGATAGTTAACAAATCCGGTTCTCCGGTATAGCTCGATTGTTTTTGATACAATGAAAAACCATCATCTCTTCCTATACCTGCTATAGAAAAAGAGTACTCTTCATTCTCTTCAAAATTCCAAATAACATTACCTGCTGAAGATAAATAATCTGTGAATAGAAGAGGAGCACCATATTTTATCGAAAGGTATGATTGTAAAATCTGAAGTTCAACACCTCCTACTAATCGGTCAAAAACCATAAACTCTGCAATGTTTCCTGCGAATGTTTGAATATCTAAATCCTCGGGATTTCCTGAACCTAAAGTTATAGTTGTATTAGGATTACCGGATGTTGATTCTCCCCAAAATTGTGATGTAGTATTTATAACCGGAAAATTCATGTTCCCCTCAGAATATTTTACGATGCTTTGAGGCCCTTTTGCTCGTTGCGTGGAAAGCATAACATCTTGATCTTTGTTAATATTTGTGCTCCAAATGCCACGTTCAGTTAATGTTCCTTTCGAATGATAAACGGAAATAATTGTTAACTGCGTTGAGTTACTCGTATTAAAAGGTATTGTTAATTTGTCATTTATACCATCGAAGCTAATTGCCTTATTATAATTTATTAATCCGTTTGTATTTAATAAAAAACTATCCGATGGTTCTGCATGAAAATTATTTCCGCTAAGATCTGTCCAATAATCTACATTTTCATCAAACTGATCGGCTCTTAGCCATACTTCGGGTTGTGAAAATTCTTGTGGAGTTTGTGCTTGAATATTAAAAAATATACATACAAGAATTGCAGATAAAAGTTTTCTCATATTTAAGTAATATTAGGTTAAATATTTCTCTAGATTAATACGTAAAATTTTTATACGAAGCATTTAGACTTTTGTTTCAGAATTTCAAATGAATGGTTAACAAAATTATTATTGGTAATTCTTAAAACTCTTAATCTATAGTAATTTTAATCAGTAAAAGAATACACAAATAATTAATCCCTTTTTTCCAAAACATTTTTTTTCTGATTCCTGAACCTACATTTAGGTTACTTAGGTTACTTAGTCGGGTTATACGCCTTTTAATCAGTATGATACATTTTTACAAAAATCCTTTTTGACTAAGTAACTAAGTAACTTGATTACTTAGATGCTAATTCCTAAGTAACTCTAAGTAACCCCAAGTAACCAAGTAGTATGCTTGAAAAGAGCGTATGATGCTATTAGTCAATATAATATACTTGACTAAGTAACCTAAGTACCCTAAGTAACCACTTTCGCCAGAATATTTTCAATTTTGAGTGCAAACCTTAAAATATTTAGTAGCATTATTACTACTAAAAACATTTTTTTCTGTTTCCTGAAC
>WTBR01000134.1 GCA_013138975.1 Bacteroidales bacterium
CATTCGCTCAAAGCTACCGTGTTAACAAGCAAAATTCATAAAGAATTAGGCATTGAATTTCCACTTCGTGATGTATTTTTACATACAACTATAAAATCTCAGGCAAGTCAGATAGAAATAAGTACAAAGAAAGACTTTGTATCCATAACAAAAGCAAAGGAACAATCCAATTATCCATTATCTCCGGGGCAGAAGCGTTTATATTTGCTGCAACAGTTTGATCTGACATCAACAGCCTATAATATGCCCGGTATAATTTCATTGGCAAAAGAGGTGAATAAATCAAAAATAAAAGAAGTATTCAAGCAACTTATAAATCGTCATGAAAGTTTCCGTACAAGCATAATTGTTGTTGATAGTGAGCCTGTTCAGCTTATAAGTAAGGATATTGAGTTTGATCTTGAAGAACTAAGAATAGAAAGCACGGAAGTTGAAAACACACGAAATAAATTCATAAAGCCCTTTGATTTATCTAAAGCACCCTTTTTACGAGCAGTTATAGTAGATGTAAAAGGAGAGGATAGCTTGTTAATGCTTGATATGCACCATATAATAAGTGATGGAATTTCGCATACAATCTTAGAGAAAGAATTTTACGCACTGCTTTTAGGAAAAGAATTAGCTCCATTACCCTTACAATACAAGGATTATAGCCAGTGGCAAAACAGTAACGAGCAGCAAGAGTTTATAAAAGATCAGGAAAAATATTGGCTTACTAAATTTGAAGGAGAGATACCCGTATTGAATCTACCAACCGATTATGCTCGACCATTAGTACAAAGTCATGAAGGAGCAACAGTGGGTTTTGTATTGAGCAAAGAAGAGACAGAAGGGATAAAATCTTTCACCAAAGAAAATGACCTTACTTTGTATATGTCCTTGTTATCTGTATTTAGTATACTTCTATCGAAGCTAAGTGGACAAGATGATATAATAATAGGAACACCAATTGCTGGAAGGAATCATACCGATTTGGAAAATATCGTAGGTATGTTTGTTAATACACTATCCATACGTAATGAAGTAAAAAAAGAAGAAACTATACAAGAGTTTGTATCAAGCTTAAAGCAAACCGTACTTGGAGCATACGAAAATCAGAACTACCAGTTCGAAGATTTAGTAGACAAGGTATCAGCAGAGCGAGATACCAGCCGTAATCCTATTTTCGATGTAGTGATTAATTTATTGAATCAGGCAGAACATAGAGGAAATTTATCAGGATTTAATAATCAGGAGCAGGTGCATGAAATAGGGATATCGAAGTTTGATTTAACATTAACCGCTGAAGATTTTGGTGATCAGTTGATGTTAAGTTTTGAATATTGCACCCAACTATTCAAGGCCGAAACAATAGATAAATTTATAGCATATTTTAAACGGATAGTAACTCAAATAGCAAAATACTCGGAAAGGAAACTCTCAGAATTAGAAATAATAAGCGTAGAAGAAAAACAACAAATATTATATACGTTTAACGATACTCAGGTTTCTTACCCAATTCAGAAAAGTATAGCCCGAGTTTTTAATGAACAAGTAAAAAGTTTTTCTAAAAAAATAGCATTAGAGGATAAAGATAAGTCATACACCTACCAAGATCTGGATGAAGAATCGAATAAAATAGCAAATTACTTAATAAAACGTGGAGTAACAGAAGATCAGTTAGTCGGTTTAATGGCAGGTCGTTCATCAGAGATGATCATTGGAATACTGGGAATTTTGAAAACAGGAGGCGGATATGTACCAATTGATCCAGCGTATCCAAAAGAGAGAGTAAATCAACTTATTGATGATAGTGGAATTAATATACTATTAAGCACCGAAGCAATTGATTTTGAATGTAATCTTTCAGGAGGAATAATCAACATAAGCGACTTAGAAATAAAGGAATCAAGTGCAGACTTAAGCTTACCATCCATAAGTTCAAGCAATATAGCTTATGTAATGTATACTTCAGGATCAACAGGAACACCCAAAGGTGTAGTGATAGAACAAAAAAGCGTACTTCGATTAGTACAAAATAATCAATTCTTTCCATTCCATTCAGAACAAAAAATTCTCCTGACAGGAGCCCTGGTTTTTGATGCCACCACTTTCGAAATTTGGGGAGCATTGCTAAACGGCGGTAGCTTATATATAGCAAGTAATGAAGTAATAATTAATCCAGAATTATTAGGAGAGTGTATTCGAAAAAATAGCATAACAAGTCTTTGGCTAACTTCATCCTTATTTAACCAGCTGGTTGACCAAGACGAAAGCATTTTTGACACACTAAAGTTTTTACTGGTCGGGGGAGATGTTCTGTCAGTCAAACATATCAATAAAATAAAAACGAGGAATAGCGAATTAGTAATAATAAATGGATACGGGCCAACCGAAAACACGACCTTTTCAACCACATTAAAAATTGAAAAGCAATATGAAAGTAATATCCCGATAGGCAAACCAATAAGTAATTCAACGGCCTATATATTCGACAAAAGCAATAGATTACAAGCAGTAGGAGTTCCAGGGGAATTGTTAGTAGGAGGAGATGGACTGGCAAGGGAATACTTAAACAATCAGGAACTCACCCGAGAAAAGTTTATAGAAAATCCATATAAAGAAGGAGAACGTTTATACAAAACAGGCGATTTAGCTCGTTGCTTACCCGATGGGAATATAGAGTTTTTAGGAAGGATTGACCAGCAGGTAAAAATCCGTGGATTTAGGATAGAATTAGGCGAGATAGAGAGTACCTTATTAAAACACGACAACATAAAACAGAGTGTAGTATTAGCTATTGAAAAAAACAATGACATATACCTATGCGCATATGTGGTGTGTAAAGAGGGATTTAGCGATGAAGAGCTAAGAGCTTATATATCGGAACAACTTCCGGAATATATGGTACCTTCTTATTTTGTTGAACTGGAAAGTTTGCCACTAAATGCAAATGGAAAGGTAAATCGCAAAGTTCTGCCATTACCGGAAATAAAAGCAGGAGACGATTATGTAGCACCATCCACAGAAATAGAAGCAAAGTTGCTTGAAATCTGGTCTGAGGTCTTAAATATAGAAAAAGAAGATATAAGTGTAAATGCTAATTTCTTCTCCATAGGAGGACATTCTTTAAAGGCTACTATTTTAACGGGAAAAATATACAAGGAAATAGGAGTTGAATTTCCATTACGAGAAGTATTTGTACATCCAACTATAAAATCTCAGGCAAGTCAGATAGTAATAAGTACAAAGAAAGAGTTTGTATCCATACCAAAAGCAAAGGAACAATCAAATTACCCATTATCACCGGCACAAAAGCGAATGTATTTGTTGCAGCAGTTTGATTTAACATCAACAGCCTATAATATGCCAGGTATAATTCCATTGGGAAAAGAGGTAGATCAATCAAAAATAGAGGAAGTCTTTCAGGAGTTGATAATACGTCATGATAGTTTTCGAACAAGTTTTGAATTGGAAAGAGAAAATCCTGTTCAGATAATCAATAAGGAGGTTGGATTTAAGATTGAAAAGTATTCCATAGATAAATCAGAGGAAAATGAAATGCACAATAGATTTGTGAAGCCTTTTGATTTGTCGAGGGCTCCATTATTGCGAGTAGCTATAGTTGAAATAAGGGGGGAAAGAAGTTTGTTAATGATAGATATTCATCACATTATAAGTGATGGAGTATCGCAAACCATATTAGAGAAAGAGTTTCAGGCTTTGTATTCAGGAGAAGTATTACCAGCATTAAGTTTACAATTTAAAGATTACGCAGTTTGGCAGGATCAATTACTAAAGAATATAGAATACGATAAAAAAGTTAGAAACTTTTGGAGGGAGAATATAGGAGATGGTTTTCCGGAAATAAAACTACCATACGATTTTAATATAAAAACAGGAAATAATTATAGCAGTGAATATCAGTTTTATATTAATGATTCGACATTATTACCCTTACGGGATTTAGCCAATAAACAAAGCACCAGTCTGTTTACAGTTGTGTATTCCGTATTTAATATATTACTGTCATATTTAACCGGAAAAGAGGACGTATATTGTTCCGTAATAAACTCTGGTAGAACTATTAACCAAGTACAAGAACTTGTTGGCTGTTTTGCAAATTCGGTATTAATAAAAAATAATTTAAACTCTAAAAAGAATATCCTGGAGTTGATTGCTGACAATCATACCGGGTTTATGGATATTCATGGATTTCAAGATTTTTACTATGAAGAAATTCTGGAAGAGAAAGGGATAAAATATCCGGAAGTACCAGTAGCATTTAATATGCTCAACTTTACAGAAAATACCGAATCTTTCTCAGGTAACGATTCTCATAATCATAGAGCAAATATCGGCAGAGCAAAATTCGATATAGAGTTATATGTAAACGAATATGAAAATGGATTAAGTATAAATTGGATATATAATAATTCATTATTTAAGCCGGAAACCATAGAATATATAGCTTCTCGTTATAATGGTTTGCTAGAGAGCATAGTCAAAGGAGCAGATAATTTAGAGAATCTTAAAATACGTGAAGTAAAAAAAGAAATACCTCAACAAGAAACAAATAAAATAAGCCTATCGAATCGTTATTTGGAATTTGAGAAAGAGATTGAAACAAGCATCATAACAAGATTTGAATCGCAAGTTGCAGAATATGGAGAAAAAACGGCAATTGTATATAAGGATGAAACTTATTCATATTTAGACTTAGATCGGGAAAGTAATCAAATAGCAAATACAATAATATCAGGAAAGAGTACTAATAATGAAGGCGTAGCTTTATTATTTGAACAAGGCACAGGCATGATTAAGTCTATGCTAGGTGTACTGAAATCAGGTAATTATTATATACCATTGGATGTTACATATCCAATAAACCGATTGAAATTCATACTAAAAGATTCCGGAGCAAGAACTATATTAACCAACGAAAAAAATAAGCAACTAGCAATAGGATTACAGAAAGAATTAGGAAGAGAAATAAGAATAATAAATATAACAAGTGATTGTAAGGATTTATCTACAAGTTCACCAAACATTAATATTTTACCGGATACCTTGGCTTACGTGCTGTATACCTCAGGATCAACAGGTAAACCCAAAGGAGTAATACAGAACCATAGAAATGTTTTGCATTTTTTAAGAACTTATACAAATAACCTGCATATAAATAATGACGATAAGCTATCATTATTCTCTTCATATGGGTTTGATTCAGCAGTACAGGATATTTATGGAGCATTATTGAATGGCGCTTCCGTTCATGTATACGATATAAAACAAGAAGGAGAAAACAGCAGAATTCAGAATTGGATGCTAGAAGAAGGAATAAGCATTTACCATGTTACACCAACAGTTTACAGGTATTTAGTATCGAATTTAGAAACAGAAGAATGTTTAGATAAAGTAAGAATAGTTGTATTAGGAGGAGAAGCCGTTTATAAGAAAGATTTTAATGAATATAAAAAGCATTTTAACGAGGAATGTATTTTTATAAATGGATTAGGATCCACCGAATCAACCCTTACTCTTCAGAATATATTAAATAAATCGAGTGAAATAAGTAGAGAATCTGTACCGGTAGGTTTTGGAGTAACAGATACCGAAGTCTACTTAGAGAAACCGGATAAGAGCTTAGCCTTACCTTACGAAGAAGGAGAAATAATTATAAAAAGTAAACATCTGGCATTAGCTTACCTAAACTCCCCTGAAAAAACACATGAATCCTTTGTAAAAGAAGAAAATAAAGTATGTATTTTAAAGACCGGTGATTTAGGGAGACATCTTGCAGATAACAGCATTGAATATATTGGGAGAAAAGATTTTCAAATAAAGATACGCGGTAATAGGGTAGAATTGGGAGAAGTAGAAGGACTGTTAGATCGTTTCCCGGGCATTTCGAAAAGTATCGTTAAATATTTTAAACAAGCCGAAGGAGATGGAGAATTAGTATCTTATTATGTACCGAATGATGAGGCTCATATTGAAAAAGAGGAACTAAAAAAATACATCGAATTACAAGTGCCTTCCTATATGGTACCAATGTATTATATACAATTAGAAGAGTTTCCTTATACATTGACAGGGAAAATAGATCGCAAAGCATTACCATCGCCGGAAGTACAAGTAGGAGATAATTATGCAGCACCATCCAATGAAATAGAAGAAAACTTGCTTGGAATATGGTCGGAAGTATTAAATACCGAAAAGGAATACATAAGTGTAAATTCTAATTTCTTAGATATAGGAGGGAATTCATTTAGAGCTTTAGTATTGATGAGTAAGATACATAAAGCAACTAATGTCGAAATTCCATTAAAAGATATATTTGTACATACAAGCATCAAGGCACAAGCCATTCAAATAAAGATAAGTACAAAGAAAGAGTTTGTATCCATACCAAAAGCAAAAGAACAACCAAATTACCCATTATCCTCAGCACAAAAGCGATTGTATTTATTGCAACAGTTTGATTTGACATCAACAGCCTATAATATGCCAAAATTAATTCCATTGGGAAAAAAGGTAGATAAATCAAAAATAGAAGATGTATTCAAACAATTAATAAATCGTCACGAGAATTTTCGTACAAGTTTTATTATTACTGATGGTGAGCCGGTTCAGCTTATAAGTAAGAAAGTTGAGTTTGAGCTTGAAGAACTAAGTATAGAAAATACAGAAATTGAAAACACACGAAATAAATTCATAAAGCCCTTTGATTTATCCCAAGCACCCTTATTACGTGTAGCTATTGTAGATATAAAAGGAGAAGACAACTTGTTAATTGATATGCATCATATAATAAGTGATGGAACTTCACATACAATTTTACAGAAAGAATTTCAAGCTTTGCTGTCAGGAGAAGAATTATCTCCATTACCCTTACAATACAAGGATTATAGTCAGTGGCAAAATAGTAAAGAACAGCAAGAACGTGTAAAAGATCAGGAAGAATATTGGATTACTAAATTTGAAGGAGAGATTCCTGTACTGAATCTTCCAAGCGATTATGTTCGACCTTTAATACAAAGTCACGAAGGAGCAGCAGTAAATTTTATACTGAGCAAAGAAGAGACCGAAGGGATAAAATTATTCACCAAAGAAAATGATCTTACTTTGTATATGTCCTTGTTATCTGTATTTAGTATTCTTCTATCGAAGCTAAGTGGGCAAGATGATGTAATTGTGGGAACACCAATAGCCGGAAGAAATCATGCAGACCTGGAGAATATTGTGGGTATTTTTGTTAATACACTCTCCATACGTAATGAAGTAAAAGGAGAGGAAACAATACAAGAGTTTGTATCAGACCTAAAGCAAACAGTACTTGGAGCTTACGAAAATCAGAATTACCAGTTCGAAGATTTAGTAAACAAAGTATCAGTAGAGCGAGATGCAAGCCGTAATCCTATTTTCGATGTGATGTTTAATTTATTGAACCAGGCAGAATATAGGGAAGATATATCCGGATTTAATAATCAGGAGCAGGTACATAAAACAGGGATGTCGAAGTTTGATTTGACATTGACAAGTCTTGATTATGGAGAACAATTGATGTTAAGATTTGAATATTGCACACAGCTCTTTAAAGCCGAAACAATAAATAGATTTATAGAATATTTTAAACAGATAGTAGTTCAGTTAGCAAGAAAACCAGAGATTAAAATTTCTGCAATTGATATTCTAACAGAAGAAGAGAGACATCAGTTATTGTATGAGTTTAACAATACAAAGGCAGATTATCCAGAAGATAAAACAATACATCAATTGTTTAAAGAGCAGGTGTTACGTACTCCCGAAGGTATAGCTTTGGTATATAATAATACAGAATTGACTTATCAGGAGTTAAATCAAAGATCCAATCAATTAAGTCACTTTTTAGTATCTAAAGGATTAAAGCCAGGCAATATAGTGAGTATAATGCTGGATCGTTCGATAGAAATGATTGTAGGGATCTTATCAGTACTTAAAGCAGGAGGAGTTTATTGTCCGATTGATATCAATAACCCCGTAGAACGTAAAAAGTATATATTAGAAGATAATAAATCCAGATTATTATTAACAAAGAACAGTTTATTAGGAGATTTAGATTACGATGGAGAAATAGTTTATGCTGATGATTTTACCATATTACCTAAGGGTAATGATAATATAAGACTAATAGGCACATCAGAAGAATTAGCATATTTAATTTATACCTCAGGAACTACAGGGAAGCCCAAAGGAGTTATGATCCGGCACGATGGAGTAGTAAATACGATCAGTTGGTATGCACAGAGGTATAGACTTAGCCCCGGAGAAAGATTATTACAACTAAGTAATTACTCATTTGATGCCAGTGTAAACCAAATTTTTGGAACCTTAACAGGAGGAGCTTCACTTTATATAATTGAAGAAAATGAACTATTAGATTTAAGTTCATTGTATTCATATCTTGGAACTCATAAAATAACAATAATAAATTCAGTACCGGCGATATTAGAAGAGTTGATTTCGAACAGGCAACGATTACCGTTCTTACAGCGAATCATATCAGGAGGCGAAAAACTAAGTAATCAGTTAAAAGACAAAATAATAAATCTGGGATACGAATTGCATAATCATTATGGTCCAACTGAAGGCACTATCGTTGTATTAGCCGAGAAGTGTTCAGAAAGGAATGTAAGCTTAGGAAAGCCCAAACAAAATACACAATCTTATATTTTATCGGGTTCATATGATCAATTGCAGCCTATCGGAGTAAAAGGTGAACTTTGTATCTCAGGAGAAGGAATATCACCAGGATATTTAAATAATGAATCATTAACCAAAGAGAAGTTCATTTCACATCCATTCAAAGAAGGAGAAAGACTATATTGTACAGGAGATTTGGCAAGATGCTTACCCGATGGGAATATCGAATTTCTGGGACGTATTGATCACCAGGTAAAGATCCGTGGTTTTAGGATAGAATTAGGCGAGATAGAGAGTATTTTATTAAAACATGAAAACATAAAAGAGAGTGTAGTTCTTGCCAGGGAAGAAAATGGAGATAAGTACCTATGCGCATATATAGTTAGTAAAGAAGGATTCAGCCAAGAAGAGTTAAGAGCTTATTTGTTAGTACAACTTCCGGAATACATGATTCCTTCTTATATTGTAGGATTGGAGAGTCTACCACTAAATCCAAATGGAAAAATAAATCGCAAAGCACTGCCATCACCGCAAATAAAAGCAGGAGACGATTATGTAGCACCATCAACAGAAATAGAAGAAAAACTTGTAAAAATATGGTCAGAAGTATTAAATATTGAAAATGAAGAGATAAGCACAAACGTTAACTTTTTTTCTATCGGAGGCCACTCTTTAAAGGCTACAATATTAACAGGAAAAATATTCAAAGAAATAGGAGTTGAATTTCCACTTCGAGATGTCTTTTTACATTCAACAATAAAATCCCAGGCAAGTCAAATCGAAACAAGTACAAAGAAAGATTTTGTATCCATACCAAAAGCAAAGGAACAATCAAATTACCCGGTATCTTCGGCACAGAAGCGCTTATATTTGCTGCAACAGTTTGATTTGACATCAACAGTCTATAATATGTCAAATTTAATTCCATTGGGAAAAGAGGCTGATAAATCAAAAATAGAAGAAGTATTCAAACAACTAATAAATCGTCATGAGAGTTTCCGTACAAGTATAAATATAGTTGATCAAGTTCCTGTTCAGCTAATAAGCAAGCATGTTGAGTTTGAACTTGGAGAACTAAGTATAGAAAATACAGAACTTGAAAATACACGAATTAACTTCATAAAGCCCTTTGATTTATCCCAACCACCCTTTTTACGAGCAGCTATAGTAGATATAAAAGGAGAAGATAGCTTGTTGATGATTGATATGCACCATATAATAAGTGATGGAACCTCGCATGTAATTTTGGAACAAGAATTTCAGGCAATGCTTTCTGGAGAAGAATTAGCACCATTACCATTACAATATAAGGATTATAGCCAGTGGCAATATAGTAGCGAGCAGCAAGAGTTTATAAAAAATCAGGAACAATATTGGCTTAATAAATTTGAAGAAGAGATACCGATATTGAATCTTCCAATAGATTATGTTCGACCTTTAATGCAAAATCACGAAGGAGCAAGGGTGAGATTTGTATTAAGTAAAGAAGAGACCGAAGGGATAAGATTTCTCACCAAAGAAAATGACCTTACATTGTATATGTCATTATTATCTGTATTTAGCATACTTCTATCAAAGCTAAGCAGACAAGAAGACATAGTAGTAGGAACACCAATAGCCGGAAGGAATCATGCAGACCTGGAGAATATTGTGGGTATTTTTGTTAATACACTCTCCATACGTAATGAAGTACGAGGAGAAGAAACAATACAAGAATTTGTATCAAACCTAAAGCAAACCGTACTTGGAGCATACGAAAATCAAAATTACCAGTTCGAAGATTTAGTAGACAAGATATCAGTAGACCGAGATACCAGTCGTAATCCTATTTTCGATGTAATGTTTAATTTGTTGAATCAAGCTGAGTATAAAAGCTCAGTAAATGTGGATGTTGATAATAGTCATAAAAAGGGAATATCAAAATTCGATTTAAATTTAACAGCAATTGAATTTGATAATAGTATATTTTTAAATTTAGAATACTGTACAAGATTATTTAAAAAAGAGACAATAGATAGATTTATAGTATATTTTAAAAAGATAGTAAGTCAAATAGCAAGAAATTCGGAGCTTAAAATCTCTGCAATAGATATTTTAAGCAAAGAAGAGAAGCATCAGTTATTATACGAGTTTAACAATACAAAAGCAGATTATCCAAAAGATAAAACTATTCATCAGTTATTTGAGGAGCAAGTCAATAAGATTCCTGATAATATAGCTATAATATGCGGAGATGAACAACTTACATATGAAGAATTAAATAAGAGATCAGAACAATTAGCAAGTTCTCTGGCATATAACGGAATAGTTTCAGGAGACAAAGTTGGATTGATTTTAGAACGCTCCTTAGAGATGCTTATAGGAATATTTGGTATTCTCAAGGCAGGAGGAGTATATGTTCCCATAGATCCTACATTTCCTGAAAATCGGATAAAATATATTATAGATAGCAGTGAATCAAAGTTAGTACTATCAGAAAGAATCTATAATCATAATAATAAAGAATATCCAATCCCCTTTATATTTTTTGAAGATATTGATTTCAGTAATAATAAAGTATCGGAATATAAACCAAAAATAGTATCAGGTGATTTATCTTATATAATATATACTTCAGGATCAACCGGGAATCCCAAAGGAGTTCAGGTAGAACATCGTTCCCTTACAAATCTGTTATACTTTTTACAAGATCAATATCCAATTACCATAAAGGATTCATACTTATTAAAAACATCTTACTGTTTTGATGTTTCAATAAGTGAAATATTCGGATGGATTTTGGGTGGAGGAAGCTTATCAATTTTGGGAAAAGACCAAGAGAAAGATTCATCCAAGATAATTGATGCTATATTAAAACATAAAATAACGCATATTAATTTTGTACCTACAGCATTAAAAAGTTTCTCACAATCTTTAACGGTAATTGACCAAGTACGTTTAAAATCATTAAAATTTTTATTAATAGCAGGAGAGGCACTATATCAAGATCACCTACAAGAATTCAATAAGCTTAATCTGGATATACATATAGCGAATTTATATGGGCCAACAGAAGCTACAGTTTATACGAGCCATTACAAAGTTATTCCCGAGACTTTAGAAACAGTGTCGATTGGAAAACCAATTTCAAACTATTCGATATTTATATTAGATAATAGAAATAAGTTGCAACCAATAGGTATACCAGGAGAGTTATGTATTAGTGGAATTGGATTAGCAAGGGGATACATGGGCAATCCAACATTAAGCTCAGAAAAGTTTATAGACCATCCTTTCAACGAAGGAGAACGCTTATATCGCACAGGCGATTTAGCACGTTGGCTACCCGATGGTAATATAGAATTTTCAGGTCGTCTTGATCATCAAGTAAAGATCCGGGGATTTAGGATAGAATTGGGCGAGATAGAGAATACACTGCTAAAACATGAAAGAATAAACGAATGCCTTGTATTAGCTAGAGAAGAAAACGAAGATAAGTACCTATGCGCATATATTCTTAGTAAAGAAGAACTCAATCACGAAGAGTTAAGAACCTATATGTCAGCACAACTTCCAGATTATATGGTTCCTTCTTATTTTGTTCAATTAAACGAACTTCCACTAACAAGCAATGGAAAAGTAAACCGCAAAGCTCTGCCGGCACCGGAAATAAAAGCAGGAGACGATTATATAGCACCATCAACAAAAATAGAAGAAAGCTTGCTTGAAATATGGTCAGAGGTATTAAAAGTGCCAAAAGAAGAGATTAGCACAACAACGAGTTTTTTTGCTATTGGAGGACATTCCCTAAAGGCAACCATACTGGTATCAAAAATACACAAAGAACTTAGTGTAAAACTTCCATTAAATGAAGTCTTTCAGCAGCAGACCATAAAAAAGATGGCAGTATGTATATCTAAAGTTTCAAAAATTAGCTATTCATCTATAAACTTGGCAGAGAAAAAAGAGTACCATACACTTTCATCAGCACAAAAACGCCTGTATTTTATTCAGCAAATGGATTTTCAAAGCATATCCTATAATATGCCAATGGTAAT
>WTBR01000022.1 GCA_013138975.1 Bacteroidales bacterium
GTTCACCAATTTTGCCTAGACTGTAACCTGCAAATAAACCAAAAGGAGTACAGCGGCTCCCCATACGCATTAAGTATTTTGTAATGGTAAATTTCAGATTTTCTGTTTCTTTTTGATCTGTAAGTTCCTTATTTAACCATTTTATTAACTGCTTATGTAAATCTGGTGAGGCTAAATAAAAAGCCTCATTAACAATAGGATCCTTACAAATTTCCTGAATAGTTTCTACCGTAGTATCTTTATTACTAAAAACGGACTGAATATAATTTAATGAAAGGATTGGTGTGCGAATTATAAAATTATCAAAACTTTTATAGTAGGTTTTATTCTCGTTCATTTAAAGTTTATTTTTCAACTAATTAATACACGTATAATTTACCCATAAATGTATGATTAATCCTTTTATTAAGAAAGTAAAAGACATTCATCCCATTTTGGGTCAATATCAGAAATTGCACTAATTAATGATAAACCTATACCTGCAATACCTTCTAAAAAGCCATATTCGTTTTGTAATCCACCATATTCTGGTGTACGCCATACTTTATATCCTGCTAATCCATCCTCATATTTTGCCATTTGCAGAGTTTGTTCAAACCAGTATATTGCTGCATCTTTAAATTCATTTCTATTAGTATAAATATACATTCGATTATAAATATGAGCAATCCCTTCACTACCATGACATAAGCCGGCATCAACAATTGAATCTTCTTTTAAATCCCTTCTTTTTGTAGAATGAAGTAATATTTCAATTGCTTTTTCCTTCCACGTTTCGTTATTTGTATTATTTCCAGCTTGCCACAATGCTATTCCAATACCAAGATCACCATAACACCATGCTAACCTACTATGTGTTGAAGGTTCATCTTTACATACCCAGGAAGGAAAATTTGATTTGAATTTCGTAATATCTAACTGTTGGTTTAACAAATATTTTACAGCACCAGATAATAAACCTAATACCTTTTCTTTAGCTATTCCTTCAGAATATAATTTACTTAAAAAAACAATTATACTTGCAATACCATGCGAAAGGCCTAGGTTATACCCTTGAGAATTTTCTTCTCGGTTTAAAACAGATAACCATCTAATTCCTTGTTCATCTTTATATGCAATACTGTCAAGTTCATTTACAAAATTCTTTAAAAATTCATGGCTTTTTTTATTGGATTTTCTTTTTAGGAAATACAAGCCTATTCCAACAGCTCCGTGCAAAAAATCATAATTTGAATTTTTTAATTCATGGATCATTTTTTTGTAAAGAAAATCATCTAATCCACCTAGCATCTCATCGGTATCAGCTTCAATTAATTCTTCTTGTGTTAAGAACTCTATTGCTGTTCCAATTCCTGCAAGTCCTCCTGCTTGAGTATGGTAATTAAAACCATTATTGATGTCATCAAATACTGATATTAATAATTCTAAAGCATAGTCGTACGGATCTTGTTTATCATATAGTTTCGCATAATAAAAAAGGAATGTTGCAATTCCAACTTTCCCTCCCATAATACCATTATCAACTGGTAAATTTTTTATATCCAGAATTACAGTAGCGATTTCTTTAATTTTTTCTGAATATTTTTGAATATTCGAATTATTAATTGTTTGCCTCCAGTACATTTACCATAAATTAAATGAAAATATTATTTATATTCAGGAATGAAAATTACTAATTTAAGTCTAAATTTCCATTAAAATATAGCGGCGAATAAATCGCTGCTAATAGAAAGTATATCATCCACTCTAAAACTAGCATGTTAAACACGTATAGTCTTTTAATGTATTACAATTAATAACAGAAATACAATCCATCTCTGTATCACAATAATAATCATAAGTTCTACCTGCTCCACCCCCATTCAATTTACTCATATTCAAATTTGAAATAATTCCTTTCTTCAATACTAATTTTTTAATAATACTTTTCTTTTTCATAATAAGTTTTATTATATGCTCCCTACTTTATTTAAGGCTTTTCGGCATCCGCCATTGCGCTCGAATATTTATATTTAAATGAAATGTCAAGAGAAAAACAATACCTTAAAAAGTTAATTTTCACAAAAAAAATGTTGAAATTTTCGTTCGATATTTTTGACGAATAATTTTAAACAGGCATTGTTAATTAAAACAAGAACTCCGAGATTATTTTAACCTTGGAATTATGAATATTTATTTATTAACAGGCATTTCCAACTTTAATAAACTCAATTAATTCTTTATATTTTTATGCGCTATATTTATTCCTCATTAATCATATAACAGCTCAACTTTTTAACATTAATTCTTCTTAAACAATAAACATTAATAACAAAGTTTACTTTACTGACAACCATTCTGATAACTGAACAAGAAATTTAGCAAATACGATTAAACATTTAGTCGAAGCTGTCCATAAAGAAATTTTCACATCCTCTATTTGATTGCAAATCTCTTAATCAATTCAATTAAAAAACTAATTTTTAGAGAGAATAACATCATAATGATTTTTAAACAACCTCAACTTTATTATAATTTAAAAAGAGCATTAGATTAATTATGGCTCTTGAGTTGTGCATGCAACGTTAATACTAATACAAACTCCAAAATCAAAAGATATTTGACAACCAAAGGTTTCAATCTGTCCACCTTTTACTGATTGTAATTTTTCATTGTTTAAATTAGAAATAGTTTCTTTGTTAAATACTATTTTTTTGTTTAAGCTTTTCTTTTTCATAATAAGTTTTATTAAACACAAGCTGCTCTGTTTAAGGCTTTTCTGCTTCCCCCCCTTTGTTTTGTAATTATAGGCTGAAGATAAACAAATAAAACAATAATATGAATATATGAATATTTCATCTCATATTAAAAGTTAATATTCATAGAACTTTTAAATATCTCTATATCAGATATAACTATTTTCGCTTGTAGTTAATTGATTATTTTTATCAATATAATTATTAACAATCAAATTAAGATAATAAAAGGCATTCATCCCATTTAGGTTCGATATCAGATGTTGCGCTAATTAATGTTAGTCCAATTCCTGCTATACCTTCTAGAAAGCCAAATTGATTTTGCAATCCGCCCATTTCGGAACTCCTCCACACTTTATATCCTGCCAAGCCATCATCAAATTTTGCCATTTTTAAGGTTTCTGAAAACCAATAGTCAGCAGTGTTTTTAAATTCCATGAGTCCTGTATTTATATACATTCGATTAAATATATGAGCAATACCCGCACTACCATGACATAAACCAGCGTCAAGAACTGAATCTTCTTTTAAATCTCTCCTTTTTGTAGAATGAAGTAATATTTCAATTGCTTTTTCCTTCCATGTTTCGTTATTCGTATTATTTCCGGCTTGCCATAATGCCATTCCTATACCAAGATCACCATAACACCATGATAACCTACTATGTGTTGAAGGTTCATCTTTACATACCCAGGAAGGGAAATTTGATTTAAATTTCGTAATATCCAACTGTTGGCTTAACAAATATTTTACAGCTCCGGATAATAAACCTAATACTTTTTCTTTAGCTATTCCTTCAGAATATAATTTACTTAAAAAAACAATTATACTTGAAATACCATGCGAAAGGCTTAGGTTATACCCTTGAGAATTTTCTTCTCGATTTAAAACAGACAACCATTTTATCCCTTGTTCATCTTTATGTGCAATACTGTCCAGTTCATTAACAAAATTATTTAAGAATTTATGGCTATCTTTATTGGATTTTCTTTTTAGGAAATAAAAGCCTATTCCTACAGCTCCGTGTAAAAAATCATAATTAGAATTTTTTAATTCGTTAATCATAACTTTATAAAGAAAATCATCGAACCCACTTAGCACCTCATCGGTATCAGCTTCAATCAATTCTTCTTGTGTCAATAGTTCTATTACTGTTCCAATTCCTGCAAGTCCACCTGCATGAGTATGGTAATTAAAACCTTTATCGATTTCATCAAAAACTGATATTAATAATTCCAAAGCATAGTCGTACGGATCTTGTTTATCAAATAGTTTCGCATAATAAAAAAGGAATGTTACAATTCCAACTTTCCCTCCCATTACACCAATATTATCTTCCAGATCAGGACATTCGTTTTGCAATATTTTAGCTATTTCTTTAAGTTTTTCAGAATATTTTTGAATATTCGAATTATTAATTGTTTGCCTCCAGTACATTTACCATAAATTAAATGAAAATATTATTTAAATTCAGGAATGAAAATTATCAATTTGAGTCTAAATTTCCATTAAAATATAGCGGCGAATAAATCGCTGCTAATAGAAAGTATATCATTCACTCTAAAACTAGCATGTTATACACGTATAGTCTTTTAATCTATTACAATTAATAACAGAAATACAATCCATCTCTGTATCACAATAATAATGATAAGTTCTACCTGCTCCACCTCCATTCACGTTACTCATATTCAAATTTGTAATATTTTCTTTGTTCAAAATTAATTTTTTTTTAATACTTTTCTTTTTCATTATAAGTCTTAATAAATGCTACCTACTCTTTTTAAGACTTTCCAGTTTATGCCAACAATAAAAAAAGACATAGGAATTGAAATTCAACTCCTATGATTAATAAATTATTAACATGTGATTGTAATACAAGGAAAATGATCTGGTTGTGTTTCCCAAATTCCCCCTTTAATATCTTTTAAACGGTTCGAATCTAACTTAGCAATAACAGTTTTCTTAATAAATAACTTTTTCTTTTTCATAATATTAAATATTATAAATTTACCTACTCTATTTAAGGCTTTTCAGCTTCCGCCTTTTTGTTCAATATTATAACTTAAAATTACAAACAAATAACATCACTACAAAATGCTAAGTGGTAGGAAAAAAGGTAAAATTGTGCTTTCGTATTATTTTTCACGAATTCCGTATCGTATTTACAAATTTTCGTATCGTATTTTTTGACTAACTAATTAAACTTTTTATTGAACAAATCTAAATTTAGAAATATATCCAATATAAGGATGCACTTATTCACCAATTAGTTAGCAAAGACAATATAGAGATTTATTAAAAAAATTACTTCGCAGAAAGCGAATGAGGTATTAACAAATGATTTTTAATTAATTTCGCCCTGTGTGGCGTGAAATTTAATCCAAGATATCTTTTGATTTCATTTCGACAAGCCTGATTACCATCTGGCAGATCCAGTGAATCCAACCCTGAATCGTTTCAAGCGGATACTTTCTTTTCACTATTATTCCTTAGTTTCTAGTTTCATTAATTTAGAATCTAACGTAAAGATATTATTTATAGCCAAATTTCGAAGTTAGTCTTTAAAAACTCCATGAAGTCTTTGTATTTTCGCTGCGCTACTTGTAACTCAATACCGTCTTGAAGTGTCACGGTTCTTTGTGCATTAGCATTAATTCCTTTTATATAATCAATATTAATAATAATTGATTTATGAATTTTAAAGAATTTTTCTTTTGGGAGTTTTTCTTCTATTTGGCTTAAACTTTTTTTAATTAAATTTTCTTTGCCTTCGCAGCAATAAGTTTTTGTTTTACCTTCAAAAGATTTCATATATATAATTTCACGAAATTCTTTTACTTCTAAAGCATTTTTTCCACTTTCGTTATTGCTTGAAATTAATATTTTTCTCTTCATTCTTTTTAAGATTAATAAATACAGCCGACTCCAAATTATAAAAATTGGAGCCGGCTCAAAGCTTAAACTATTTTAAAAAACCTAAATTATTGACTTTAAGCATTTTATTTAAATCAGATGCTTAACTGATTGTACAGAATTGAATATTTATTAATACTTTATATAAGCTTTATTAGCCACACCTGAGCTCCTTTAAATACGTATGTTTAATTTTATTACACTTGTTATTTTATTAATTCTTTACTGGAATTTCCACAGTAAACTCTTTATTTTCTGAATTAATTTTCAATTCGCCGCCCAACATTGATACAGAGCTTACAAGGACTTTTCGGTTAAAATAATCGAAAGATTCGCTTTCATCAATGGTAAAAAACTTATCTCTATTTAAAATATCTGTAGATTTTAAATGCATATTTGAGGGTCGAATAAAAATAACTAAAGTATCTTCATTCGTTAATCGATAACCTATTTCAAGGTCAGTATTGGGAAATCTTGCAACAACCATATTATATAAGCGTTGCAATACTTTTTTTAATAATTCAGCATCAGTTTCAACTTTTAAGTCCTTTACTTTGTTTTCCCATACAAGCATCAAATTAATATCTTCTTCCGAATTCTCATTTTTAGTAAAATAAAGATCTTCTGTAAAATCCCATAAAATTTGATTTATATCATATTTTTTAATTCTTAAAGAATAGTTATTTTCCTCAAATTGTGATAAATCCATGATATTTTGGACAAATTGAAATAACAAATTACTCCCATTTAAAATGCCTTTAACGTATTCTTTTTGATTAGAATCGTTCATTCTTTTTGAGTTTAACAATTTAGAAAACCCCATAATTGAATTTAGCGGAGTTCTAATGCCATGTGAAATATGAGATAACAAACTGAATTTTTCGTTATTCTGTTCTTTTGATCCCTCATTCACAGTATAATTATTTTTTGATTTTATACTATTTCTCATAGGATATTGCGAATGAGAATTAATTTTTGAGATCTTTTAAAACCCAAACTGCCATTTCTTTATAATAGCTCTCTTCTTTTATAATCTCGGATAATATAAGCTGAGCATCATCATTTTTTTCTGTTCTCAAATAACATAATGCCAAGTACCATTTGGCTTGCTCTATGAACATGTTATTGTTATTTAAAATAATTTTATTGAAAGATGTTCTTGCTTTTTGATACTTTTCTTCTTCCATATAAGTAATACCGGAATATAAATTGGTTGCCATATCTTCTTCTCTAGACTGCAATACCTCTTCAAAAAATACTAAAGCTTGCTCATAATTTTTTTCTTCGTAACGTTCAAAAGCATTAAATAACAACCTGTCAATTTCTGTATTACCAGAACGATATGAAACACTTACTTCGTAAGGTGAATAATATTTTTCGTAAATGGCTTGATTATCTGTAATAGGATTATTAAGCCTTTGTACCAATCCTCCGGTTGCAATTAATAAAGCTATTGAAGCTGCTACTGAATACAAGAATCTTGTTCGTGTAAATACAGATGAAGTTCTTTTTACAAAAAAATTATCTTTATACAAACAATCCAGTGTTTCGCGAAGCGCCATAACATCCTCTTCGAGGATTGATTTATTAATTTCTAAACCCAAGTTATAGTCACGCTTTATATCGGGATTGTTTGAAAGTAAGTTTTTAAAGTTGAATAAATCCTCATTTCCCAACTCACCATCGATATATTTTTCAATTTTTTCTATATCGTTTTGCATTTTTTTTAAGGTTTTGTTAAAATGACCAAGTCAACTTAGAATTGACTTGATCATTAATTTAAGAACGTATAATTGTTTTGAAAGGAAGGGCTTAATATAGATTCCTGTCTTTTGGCGACCACAATTTGTTCTCTACTGAACATAACCGCCATTCTTATTATCAAAGCTTATTTTCAAGATTACCTGAGTAACTATTGATATTTTTTTAGTTTCTTAATTCCAAAAATATTTTTTATGATATCATAATTATTCTTTTTGGGTTTATATTTTATTTGCAAATTATTATAATGTCCTAAGAGCTATTAATTCTGCAAATTATAAAATGATGATCCCAAATTTGTATTTTCCACTTTTATACTTATCCCAATACAATTTTGCTAATTATTTAAGAAGGCAAATTGTTTAAAACGGGAAGGATCGGATCTGGAGTTACTGGTGCTGCAGGTGCTGGGGGTGGCCAATAGTTATCATCCTGCGGGTCTCCTTCACCACCTTTTATCATTATCATAGCATTTAAATCAAGCTTACCTGAGAAACTATTTATAGTTTTCTTATTTTTATTAATTACGAAAATGGTTTTTAAAGTTTTCATTTTTGATGTATTATGGTTTGTCGTTTATTTTTAATTTATATTTGTACTTAAGCGCTTTCACCTATTAATTACTGAAATTGTAAAAAGGTGACCCCTAATTATGTACTTTTTTTTATATTTCATTTTTTATATATTTACAATTGTCTGATTTACTGTTTTTTAATTAACGAATTTTGTTTTCACTTTTTTAGTAAATTTTAAACACACTTAGCTTGGCATTTAAAACAATGTATTTAAGACGACTCCTTTTCTTATTCCTTTTAACTATTACTTCAATCACTTTGAGTAACGGTATGAATGCAGATAGTTTAAAATGCAATAACACTTTAGACAAAGCTGTATTTCTATATCGTGAAGGGATGAGTTATGGACAAAATGGTATTTTAGATAGTGCTTTATTACTCACCCAAGAAGCTGTTTTATTATTAGAGAGTTTGCAACCAACGGATAGTACACGTTTAGCAAATGCTTACCTAAGCATGGGTGTTATTAATATCCTTTTAGGGAATTTCAATGATGCGATTAACTGTTACGATAAATCAGAAGGAATTTATATCTCAAGAAATAACACCCAATTAACAGCATTTATATATGGCAATAAAGCAAATATTTATTCTGCTCAACAAGATTACTCTAAAGCACTAGATTTTCTACTAAGAGCAAATGATATTTTTAAAAATGACTCCATAAAATTTCAAAACCAACTTGCATATACTTACAACAATCTTGGTAATGTATTTCGAAGAAAAGCAGATTATGTAGAGGCAATTCGCTATTATAATAAAAGCTTAAACTTAAAAACTGAAAATAATTCTTTGTATTCAACTTTGGGAAACTTAGCATTCTGTTATAAAATATTAGAAAAGCCTGAATTAGCCAATACATATTACCTAAAAGCTATTGAAATAATAAGAGTATTATATGGAGAAAACAATACAAATGCTACAACACATTATTTAAATTATGCCATCTTCTTAGCAAAACATAATAATAATGATGAGGCATTAAAATACTTCCGATTAACTATTAATATCTATAAAAATAATATTGGCGATAAACACCCCGATTTATCAAATTGCTATAATAATTTAGGAAAATTCTTTTTAAAAGAAAATATGATAGATAGTGCTTTATTTTATTTTCAGAAATCATTAATTGCGTTATCACCAAATTTTAATGATAAGAAAATAAGTTCAAATCCTACAATTAATGATGTGCTTTCGAAAACTCGTTTATTAAGCGCACTAAAGAACAAAGCTTATGCATTATCGGAATTATATTTGCATAACAATGACAAAGACTATCTTAAATTAAGCTTAGTAAACTATGATCAAGCCATTGAAACCATCGATTTAATCAGGTCGGGATATATAAGTGAGGAAAGTAAATTATTTTTAGCTGCGAATGAATCTGAAACCTTTTCGAATGCCTTAGAAACAAGTTTTAAATTATATAAATTAACTAAAGAACAAAAATACCTTGAAAAAGCTTTTAATTATAGTGAATATGGAAAATCAGCGATTTTAAACGAATCGCTAAAAAATAACCATGCTTTAAATATTGGAGGAATTCCCGATTCATTAATTATAAAAGAAAAACAGCTTAGGAAAAGTATTTGGAACTACGAAGAACTTATCTATGAAGAAAATAAGAGTGGAAAACCAGATCACAACAAATTGAAATATTGGAATAAATATCTTTTTAACAAGAAACAGGAATTTGAAAAACTATCTGTTTATCTTGAAAATAATTTCCAAAAATATCAATCATTAAAAAATAAAAAAAGCACTTTAAGTATTAAGGAAGTTCAAAAAGAATTATCAAGAAACGAAGTACTTATAGAATTTTGCAATACCGAAAATAAAATCTTTACAATAGTAATTGGCAAAAAGGATTCAGAAATATACTCCCGAAAAATAGACTCAGCTTTTCATAATCACCTGGATACTTTATTACAATCTTTGTCTAACAATAACTTTTCTTATCATGGAGCAAAAGAATTTAATCAATTTACAGAATCGTCATTTTATATTTATAAATGCTTATTTAAACCTATTGAAGATAAGATAAAAAATAAGGATTTAATAATAATACCTTCCGAAAAGCTTACTTACCTTTCTTTTGAAGTATTAATAACCGAGAAACCAGAGTATAAACGAATAAATTATAAAGCACTGCCTTATTTATTATATAACAACAGCATTAACTATTTTTATTCTGCTTCGCTTTTATTCGAGAAAAATCCAATTTATAAAATAACGGATAAAAAACTAGGCGCCTTTGCTCCTATTTACAATAAAGTGAATGAAATTTATCCCAATACATTTTCTTACAGGCAATCGTACAGAGAAAAATTATTTCCTTTGCAAGGAATAAAAGAAGAAGTACAAGCAATATCAGAATTACTTAATGGTGGCGATCTGTATCTGGACAATAGAGCCACCGAAAAAACATTTAAAAAAGTTGCTCCATTGTATGACATTCTTCATTTGGCGATGCACACTATAGTGGATGATGAGAATCCAATGTATTCGAAAATGGCCTTTACACAAAACAATGACAGTATTGAAGATGGATTTTTAAATACCTACGAATTATATAATATGAAATTAAACAGTAGAATGACTGTTTTAAGTTCGTGTAATAGCGGAAGTGGAAAGTATCAACGTGGCGAAGGTGTAATGAGTCTTGCTCGTGGTTTTGTTTATGCAGGATGTCCTTCAATTGTAATGACACTTTGGTCGGTAGAAGATAAATCGGGAGTTAAATTAATGTCATCCTTTTACAAGTATTTGATGAAAGGAAAAACTAAATCAAAATCGCTTCAATTATCAAAAATTGATTTTATTAAAAATGCCGATCAACTAAAATCTCATCCTTACTTTTGGTCGGGCTATGTTGTAATTGGGAATAACGATGTTCTATTCTTCCCTTTTAAGAAACATCTAATAATCTTTGGAATTATAATGATCGTGGGAATTTTATTATTTTACAGGTTTAGAAAGACTAATTAAGGTTTTTAAGTATAAGTTCAGCATCTGCTTTTCGAGTCATATTTTCTTGAACAACTTTTTCTAAAATACTTTCTGCATCCTGAAAATTATTCTGTTTTAATTTTGTTAGTGCCAAATACCAATAAGCTTGTTCCAGAAAAACATGATCCTTTTTCAAGATCAAGTCGTTTAAATATTCATTTGCATTTTTAAAATTATCTTTTTCAATTTCACAAATTGCTAAATAAAACTGACTCATATAATTACTGCTGTCAATATTTAAAACTTTACTAAAACTGCTTGATGCCTGTTCATACTTTCCTTCATCGTAAAAACTAAAAGCCTTATAAAGTATTTCTTCAATTTCGGTTTTATCTACAACAGATCTGAAACACATAATTGTTGGATAAGGAGAATAATACGATTGAAAAAGCTCAGTATTTTCCTTTTTTTTATCAGGCAGGATATTAATGTTGGTTATCATTATTAATAAAACAACCACAGCAGCAACCGAAGTGTAAATAAACGGTTTTTTAATCTTCAGAGAGAATATTGGTTTCTCATTTATAATATCGCCTAATTTATCCCTTAAATTAAGAATGTCATCTTCGATTACAGCATTGTCTATCTCTTTTCTAAGAACAAACTCTCTCATCAAGTCAGGATCATTTAAAAGAAGTTCTTCAAATTCTCTTTGTTCCTTAACCGACATTTCATTTGTTAAATACTTCTCTATCAAATCGAATTTATTATCCATAACTATTCTATATAATTTGGATCACTCTTAATATAGCGAACTAATTGTTCTTTACATTTAAATTTCTTCCGTTTTATATAATGGTTACTGTCAATATTTAATCTTTTAGCAATATCTTTTAATGGTACTTTTTCTAAGAATAATTTCATTAAAGTTTGACAATCTTTTTCGAGCCTTTTAAAATGTTTTTGATATAGTTTATACTGTTCATGCTGTTTATATTCATCCTCTTCTATATCAGGAATCTCATCATATTCAAGAAAGTGATCTAATTTCTCTGAGTTTTCTTTATTTGTGGTAAATTGCTTTATCCAAATAAATCGACATACAGAATATAAATATGACTTGAATGATGATTCGAGGTTTAATTTACCATCCATTATTTTCCTGTAAATTATAATAATACCTTCCTGAAATACATCCTTAGCATCTTGCTCGCATCCCCTATTATCAATTACAAGTCTTTTAATTGTTGGGAAATAAAATGAATATATCTTTTTAAGAATATCTTTATCTTGACTCCTAATTCCTTCAACTATTATTTTATTATCTAATGATTTCAATTTAACGAGCTAGTGAATAATTTGATCAAATCTAAAAAAATTGATCATAATTAAAAAATTAAAAAAGCACTTAAAATGTTAATACCTAATAGCCAACCAGTTAAAATTCAATTAATATTTTTAATCTACTATTAAATTGAATAAAGATATTTTACAATAGTTTTATCTATAATAACAAGGAAAAGTACGCCAATTAATGCAACTAATATATAAGGTGATAAACTTAATTCATTCCAGAACTTTGAAAACAAATCGGTAAAAGCATGCAAATAGCTTGATGATTGGAAGTTTTGTGAAACATTTGTAAAACTAAACCCATTTTTAATAAAATAAAAAGCAGAAAAACCTATAAACAAAATGCTCATTGCTAAAACTAACCATATACTACTATTTTTATCGTCGTTAGTAATAAAACTAACTTTTATAGCAGGATCTTTTAAAATTCGACTCATAACATTCTTAGTGAAATTTAAGTCAGGTTCTTGAATCCCTCCTTTACTAATTAATTCTTTAGTAAATTCATCTGTATTTAATTTTTTGTTGTTCATATCACAGAATAGCTTTTACTTCGTCTTTTAATATTGCTTTTAATTCATCGTAAAATCGCTTTCTTGCACGATGCAATTTTACTTTTATATTTGAGATACTTAGTTGGGTAATTTCACAGATTTCTTCAATTGTATTTTCCTGTAAATAATACATTGTTATTATAAATGCATCATCCTCTTTTAAATTCTCGATTACCTCATTTATGTATTTTTTTTGTTCGCTTTTTTTTATTTCATTAATCGCATTATAAACTGAAACAACTTCGTGTTCATGCAAAACTGCATCTTCAACATCATACATCTCGATTTGTTTCTTCCTTAATTTTGAAATTGCTCCATTATAGGTTATCCGATATAACCAAGTTGAGAATTTCGATTCAAATTTAAACTTTTCTAATGATTTAAATGCTTTTATAAAAGTATCTTGAGCCAATTCTTCTGCATCTTCGGCATTTTTCAACATCCTTAAAGCAATAGTATATACCATTCCTTTATGATTATCAACCAAATAGCTAAATGCATTAATATCACCCTTTAAAACGCGTTCGATATAATATTTATCTTGCTTCAATCCCCTAGGTTTTTTCTTTATGACGCTTAATAATAATATTAGGTTACAGATAAAAGTAAAAAGTCAAGTTACAATAAATTTATGTGAGTATTGAATTACTTTTCTATATTAATTATGATTTTACTAGTCTTTGCCGGAAAACGTCAAATTACTCACAAATTTATTATTTATAAAATTGTGTTCGTGAGCTTCGCTAGGTTCTGCATTACTTTCGTGCTGAAAACAGTCACTTAAAAACTCGAAACTCCAGACACTATCCAATTAATTTACTATAATAATAGTTCGTTAGACAACTAAAGAAATATGATTTTCACTTTATTTTAGCCAGAAGTGTAACCTCTCTAAAAAAGTCGGCGTCATAGCAATAAAACAATGTTTAACTAAAACAATTTATTATGGATTTTGAATTTTTAATTGGAATAGCATTTTTTGCAGCTGTATACGGTATCTTTCATTTATATGTAAGAAGAAAAGAAAGACTTGCCTTAATTGAAAAAGGTCAGACTGCTGCAATATTTAATAGCGAATCAAATGTATCACCGAGTTTAAAATATGGTATATTCAGTATTGGTATTGCTATTGGATTCTTGCTAGGAGAAGTATTAGCACAATATACTCATATGGAAGAAGGTGTTGCTTATCTTTCAATGATTTTCCTATGTGGAGGTATTGGCTTAGTAACTTATTATTTTATTGCAAGAAAACACACTCGAAAAGAATAGTTTCGATAAAAGCAAATTGTAAAAAACATCCGCTGAATAATAAATCATCGGATGTTTTTATTTTTATTTGGATTTTAACGATATCACTTTTGCTATACCATCCTGACAAACGGGACAAAAACCTTTGGCTTCGTTCGTTTTCATTCTGCAATCAATATAAGGACTATACATTCCTTTATTCACATAACCTCCCCCCTCGTATACCCCAATTGTTTTTTTGTATTGTTCTTCTCGTGGAGTAGGTATAGGTGTTTCAACATTCATTAAAGATTTCCATTTCAAATCGAAATTTACTAATGTTGTAAGGTTTGGTTGCCATGGCTCTATTCCTAAATTAAAGAAATCATTGTATGCTGTTGATGAATTATAATATTCGTCGCCTAAACCTCCAAGTGAATGTCCTAGTTCATGAATAAATACCTCATTTGATAAAGCATGATCGACACTTGAAATACAATAATGATTATATATTCCACCACCTCCATATTTCTCCGAATTTACCAGAATACAAATATCATCATATGGAACAACAGAAGCAGCATCTCTAACCGCAGTAAAATCTTCTGTTGTTAAATAACGTTCGCTTCCAAAAGTATAGAAATTGCTATTAAGCACTGTATTCTTAAATATACTATCTCCCGGGATATCTGTTCCTGATTCTAAAGATGCTGATTTTACCAACCAAATATTAAATTTTTCTTTCTGTGAAGTATAAGGTTCAAAAGAAAACATGTAATCAATAAATCTTTGAGCATCAATTTCAAACTTATCCATTTCTTCCAATGTATACCCTTCGGCCAAAAACACCAAATCTACTTTTGTTGCGGGATCACCATTATCAATAATTTTAGTATAT
The DNA here is from genome assembly GCA_013138975.1 of Bacteroidales bacterium. GTDB lineage: Bacteria > Bacteroidota > Bacteroidia > Bacteroidales > UBA12077 > UBA12077. Next base: position 14,975 of record WTBR01000022.1, read on the forward strand.
GAATGCTGAGTTAATTCTGTATTTAAAACATATTCATTAGGATCGATTTCATACTTAAAAAGCTCTTTAAAATTTCCTTCCCATGCTCTACTATAAATTTTTATTATTGCTTTATTTTTAGGTAAAGGAAACAATACTGATTGTGAAAATTCTCTGTAAACAGAATCGGCTTCTAAAGTAGTTTGCCACTCTTCAAACAAAGTACAGAAACTTTGTGAGTAAATTATACGTTCTGATTTTTGATCAATAATTTCAAACTTATACTCTCCATAATTTAGTTTTTCGGTTAAACTTGTTTTTGATCCTCCCCAAAAAGGTTCTTTCGTTATTTTCTCAAGTTTAATCTCTTCGTTTTCGGCATTACCATAAAAAATAAAATCAACACGCATTGATTGATCATCAAAAAACTGCTCATATCCAGCCTCTTCGGTACATGAAAAACATATAACAATCAATGATAAAAATAATAAAGCTCTCATAACAATAGTTTTTATAATTTGTTAAATTTACACAATATCTTTAAATGAACATTTCTTAGACTATGAATTCATCATTTGGATTAAAATTAAAGGAATTACTTATTAACTGGGGATTATCAGAACAATCTGCATCAACTACGAAATCATTTATAATAGTTTTATTAGTAATAATCCTGGCTTTTCTATCTTATTTAATAACAAGAAAAGTAGTTTTCAAGATTATTAACAATTTGGTTAAAAAAACTAAAACTCATCTTGATGATATAATTTTTCAAGAGAAGGTATTTAAACGTTTAGCACATTTTATACCTGCCGTAATTATCTACTATTTTGCTGAATTTGGTTTAACTGAATATTCCATTATTGCATCCTTTATTATTAAAGTCGCATATATTTATATGATTTTTGTTGGAATACGAACTCTTGATGCTGTTATAAGTGCTTTACATTCGGCCTACGAAACACTTGCTATTTCAAGGCATAGACCAATAAAAGGTTATGTTCAAAGTATTAAAATTATATTTTATGCTTTTGGAGTTATTTTGATTTTATCGGTAATATTAAATAAATCACCCGGCACATTATTGGCTAGTTTAGGTGCTATTGCTGCCATATTAATTTTAGTTTTTAAAGATACTATATTAGGTTTTGTATCGGGAATTCAACTTTCGGCTAATCAAATGGTAAAACCCGGCGACTGGATTACGATGCCCAGTAGAAAAGCCGATGGAACAGTAATGGAAATTACTTTAAATACAGTTAAAATTGAAAATTTTGATAAAACAATTATTACTATACCAACTTATGCTTTAATTTCAGAATCGTTTCAAAACTGGGAAGGAATGGAGAGTTCGAAAGGGCGAAGAATTAAACGATCACTATTTATTGATATTAAAACAGTTAAGTTTTGTGATGACAATATGCTAAATCGCTTTAAGAAGATAAGATTAATTCAGGAATATATTGAAAATAAGCAAAAAGAGATTGCGAAACATAATATCGAAAAAGGTGTTGAAGATGACAAGGCGAGTAGAAGAAACCTAACTAATTTAGGAATTTTTAGGATATATATTGAGAAGTATCTGGAAAATCAACCTAATATCTATCCAAACAAACTACCATATACAACAATGGTTCGGCATCTTGAGCCAACTGAAAAAGGTATTCCAATTCAAATTTATGCATTTAGTAAAATTCAAGAGTGGGTAGGATATGAAAAAGTACAAGCTGATATTTTTGATCATATTATGGCAGCGGTACCTGAATTTGAGTTAAGTATTTTTCAAAATCCTAGCGGAGATGATTTTAAGAGATTGGCTAATTAGATTATTATATGAGGTATTAATAATTCATACATGACAAACCAAGAATCGAAATTAGTTAATCCATCTATTACATCTGAAATAATTGATTTAGAATCAAAAGTTAATTTACAAACTGATAAGTCTGAAATCAATAATCTATTAAACGAATCTCAAAAAGAAAACACCATACTAACCGATAAAATTGAGAATCTTGAGAAAGCTCAGGATATAATTTTTGATCAATTTAAAACACTAGAATTTCAAAGACTGAATTTAGAAAAACAGCAAAAAAAATTAGAAGAAGCTAGCGATAAATTCAGAGGACGTACCATAGATTTATTCGGCAAAATGGTTGATCTGAAAAAAGCTAAAAAAACAATCAGCTTACAAAACGAAAAATTAGAAAATCAGCAAGTTGAAATTGAAACCCATCAGCTTTTATTAGAAAAATCTAATCAAAAGTTCAGAAAAAGAACTATTGAACTTTTTGGAAAAATAATTGATCTTAAAAAGGCTAAGAATACAATTAGTCTACAAAATGAAGAACTAGAAACTCACCGGGAACAACTTAAAGCCTTAAATGCCAGTAAAGATAAGTTTTTCTCAATTATTGCACACGACTTACGTAACCCAATTGCAGGTTTTCTTAATTTAACAGAAATATTAAGCAACAATTTCAAAGTTTTTTCAGAAAGTGAAAGCAAAGACTTTATTGGTGTTATGAATCAAGCATCAATACAATTATACAATTTATTAGAAAACCTTTTACAATGGTCTAAATCACAAATAAATAGTATAAGTATTAAGCCTAAATATATATCAGTTAAGAAAATGGTAGAAAATACAATTGATACGTTAATGGTAAATATTGAAAATAAAAGCTTAAAAATATATTTTAATATTGATGAGAAATTAGTTGCTTTTGTCGACGAAAACATGATTACAACAGTAATAAGAAACCTTATTAGCAACGCAATAAAATTCTCACATCCTGATGGAAAAATCACCTTAAAATGTATTCAAAAAGATGATTTAATTGAAGTATCTGTAATAGATAATGGTGTAGGAATTAAAAAAGAAGATCAGGATAAATTATTTAGAATAGATCAAAATTTAACCACATTTGGAACATCTAAAGAACGAGGAACCGGACTAGGTTTAATTTTATGTAAAGAGTTTATTGAAAAAAACGAAGGGAAAATATGGATGGAAAGTGATTTAAATAAAGGTTCTGCTTTTATGTTTACGTTACCGCGAATGGATAAAAAATAAACTAACTTTTTTAAAAGAAATTCGTATCTTAATATTTTAATTAGATTTCATTGGATAATACTATAAAATGATCAAAAGAATAAAATTACTGCTCACTTTTTTCTTTATAATTACAAGCGTAATTGCATCAGCCAGTATAACAAAAATAGATAGTTTATTAAATATCCTCGAAAATAACGATGGTATTAAAAGAATGGATATTTTACATCAAATTACTGATGAATATATGAATAGCTCCTATGAGGATGCAATAAAATATGCAAATGAACTTCTATCCTTAGCAGAAGAAAAAGAACATTTAAAATACATTGATTTAGCAAGCTCCTATTTAGGTGAAGCATATTTTTATTTAGATGAGATAGAAAAATCCATTGAGTTTTTTGAACTTTTCTTAGAAATCAATAAGAAACAAAATGATATTGATGGCATAGGATCAGCTTATAACAACCTAGGAATTGTATATAGATATATTGAGAAACATGAAACTGCTATTCAATATTATTTAGAAAGTTTAAGTATTAAAGAGAAATTAAAAGATTCAGCTGGAATAAGTAGTACTCAAAACAATATTGGCGTTTTGTATTTTCATATGCAAAATTATAATAAGGCTCTTGATTTTTACACAAGATCATATGAACTTGAAGAGAAATTAAATAATAAGTCTGGAATTGCTACTTCCTTATTAAATATTGGAGAAATTCACAGTTACCTTAACAATTATAATGAAGCATTAAGTTGTTTCAATAGAAGCATTAATATTTGCGAAAAAATTGATGATAAAAATACTTTAGAAGGCAATTATAAATGTCTTTTCGAAATGTACAAACGTAAAATTGATTTTCAAAAAGCACTATATTACAACGAATTATACACTAAACTTAGAAATGACAGATTAAATCAAGAAACAAAAAATGAAATTGCAGAATTAGAAGTGCAATATGAAACAAAGAAAAAAGAAAAGGAAATTGAATTACTAAATAAAGAAAATAAGCTGGGAAAAACCATTATTATTATTCTTGTTATATCATCATTGGCATTTATATTCCTACTGATTTTATTGTACAAACAAGGAAGTGCCAAAATGAAAGCTCTTGATTTATTATCGGTTAGAAATAATAAAATAACAGAACAAAGCAAAACACTTGAAAAGTTAAATAACACAAAAGATAAATTTTTCTCTTTAATTTCTCACGATTTAAAGGGGGCGATTGGAGGGTTTCTCAGTCAAACTGATTTCCTGGCAGAAGATTTTAATTGTCTCTCGCCTGAAGATACGCATGAGTTAATAATAAGGCTGAAACAATCGTCGAAACAGCTCTATGAATTGCTTGAAAATCTTCTTGAATGGTCACAAACACAAACCAAAAGCATTAAAATTAATCCTGAAAAATTCAATTTAAAAATTCTCGTTGATTCCATTTTGTCGATGTATAAGGAATTGTTAGATGATAAGATAATTGTTTCAATAGTTAAAATCGAACCTGATATTAATGTTTTTGCTGATTTAAATATGATTAGCACAGTATTTAGGAACTTAATAGCGAATGCAATAAAATTCTCCTACCCGAACAGTACTTTTACGATTAAAGCAATTTTTTCAAACAATTTAATCCAAGTAGAAATAAGCGATGAAGGTGCTGGGATTTCGAAGAAAGATAGGCAGAAACTTTTTAAAATTGATCAAAGCTTTTCAAATCCCGGAACAAATAGTGAAAGTGGATCCGGTTTAGGTCTTATAATCTGCAAAGAATTTATAGAAATGAACCAAGGCAAAATTTGGATTGAAAGCAACAATACTAATCAAACCAAAGGTTCATCCTTTAAGTTTACTTTAAAACCAGCTAAAACCTTAACTAATAAATAGTTTAAAGTTAAAGATGCAAAATTAAAAAATTAATGCTTTATACGAATTAAACGATCCTTTGTTTAACAGCCTCGTAAATCAACACTGAAGCAGCAACAGAAACATTGAGTGATTCTATTTCCCCTAAAATTGGAATTTTCACCATTTTATCGGCTACTTTTAAATATTCAAGTGCAACTCCACGATCCTCTGCTCCCATTAATATTGCTGTTGGGCCGGCAAAATCAACTTTATAATAATAATCGTCGGCTTTTTCGGTAGCTGCAACAATTTGGATTCCACTTTGTTGCAAATATTTTATGGTATTTGATAAGTTCTTAACCCTACAAACCGGTATTTTAAGAAGAGCACCAGCCGATGTTTTAACAGCATCTCCAGAAATTTGAGCTGATCCTTTTTCAGGTATGATAACTACGTCAACGTTGGCACATTCTGCTGTTCGTGTAATTGCACCAAAATTCCTTACATCTGTAACTTGATCTAAAATCACAATTAAAGGATTCTTGCCTGATTCATACAAAGAAGGTATTATATTTTCAATGTCCTGAAACTCTATAGGTGAAATAAATGCTAAAACACCTTGATGGTTTTTCATTGTAACCCTATTGATTTTCTCATTAGGTACATACTGAAATGGTATTTGCATCTCCTTAATAAGATTCATCATCTCAAAGTAAAGCTCGCCTTTTGATCCACTCTTAATCAACAGCTTATCAATTTGTTTTCCTGCCTTTATGGCCTCAATAACTGCTCTAATACCAAAAATAAATTCCTTGTCTTCTTTCATTATCTTAATTTTGAAAATAAAAAACTTCTCCTTCGTTCCATATTTTAACCGCTTCGTCCCAACCGGTATATTTTAACTTTTCTCTATCCAGAATATAATGATTTATACTAAATGGATTTTCAATAAAATCAAATGTAAACGTTATTCCTGATCCTATTCCCGCTGAATTATATATCCATTTTTCTTCAATTCCCGATTTAAATAAGTAATCAGGCATTCCGTAAATAATATAAATCATTCCTCGATCTGTTTGCCATCCTTCTTTATAAGAAGTAAAATACTTATTTGCAAACATAACTCTATTATAAAATATAATAAGTAATTCTCGCGATTTATCTACATTTTTTGCTTTATTAAGCCAAAAATCATCAACAGCTAGTTTGGTGTATTTTCCTAAAGAGTCTTTATCTCCCTCTATTTCAATAGAATCTAAATAAACCAAAGGTTTTATAAGTTCATCGGGGGTTCTTACAATAGGAAATCCCTTACCAAAATTATATAAAGCAAATCCTGCTGTGTTAATTATTTGATTTTCATTTGTATTATTCTTAGTGGTAAAATAATAAACTCCTTCACTTTGAAAATTTGTATAATTAATTGAATCAAGATAACATACCCAATTCGTGTCAGCAATTTCAAAATCCGTGCTTATGGTATCAATTGTATATGGTGGTTGAGGAGTTTTAAAATTATTTGAATAATAGAATACATTTAATGAATCCAAATTGTATTTATAATGCTTTATTCCAAATAACACTGTTTCATTCACCAATGAATTAATTTTTAAGGATTTATTATTTTTATTAAAAACCTGAAAATCTTGTTCATTATAATCATTTGTTCTTTCTATTCTTCGATAAGAATACTGTGTACTTTTTCTTTTAAGGTCGGTTGTTATAATCTCTAAAAGATATTTATTATTAACTTCTGTTCTTACAGGTATATTGAATGTATGATAAAGCTTATTAGTACTCTTTTCAAATTTAAAGCTTGTTGTTGAACTGTCAACCAAATTTTGTTTATTGTTTAAATCGTATAAATTATAAATTACTTTAACTTCTGCTTGCAAGGTTTTTCTCGAATTGGCTTGGTTATACAATAGCTCTTTAGTAAATATCCGTAAAACAATTATTGAACTTGTATCTGTATTATTGTAAACTTTAATTTCGGGATGAATTGATGAACTAGCAGGATCGTATATTCGTTCTAAATTTCTGGGTGCTACTGTTCTTTTTGAAACTTTGCAAGAAAAAACGAATACAGAAAGTAGAATTACAATTAAATATTTTATATAATTTATCATCCTAATAGACTCTGATTCTGAATTATAACCTAATATCCGCATATAAATTTTCATTCATTTAAATATTAAGTAATTAGTCTTTGCAAGAAAACGCCAAATACTGCGTTACTCTTGTGTTGAAAACAGTCGCTTACAAAAGTAAACTCCTTGGTTTTCAACACTTCGAAAGCCTTGTCTTTGACGTTTTCTTATCAAAGACTTGAACAAGGCTGTTTTCTTGCAGACACTAATTAGCCGTGGCACGGTTAACTAATATAGATGACTTAAAATTATAATCAAATGCTGATTATTAACAAATCCGTGCTGCGCTTTGCGGATTTAAGGTATAAATATAATCAATTTCTTTGTTGTTTCAATTCCTCAACTTCTTCAGTAAGTTTCTCCCAGTTTTCCATTTCTGCTTCAAGCTTCTTTTTTAAATCTTCGTACTTTGAAAATAGACTTTGATCATCATTCATTTTTTCAGGATCAGATAAAATATTACTTATTTGTTCCATTTCAAGCTCAATGTTCTCAATTTTTGATTCACTTTCTTTAACAACATTCTCTACTTTACGAATTTGCTTTTCAAACTCTTTTCGCTCTAAATAAGATTGCTTACTATCTGAGTTCTTCTTTACTTTGTTTTGAGATACTTGTTTTTCTTTTCTTTCTATTTCTTTAAGATTCTCCAGTTTTCGTTTCCGAAGGAAATTGTAAATTCCACCAATATGCTCACGAACTTTTTTATCTCTAAATTCATATACTTTTTCAACCAAATCATCAAGAAACTCTCTATCGTGCGAAACAAGTATTAATGTTCCTTCATAATCCTTTAAAGCTTTCTTTAAAACGTCTTTTGAGCGCATATCCAAATGATTAGTGGGCTCATCTAGTACAAGTAGATTGTATGGTTTCAAAAGCAATTTTGCCATCGCTAATCGCGATCGCTCACCTCCAGATAAAACTTTAACCTTTTTTTCAATATCTTCACCACTAAAAAGGAAAGCTCCCAGGATATCTCTAATTTTAAGTCTTACATCACCAACAGCTATATCATCAATTATTTGAAAAACCGTTTTATTCTCCTCTAATAATTCATCCTGATTTTGAGCAAAATATCCTATAGACACATTATGCCCAATTTTTAGTTCTCCACTATAATCCAGATCTCCTATAATAATTCTTGAAAGAGTTGATTTTCCTTCGCCATTTCTTCCCACGAAAGCTATTTTCTCACCACGTGTAACGGTCATTTCAATATCCTTAAAAACAGTTAAATCTCCATAATTCTTTGTGAGATCTTTTGTTCTAACTGCTAAATCACCTGAACGTGGTGCAGGTGGAAATTTTATGCTCAAAGTAGCATTGTCTAATTCATCAACTTCAATGCGATCGATTTTGTCGAGCTGTTTAATTCTTGATTGTACCTGAACCGCCTTTGTAGCTTGATATCTGAATCGCGCAATAAACTCTTCTGTTTCATCAATTAACTTCTTTTGATTTATATAAGCAGCTAATTGTTGTTCTCTGCGTTCTTTCCTTAATACTTCGTATTTTGAATATGCTACGTTATAATCGTTTATCTTGCCTAACGAAATTTCAACTGTTCTTTTTGTTATATTATCAAGAAATGCTCTATCGTGAGAAATAAGTACAACTGCTCCGGGATAATCCTTCAAGAAATCCTCAAACCACTGAATAGCCTCAATGTCGAGATGATTTGTTGGCTCATCAAGCAATAATACTTTGGGTCTTTGTAAAAGGATTTTAGCTAGTTCTATTCGCATACGCCATCCGCCACTAAATTCTGAAGTTTGTCTTTTAAAATCAGTGGTTTTAAAACCTAATCCCAGCAATGTTTGCTCTATATCAGCATCAATTGATCCCCCTCCAAGTAATTGGTATCTGTCGCTTGCATCAGATAAATCATGAATTAATTTTAAATATTCTTTCGACTCATAATCTGTTCTATCTGTCAATTGAATATTTATTTCTTTAATTTTCTCATCTAATTGTAATACTTCGGAGAATGCTTCACGAGATTCATCAAATACATTACGCTGATCTTTAACAATCATATTTTGCGGAAGATATCCCAAGCTAATATCTGAAGGAATAGTAACCGTACCCTTCGTTGGGGCTTGAATCTTCATAAATATTTTTAATAAAGTAGATTTACCAGCACCGTTTTTCCCAACTAAACCAATTCTATCTTTTGGATTAATTAAAAAAGATACGTTATTAAAAAGTTGGAATCCTCCAAACTCAACAGTTAATTGATTAACAGAAATCATATAAATAATTAATTTTCGCAAAGATAGAATTATAAGATAAATAGACTTCAATTCTACGAGCTATTTATAAATGTATTTTAATTTTACTCTCTCGATTCAGAAAGCTATTAGATTTTAATTATTAGCTACTAGCAACAAAACTATTTGCAATTTATTAGAAAAGTTCAGCCGATTAAACTAAAAAAATCATATTAAAGTATGAAACTTTAAACTTTAAACTATGAACTAAAAACTTTATATATCTTTGCCAAAATTTAAATTATTCGAAGTGGGAAGAAAAAGACGATCATTACCGTTACTTGAAAAAGTTGTGATTACTAAACTTGCAGCAGAAGGAAAAGCGATAGCCAAAATTGATGATAAGGTTGTATTTATTACTAAAACTATACCGGGAGACATAGTTGATGCACAGGTAATAAAAAAAAGCAAGAATTTTATGGAAGCTATTCCCGTTAAGTTTCATAAATATTCGGAGATGAGAATTGATGCTTTTTGCGAACATTTTGGAGCTTGTGGAGGATGTAAATGGCAAAATCTTCCTTATGACGAACAATTAAAATATAAACACCAACAGGTTATTGATAACTTAGAGCGTATTGCAAAAGTTGAATTACCTGAAATTAATAATATTCTTCCTTCAGAAAAAACCACATTCTACAGGAATAAACTGGAGTATACTTTTTCTAATAAAAGATGGCTTACGAAAGATGAAATTAATACTGAAGACAATTTAGATAAAAAAAATGCTCTAGGATTTCATGCGCCAAAAGTTTGGGATAAAATCGTAAATATTAATAAATGTCATTTACAAAAAGAACCTTCAAATACTATTCGACTTGAAATAAAAAAATACGCTGATGATAACGATATTTCATACTTTGATATAAGAAAACAAGAAGGATTACTTCGAAATGTAATCATTAGAACATCTACCACAAATGAACTAATGATTATTGTAGTATTTTATTATGATGATCCTAAAATAATAAATGATTTGTTAGATCATCTTTCGGATAAGTTTAATGAAATCACTTCATTAATGTATATAGTAAATTCTAAGGGTAATGATTCCATAACAGATCAAGAAGTGAAATTATTCAAGGGGAACGATTATATTTTCGAGCAAATGGAAGATTTAAAATTTAAAATCGGCCCAAAATCATTCTATCAAACAAACTCTGAACAAGCTTATAACTTATATTGTATATCGAGAGATTTTGCTGAATTAACAGGTGCCGAGATTGTTTATGATCTTTACACTGGGACAGGAACTATTGCCAATTTTGTAGCAAAAAAAGCGAATAAAGTAATCGGCATTGAATATGTTCCTGAAGCTATTGAAGATGCAAAAGAGAATTCTAAAATCAATAACATTACGAATACAGATTTCTTTGCGGGTGATATGAAAGATATCTTAACTACACCGTTTATAAAAGAACATGGCAATCCTGATGTTATAATAACCGATCCTCCAAGAGCAGGAATGCACAAAGATGTTATTGATTCAATCCTAAATGCAAATCCTAAGAAAATAGTTTATGTAAGTTGCAATCCTGCAACACAGGCACGAGATATTAATTTATTAGACATTAATTATAAAGTAATAAAAGTTCAGCCTGTTGATATGTTTCCACATACATACCATGTTGAAAACATTGTACTTCTAGAGCGAAGGTAAATAACAAGTATTAATCTAATATATAATACAATCGAATAATGAATATTTACATAAAAGTTTTTGGTGTTTAGAGAATTATGTGTTGCATTTAAACAAACTCCTTTTTCAGTATATATATATATTAATTTTATTCATATATTAGCTGCTATTTTACCAGAATATAAAATCAATTTAATTTGGCAGCATAGGCTTAAATATAATGATGCAAAATATCTCTAAATCTAATAATAAGGAATATAAAACCTATACTGATCTACTTTTTGGGAATCGAGGTAGGTATAGTCTGGAACACCGTTTTTTTAACTCAATAAGTCTTTTCTCTGCTTTAACGGCATGTTTTGCAAGCATTATAAATACAGCCTTACAGCTTAGTTTTAAACTAACTGTCTTTACGTCTTTTTCAAGCATAATACTTTTTACTTTTTACTTTCTCTCACGAAAAAGAAAACTATTTAAACCTCTTATTGCTCCTTTTATAATTTACGTATTAATCATGCTATCCATTGTATGGTTCTTTAATGCCGGCACAGAGGGTCCAGTTATTTTTCTATATTTAGTTCTTTTAGTATTATCTGTAATTATTACTGAAGATAATAATAGAATTATTGTAATATGTAGTCTTCTGTTAAACTTAGTACTTTTGTTTTACCTTGAAAGACAATATCCAAATGTAATTATTCCTTACGGCAGTGAAAGCATAAGATTTTATGATATAACGATTACATTTTTATCTTCAATGGTTCTTATTTATTTTGTAGTTTCAATTCTCGTGAAAAGTTATCGTGAAGAAAGAATCATTTCAACTAAGCAACGAGATGAACTTATTTATCAGAAAAATCAGATTACAGACAGTATACAATATGCTAAAAGTTTACAAACGGGTCTGTTACCGGATGCAAATACATTAAAATCAATTCTCCCAAATCATTTTATATTTTATAAACCTAAAGACATTGTTAGTGGCGATTTTTATTGGGTACATAAAATCAATGGTTACACCGTTATTGCAGCAGCAGACTGCACAGGCCATGGTGTTCCCGGAGCGTTCATGAGTGTTCTTGGTATTTCATTGTTAAATGAAATTTTACGAAGAAAGGAAATCTCAAAAGCGAATCAAGCACTTGAAGTTTTAAGATATGAATTAAAAGCAGCTTTAAATCAATCGCAAAAAGATTATTCGCATAACAGTGGTATGGATATTGCGCTTTGTATAATTGATCACAGCAATAAAATTATGCAATATTCTGGTGCTAATGCACCTATGTATCTTGTTAGAGATAAAAAACTAATTGAATATAAGCCTACAAGAAACCCAATCGGATTAACTCCTATAGAAATTCCATTTCTAAATAATGAAATTGAATATGAAGATAATGATGTTTTTTATTTATTCTCGGATGGCTATGTAGACCAATTCGGTGGTAGCGAAGGCAAAAAATTCCGATCAAGAAGATTTAAACACTTATTATTAGAAATACATAATAAACCTCTCGAATTCCAAAAAGATCATATTAAATTAAGTTTATTAAAATGGATGGAGAATAAATACGAGCAGGTTGATGATATAATGGTATTCGGTTTTAAACCATAAAAAAATCACTCGCAAAAATTATACGAGTGATTTAATATTTATCCTAATTGTATTTTCTATAATTTCTCAGGAATTTTTACATCTGGATTTTCAGATTTAAAGTTAACCCAATAATCCCTAATTGTACCTTTAACATCTTTACGTAGCAGTAATAAGCCTAGCAAATTAGGTATTGCCATAAATACTACCGTTAACAATGATAAGTTCCAAATTATTGTTGTATCGGTAAATCCTGCAAAGAAAAATCCCACTACATATAGTATTCGATAATAGACTACATACTTTGATCCAAACAAAAATGTTACAGATCTGTCACCATAGTATGACCATGAAATTGCAGTTGAAAATGCGAATAAAAGCAATCCTATTGAAACAATATATTTTCCCCACTCACCAAAAAAACTTCGTGTAAATGCTTTTGCTGTTAGCGGTGCACTATGCAATAATGATTTTCCTTTAAATACCACATCTGATTCTCCAATATCTGCATTTCCATTAGTAACATTTACTGTTCCAGTATATGGGTTTTCTTCATATAGTACTTTAATATCTTCTGCGATTGACCTGGCGTGAATAATTGTTAATTGATTTTGAATTTCTCCATCAATAACTTCTAGTTCACCGTTAAATACTGGTAATAAATCTCCGTTTGTTAAATGGTTAAAAATTGCTTTTTGATCTGCTTCTACATCACCGTTGTAAGTATCTGCCATAACAATCATATCTGTATTCTGAAATTGGTTATCCAATTTTTCATTCCAGACCCCTGATGACAGTAGCACTAAACCTGTAATTGTGCAAATTACAATTGTGTCAATAAAAGGCTCCAGAATCGCAACTAAACCTTCAGAAACTGGTTCTTGTGTGCGTGCAGCAGCATGTGCAATTGGTGCTGAACCTTGTCCGGCTTCATTTGAAAATAATCCTCGATTAACTCCTTGATTAAACATAAAAGCAAAACTTGCTCCAAGGAATCCTCCTACTGCAGCTTGTCCACTAAAGATATTAGAAAATATAGCTCCGAATGATGGAATAATATTTTGATAATTTGATATAATTACTGCAAATGCACCAATCAGATATATTAAAGCCATACTTGGCACTAACCTTTCGGTCACTTTTGCTATTCTTTTAATTCCTCCAATTATAACAACTGCTAACAATACAGCCATTACAGCTCCGGTAATAATTCTTTGAATTCCAAATGTTGCTAATACCGAATCGGTGATACTGTTAATTTGAGGCATACTACCAGATCCAAATGAAGAGAGTATTGTTGCTGCTGCAAAAAATATCCCCAGCCATTTACCGGTATTTATTACTTTACCATTTTTTAAATTTATATTAAGCCTCTTTTTCATGTAGTACATTGGACCACCGGCAACCATTCCTTTCTCATCAAAATCACGGTATTTATGTGATAATGTTACCTCAACAAACTTGGTACACATACCAACAAATGCAGTAACCAACATCCAGAATAAGGCCGCAGGTCCTCCCATAAAAATTGCAAACGCTACACCTGCAATATTACCGGTTCCAACAGTTCCTGATAAAGCTGTAGTTAGTGCCTGAAAGTGAGAAGTATCTCCTTTATCTTCTTTTTTATCGAATTTCCCTTTGACAATTTTTATTGCATGTCCAAAATATCGTATTTGTGGAAATTTAAGATAAATAGTAAAAAACAAACCGGTTCCTATTAGAAAAAATACAAACCAAGGATGTCCTCCAAGTATACTGTGTAAATTTTGAAAAAAATGATTTAATTGATTCATAATAAATAATTTCTTTAGATTAATTTATTGTAACGCTAACAAATGTAATAATATTTGACAAAGTTCAAAATCTGAATTTCTGTTTGTTTGGATAATTATTGTTAGAATAAATTAAAAAAAAACCCGGATAAAAACATCCGAGCTTGTAGTAATAGTAAAGTCTAATATCCGCAAGTAAATTTTCATTCATTTATTAAGTAATTAGCCGTGCCACGGTTAACTAATATAGATGACATGAAATTATAATCAAATGCTGATTATTAATAAATCGGTACCACGCTGTACAGATTTAGGTAAAGCTTTATTTTTATCTTTATTAACTATACCTGTTTTTCTATTAATTATTACGTTTTTTTAAATCCACCAATCTACTATTATCTTGGATTTTCTATTTCTTTAATTGTTTGCTTAATGTTATCATCTATGGAAACCCCTTCAAGTATCTGAATATTTATTCCATCAGAAAGTCCTATTTCAACATGTCTTTCTTCAAAAATCTGAGGCTCTAGTTCAACTTCAATAAAAGCCGAATCGTTTCTAAATTCTATTAAACTCTCATTAATAGCCAGCACACTATCAAGACGTTCTAATACTATCTCTGCTGTTGCGCTATATCCTGATCTAATAAAATACTCTTCTTTCAATTCTATTTTTGCTTTTATTTCAAATTTTATGGCTCCATTTTCTTCTATTCCTTTTGGAGAAATATATTCCAATTTAGAATTGAATTTTTGATTATCGATAGCACCAATCGAAAGAGATAAATTCATTTCTTCGTAGATTTTACCTACTTCAGTTTCATCAACTGTACCCTCAAAAATCATTTCTCCCATATCGGCTATAAATGCAATTGTTGTACCTGCATTAAATGTATTACTTTCAATAACGGAGTTTCCTTCTTTAACAGGCACATCGAGCACCATTCCTTCGATAGTTGAACGTATAAGGGTATTCGTTGTTTGCCCCGATTTCTTAGTTACACCTTCCTTAATTAGTTGCAAATTATCTTCAGCTGTATTTAATTCAGATTTTGCTCTATTTAATGCTATTTCATATGGCTGAAATGCTGCTACAGGAATTACTCCTTGGTCAAATATCTTTTTTTGACGATCGTATACTAACTTGGCTTCTTCATGATTAATCCTTGCCTGATCTAAACGCGCCTCGGCATTATTTAAGCTTATCATGTTTGGAATGATTCGAACTTTAGCTATTAAATCTCCATTCATAACTACATCACCAGGCTCAATGTATATTTCTTCAATAATTCCTGATACCTGAGGCTTAATTTCAATTTCTTTACGAGGTACAACCGATCCGGTTGCCACTGTTTTATTCTCTATATTAGTAATAAAAGGTTTTTCTGTAGTAAACGTTTCTGCATTTTTCTTGGATTTATTATATAAAAAATATAAGGTGCCCAGAAATATAACTGCTATTAAAATCCAAATAAAAATCTTAAAAAATTTCTTCATTATGCTATTGTTTTTATTATTACTATTTTAATTTATTACTAATCGTCTCTCAATGCATCAATAGGTTTAATATTTATTGCTCTTTTAGCAGGTATAAATCCGGCCAAAGCACCGAAAACAACTAGTATTAACAATGCCATTAAAGCTACATTAAGGTTAACTCCTGCGTGAGTGAAAAAAGGATTGTCTGACCCTGAACTATTTGCAATTTTTTTTACAAGCTCTATAACACCAACTCCTATAACTATACCAACATAACCAGAACTAGCGGTTAAGAATATCGCTTCGGTTATAATATTATTCATTATTTTGAATGGAGTCGCTCCTAATGCTCGTTGTATCCCAATTTCCTTGGTACGTTCTCTAACTACTACGAGCATAATATTACTTACACCAATTACTCCGGCTAATAATGTTGCAGCTCCTACAATCCATATTAAAATTACAACACTGTTAATCATGTTAAAAAATTTCTTAAACTCTTTAGCTAAATTAAATCCCCCAACAGCTTGATCATCATCAGGTGCAATTGAATGCCGCCTTCGCAAAAAGATATTTATTTTTTGCTGAACAAGAGCAATATTAGCTTCTTTAACTGCTGTAACAGCACAAAAACCTACTTCATTTCCTCTATTGTAAACTTTCTGAAAGGTTGTCAATGGTATCACAATGGATCTGTCTTTATCAGAACCTAAACTTATATTACTAGCACCTTTTGTAAGAACTCCTACAACCTTGAAATAAATTCCATTAATTTTAATATATTCCCCAAGAGGGTTTTCATCTTCTTCAAACAAAACATCTTTAACATGTTTTCCAATAACTGCTACTTTTTTATATTCTTTAATATCCACATTATTCACAAATCTTCCATGTGTTATCTTTGAAGGATCAATAAGGTTATATTCTGGAAATGTACCTTCTACAGAAAAAGCTCCTGTTTTAGTTCCTCTTGTGGCATTATTTGCACCTTCGATACCAAAAGCCCTTAACTTAGGGGCTATAAATTCAATTTCCGGGAATTTTTCTCTAATTAACTGTACATCTTCATTCGTAAACATATAGCTTCTATCTCGTGGAAATCCTTTGTAAGCTTTTGTAGTTTGTTGAGGCCATATTAGTAAACTATTTGTTGCGAAATCTCCAAATCCTTCTTGCATCATGCTCTTAAATCCCATTCCAAAGCCTAACATTACAATTAGCATGAAAATTCCCCAAAAAACACCGAATATGGTAAGTGTAGTTCGCATTTTATTATTTTTTAACGAACTGAAAATTTCCTGCCATTTTTCTTTATCGAACATAATGTGATTTATTTTCTTTATTCATCTCTTAAAGCGATTACTGGTTTAATTTTAGCAGCTCTTCGTGCTGGAATATAACCAGCTATACTTCCTGAAACTACTAATAAAATTGTTGCACTAATTGCTACACTTATATCTACATCGGGATTCTTAAACATCATAGAATCGGCAGGTATATTCATAGCAATAATTTCCATTAAGGCTACTCCCAAAACAAGGCCAATATATCCTGCAAAACTTGTAATTAAAATAGATTCCTGCAAAATAGAACTTACTACAGACCAAGGTGTTGCTCCAATAGCTTTTCTTATCCCAATCTCTTTTGTTCGTTCTTTTACAACTATTAACATAATGTTACTTACCCCTACAATACCTGCAATGATAGTTCCTACACCAATAATCCATATAAACATTCTTATTCCTTGGAAAGCATTCCTGAATTCTTTTATGTTATCCAGATTATTTCGAATATAAATTGCACGATCATCTTCTTTATCAAAATTATGGTTGGAAGCAAAAGAGGCTTTAAGTTTTTCTTCGAACTGTTCACTTTCATCATCAGTCATTTCTGAAACAGCTAATGCGATACTATTAACGGTATTTCCACCAGAAAAAACCATTTGAGCTGTAGAAATTGGAATATATACTCGTCTTCTTTCTTCATCACTATTAGAATTTTCCGAATAAATACCTACAACTTTGAACGGTACTCCTCTAATTTTTATATACTCTCCAATAGGTGATTCCCCTTTCTTACAAAGAGCTTCTTCTACCAAATCGCCAATAACTGCAACTTTCCTTTGTTTTTCAATATCTATACTATTTATAAATCGCCCCTTAATTGGGAAAGAGTTTTCTATAAATTCCATGTCTGGATGAACAGTATTAATACCAAAACTCCCATATTCGTTTTTATAAGAGATCTGATCATTACCTCTAATATTGTAACGGCTAGAAATACGTTCTAGATTTTTATTCTCATTTATTATTCTTTCGTAATCTTTATTGGTGAACTTCACATATTTTCCGGGTTTAATTCCTTTATAAGATATACTAGTTTGTCCGGGAGAAATCCATATACTATTAGCTGCATCTGAATCAAAATTAGAATGAATTCCATTCTCTAAGCCTTTACCGGCTCCTAACAAAACAATAAGCATAAAAATTCCCCAAGCAACACTAAATCCTGTTAAAAAGGTTCGCAACTTATTCTTCCTAATTGTTGAGAATATTTCTTGCCACTTATCTATATCTATCATAGATTAATTTTTAGAAGTGAATTCAGATCCAATAATTCCATCCTTAATGTGAATAATTCGATCTGTTTGTTCAGAAATATCCTTTTCATGAGTAACAATTATTACCGTAATTCCCGATGAATTAATCTCACGAAATAAGTCCATTACTTCAAGCGAAGTTTTTGAATCGAGAGCACCTGTAGGTTCGTCAGCTAAAATTACTTTAGGCTTACTTATCATTGCTCTAGCTATGGCAACTCTTTGTTTCTGCCCACCTGATAATTCATTAGGCATATGATCTGCCCATTCTTTTAATCCCATCCTATCAAGGTAATCTAAAGCAATCATGTTTCTTTTTTTTCTATTTACTCCTTGATAATATAATGGTAATGCAACATTTTCTACAGCATTCTTAAATGAAATTAAATTGAATGATTGGAAAACAAAGCCAAGCATATTATTTCTATATTGCGCCGCTTTCTTTTCAGATAAATTGTCCATTAGGGTATTATTCAATTTATAAAATCCTTCATCATACGAATCAAGTATCCCTAAAACATTTAATAAGGTAGATTTTCCTGAGCCGGATGATCCCATAACTGAAACTAACTCTCCTTGTTCAATTGTTAAATCTAATCCTTTTAAAACATGTAATTTATTATTACCAGTTATATAAGATTTATGCAATCCTTTTAATTCTATCATAAATATACTGATTTTTGAATATTAGTATGAATCAAGTTTTATACCAAAATACACATAACACTATCATCCTTTTAGTTATGCCGAGACAGAGCATTATTTTAATTGCTTACTTTGCACGTATATGTACAATTTCTGTACTAATACGTACAATAACAAATTTACTTTTTAAAAACGTTAAACAAAATATTCTTAAACTTTACGAAAATGATATACAAATTATTACTTTTGGGGCTTATTATTTTGTTATGGAATACGACCAAGAATATTTAATTCATAATTTTAAGCTAAAGCGTTGTTCAGAATTTAACATAAGCAAGTTAAGGAAGGCTATAGCGATTTATGAGGTAATAAAAATTGAGCAAGGAATCCCTATATTTCTGGAACAGCATTTAAACAGACTCTTTAATTCAGCAGACATTTCAAATTTATCAATAAATGAGAGTTATTGTGATATAGATATTTTAATTGGTGAGTTAATAAAGAAGAATAATACTAAAGAAGGTAAAATAAACCTTGTTATCCGATTTGAAAAAAGAAATGGATCGAATGAAAAAGACCTTTTAATTTATTTTACTCCTCATTACTTTCCATCTGTTGATGAATATAAAAATGGTGTAGAAATTGGATCATGTCATGCCACTAGAGGAAATCCTAATGCCAAAATATTAAATACAGAAGCCAGAATTAGGGCTAATAATAAAATAGTTGAAGAAAATCTTTTTGAAGTTTTGTTAATTAATGACGAAGGATTTGTAACTGAAGGGAGCCGATCAAATGTATTCTTTATAAAAGATAATAAGATCATTACTCCACCTGTAAAAGATGTTTTGAATGGTATAACAAGAATGAATATCATAAAACTTTGTAGGCAAAACAATATTGAAATAGTAGAGGCAAAAATTCAATATTCGCAAATTAAAGATATGGATACTTTGTTTTTAACTGGTACTTCTTTACATGCTTTAGCTGTAAGAAAATTTGAAGATGTAGAATTCAATACTAATAACAAAATTTTAAATCGGTTAATGGAATTATATAAAGAATTAACGGAGAAGTATATTTCATCGAAAACCTAACCCAGCCAATTTATTAAATCCATTGTTTCTTTAAATGCGTTTCTTTTACCAAAAAGGAAATCTGCATCTCGTTCAGGTCTATAATAACACATCATTGGATGCATTGACTCAATCTTATTTTTAATGTCTATATCTGTAACAATCGCTTTTGCATTGTTACCCCACAAGAACCATATAATATCAGGATTAGCTTTTGAAATATAATTTAACAAAATATTAGTGAAAGCTTTCCAGTATTTCTCATGACTATTGGACTTGCCAATTTCACATGTAAATGATGTATTTAAAAGAAGAACTCCTTGTTTCTCCCACTCAATAAAAAGTTCACTTGGAGGTTTTACAAGAAAAGTTTTTCCAATCTCATCCTTTATCTTGCTATATTTTAGATATTGATTATTATAAGCAAAGTAAATTGCTCGTATTATATTCTTTAATGAAATATTACTGAATTTATTATTCCACGATTGTAATGTCCCAACTTCAAATGCTCTACCTGTAGCAACTCCTTTTTGAGGATAAGGATCTTGCCCTAAAATAACAACTTTTGTTTTTGATAGAGGAACTTTTAGGAAATTTAAAACATTGTTTGATTTGGGTGTATACTCAGTGTTTTCTTCGAATATTTTTTCTTCAAGATTCTGCAACAATTCAACAAGCTTAGAGTTTAGAAAGTCATTCCAACTACTGTCAATTGCATCTATAGAATCTAGAAATACTGAATTATAATGCATAAAAAATTACTCTTGACCTTTATATATTTTCCAAAGAGCTTGTTCCTTTTTATAATCATAAAAAGAATCAATGAATTCTTTCATTTTTTCAATAGTCCATATCCCAATTGGATATTGTTTGAATATTACATTCGCACTACTCGTAATATACAAAACAGGAATTCCAAGTTTATATTTTAACTCTAACTCAATATCGGGTAGCCACCCGGCAATATCATCCTGAAATTTACTTTTTCTTAATATACCTATTGTTACATCGTTTCCTTTTGCAATAAATTTCCCCAAATGTTTATAGCTTATACTTAATATAATGAAATCACGAACTAGTAGAACAGCAAACATTATTAACAATAAACCAGTTTCTTCTTTACCATATGGTGGTACGGCTAAAAATATAATTAAAACAAAATCAAGGATAAAGAGTCCGTAGTTGCGCTTTGCAAAAAGAAATACTCTTCCTAAGTAATTTTCGTCAGTTTGTGATGTATTGTAGTTTAATTGCATAATATTAATCGTCTAACCAAGGATCTAAATTTAAATTTGTAGCTTCATAAATATTTAAAGACTGAAATTTAAGAATATCTTTTATCATTTCAATTTTTGATCCAACATTTTTATTCGTTGAATCAATTTTAAATGCTTTATTATAGTCATTTAAGGCTTTTGAATGCTCTTCTAAAATATTATAAACTTCGGCTCTTAAAATCAAACAATTTAACAAATCTTTATCTTCATCTATTAATTCGCTTAACTCTTTTAATGCCTTTCTATATTCTTTATCTTGAATATACTTATTTATTTTAGTTTTAATGTTATCCATAAATTTATGTAAAAATTCCATGCAAATGTAGTCAAACCTACATAAGTTATATTTATTTTAGATTTTTTTTACGAAATAAATTATTGTTTTTTGGCGATACGGATAATTTCATCTTCGTCGCCTGCATTTAACTTCAGAAGTATATTAGCTACAAATACATCAATTATCTTTTTGCTCAAATGCATGCTTGTTGCTATTTGCTCTTTTGTATTGTTTTCACCAAATTGCATTACTATTTGCATTTCTGTTTTTGTTAAAGAGTCTAACTTTTTTGATTTATCCTTATTATTTCCATTAAACCCAAACTTAGATTTAAACTGAGGACAATAATAATTACTACCTCCGTATACATTTCGCACGGCTTCTATTAGCTCAATTATTTTCGAGTTTTTAGAGACAAAGCCTCTAACTCCATTATCTACAAGCTGTTCAGTAAACCAGTTCTCCAAGTACATTGTAAAAACAATTACTTTAATTTGGGAGTATTCGGTTTTGAGTTTTGCGGAAAGCTCAATACCATCCATTCCGGGCATTGAAATGTCTGTAATAACAATATCTACGCTTTTAGTTTCAAGAATTTTTAAAACTTCCATTCCATTTCTAGC
The DNA here is from genome assembly GCA_013138975.1 of Bacteroidales bacterium. Classification (GTDB taxonomy): domain Bacteria; phylum Bacteroidota; class Bacteroidia; order Bacteroidales; family UBA12077; genus UBA12077. Next base: position 37,258 of record WTBR01000022.1, read on the forward strand.
AGTACCAACAACTTCTATATCCTTTTTAGTTTTAAATAATGATGTTAATCCAAAAAGTGAAACATCATGATCTTCTGCTATTATAATTTTAATTTTGTCTTTTCCGCTAATACTTTCTGATTTCTTTGTATTTAAGGATATACTTGTATTAATAATTGCACCTATTTCTATAATGTTATCTATCTCAATTTCACCATTAACTTTTTTAAGAATAGATAATATTTCTTCATTTTCTTCAAAATCCTTTAAGTTTATAATGGCATCATCGATTTCCATTAATAGATTTATGGAATTATTATGCTGAACTATCTGTAGTACAACATTACAATTATTACAATGTGCTGAAACTATTCTAAAACAAACCTCTAAATATTCAATTATTGAATTTTCAACCTCGATTGATAGCTCTTCGAAATGTTCCTCAGAATCCAATATTAGGTTTAAATTAATAGACACTTTCTTATTATCAATCAATTCTAAAATTCGATCGTTAAATTTCTTATGGCTCTTATAATTTTCGCTAATCTTTTTTGGAATTGATTTTATTTCCTCAAAAGTTTCATCAATTTCGTCAATTATCTTTTCAAAAGAGTCGCTTTTCAGGTTACTGCCAATTTTATTAACTTTTGATTTCAGTCCAGAGATTTTTTCTTCAATATTATCTTCAATTTCAACGTAAATATCTTTTTCGTTACCTCCTGCAACTAAAATTTTAATTTGCTTTATTTTAGATTTTAGCCAAGGTGTAATTAAAGAGAAAAACATTATTCCTATAAATATTGCAAAGTAAAACATCCGATAAAAGAAGAAATCTCTTTTTTTACTAAAACTATATAAGCTCCATTTATTACCAATTTGTATGGAAATGTTATTTGATTTAAAAATATTTTTTTCAATTGAAAGAATTAGCTTTCCAACATTTGCAATATTTAATATTGATTTATGTTTTAAAGTACTATTATAAATAATTAATTGACTACTATCTTTAAAAATAAGCTCATTACCAATATCTCCGGATAAATCTAAATACTTGACAAATTCAACTTTTTCTTTCCGACTAACAACAGTTGTTTTTAACTTTTTTAAACCTGCTGAGTATTTATAAATCTTTTTACCCGAAAATAAGTATAAGGTATTATGAGAATCGTTAATGTTTACTATGGATAAATTATACTTATTTTCAATATTAAGTTCTTTTACAATTTCTCCTTTTAAATTATAAAGCATTAAGTTATTGAAAACATTATCAGAATCTGTTCCACTATGTAAAACAGCTATCAGTTTTTCTTCATCAGATATAATTGTTTTAGCGGTTATTTGTGATGCCCCCCCAATAAAGGCTATTGGTTTAACTAAATATTCCAGATTGTTATTAAGCACCATAAAGTGAGATTCACTTCCATTTCCAATAACCTTAATTGATTTATTCGACATTACAATTTCCAGATTACCATTGGAATTTATATCCTCAACAATTATAGGAAATATAATATCTGCATGTAATTCTTGTGATGAAATCAAATCTTCATTAGAAATATCTAAAGAAAAGATTTTTCTTGATTCAATTGGATACCCAACATCAACGGTAAACAGGAATTCTTTATTTTCTTTATGATTCAAATCATACAATCCTATTAAATTAATTCGGATATCTATATCAGGGCTACTGATATTTGAAATAAATTTTCTATTTAAAATAGGCTTTCTATCATTTTCTGGATCTAGCACATATAAAAAAAGTGAATCTGCCTGCTTAGTAAATATATATATTTCTTTAATGCTATCATTATTATAATCCCCGACAAATATTTTACTATTTTCTACGGGAGATTCAAAGAAGTTCCAAAGCGATTTAAAATTATCATTTGCATCATATAAATATAATGTTGGTTGAAATATCCTATCGTAATGATAATAATGTAGCTTTTCGCTATTTCCATCGTTATTCAAATCAAAATAATAAACCTCTCCTTTATTATTTAGTTGAGCCTCTTCTATTAAATAATAATTATATCGCGGTAAATATCTCGCAAATACAAAAATAACCGAAAGGCTTAATAAAAAACCTATTACTAATGGATGAAATATATAACTAATCCTCTTTCTAATCACTTCTCAAAAATTTTCTCATTTTTTTAACGGAAATCGAATTTACTACTATTTATTGAATATAAAAAATGATTTATACATTTAATAATCATAATCTAAGTTCATCAATTAAGTCCGAATTACAAATTTATTTTTAATATTATTAAATGATTTTTAAACGAATCAGCTTCACTAAAAGTAAAAAGACCGCTCCTAAAACAAGGAACAGTCTTTTATACCGTTTATTATTCAAATTGTCATATTTGCAAAAAACAAATATGGATTGAATATATAACGGCATTAACCATTCTAAACTTCAAAACACCATATTATATGCGACATATTGAAGAAGAATTAGTATAAAATCAATTATTAAACATACTTTAAAGCGGCATAAAATATAAAGAGCTGATTCAAATGAATCAGCTCTTTAGCGTTAGGAAATTTATTACTTTCCTTATTTTTTCTCAACTTTTTCCAATTCAGTTTTCTCTTCTGCTTTCTTTTCGCAAGCAGATGGGCATTTTTTAGCCTTTTCTTTAGAACAACATGCTTTTTCAGTTTTCGCTTTTGTAGCTTTTTTTTCTGGCTCTTGAGCATTAGTTGGCAAAGAGATAACAGCAACAAATGCAATACATGATAATAATGCTAAAACTTTTTTCATAACTTTTTTTTTATTTTCGTTTTTTAAATATAAAACAAATGTAATAATTGAACTTATAAATACAAGTTACCAGATGGTTAATTCGTGTTAACGCGATGTTAAAAATATGTAAATCAATCATTTTCTGGTTACATTTGTATCAATATGAAAAATCAAAAATTACAAATTGCCATAATCTTTCTTACTATATTTAGTCTTATCGCTTTACTTGGAATTCAGGTGAGCTGGATAATTAATGCTGCAAATATGCAAGAAAGGCAATTTAGCCATAATGTAAAGCTTGCCATCAATCAGGTAATTGATCAAATTGCCGATAACCAATCAATGTGCAATGAAGTTGCAAGTTGCATGGGAAAGCCCGGCACATCAGCTTGTTCAAAAAGCATGTATAATAAAATTGAATGGTCAAAAGTTGATTCATTGATAAAAAATGCTCTGGATGTAAATCATATAAATATAGATTATGAATTTGATATAGTTGATACCCGGAAAGACGATGATTTTAATGTTTGTAACAAAACTTATTTTTCCGATAATCTTGAGAGTGTTCTTCTTAAAAATGCTATTGAGTTAAAAATTCGCTTTCCTAAAAAAAGTGAATTTATAGCAGCACAAATTGGTATAATGTTCATTAGTTCAATAATACTAATAGCCTTAATTAGTTTTTCATTTGTAATTATCTTAAAATATTATAGAAGAGAGAAGGATTTATATAAAGGGACTCGCAATTTTATAAATAATATTACACACGAATTTAAAACACCTATCACGAATATTGCATTAGCTAATAGTCTGATTTCTAAAAATGAAAAAATTATTAATGATAAAGAATTAAATCAATATACTAATATCATTAAGGCTGAACAAAAAAAACTTAAAAACAGAGTTGAAGGTTTACTGGATATCGCTAGAATTGAAAATGGGAATAATCTCAATTATGAAACCATTAATATTTGTGATTTTATTCAATGCACTGTAGACTCATATCTGGTACAACTTAAAAAATTAAATGGTGTAATTAAATACGAAAAACTCTCGGAAAAATGTACCGTTTTTGCCGATAAAGAACAATTCCAAACTGCTATCTCAAACTTAATTGATAATGCCATAAAGTATTGCGAAACTGAACCTTCTATTATTATTAGAACGCTACACAATGACAAATATATTTTAATAGAAATTGAAGATAACGGCATTGGTATAAAACATGAGTATTTGAAAAGGATTTTTGAGAAATATTTTAGAGTACCTACTGGAGATCTGCACAATGTAAAGGGTTTTGGAATTGGATTATCGACCGTTAAAACAATAATTAAATCGATGAACGGAGAAATAAATGTAATAAGTAAATTCGGAACAGGTTCTAAATTTATTATTAAATTGCCTTATTGTTGTGAATAAATAATAACAGTTCATGACTTAAATAATTCTTAAACCACACATGATCGACGATTAAAAAAGTAGCACAATAATTAGTTGGACACTTATTTTAAATAGATGGAGAGCAGTAAATCAAAAATATTACTTGTTGAAGACGACACAAACCTGGGATTCCTTTTGCGTGTGTTTTTGGAAACGAATGGATTTGATGTGAAGTTATATCGTGATGGCATTTCAGCTTTGAATGGATTTACATCATCAAATTTTGATTTTTGTATTTTGGATGTTATGATGCCTCTAATGGATGGGTTCACGCTTGCTGAAAAAATCAGGATTCAAAATAAAACTGTACCTATTGTTTTTCTTACCGCTCGATCAATGAAAGAAGATAAACTAAAAGGTTTTCGAATTGGCATTGATGATTATATTACTAAACCATTCGATGAAGAGGAACTGCTTTATAGGATTCACTCGATTTTAAAAAGAGTAAATCCAAGGCAATCAGTTAAAGATAAACTGATTTACAATTTGGCAAGCATTAAATTTGATGTTCAGAATCAAGAATTAAAAATAGGAGACAAATCTCAAAGATTGACATCTAAAGAGAGTAAAATTTTAGCTATTCTTGCCAAATCACAAAATAATATAGTTAGTCGCGATGATATTATGAATGAGGTTTGGGGAGAAACCGATTATTTTATTGGACGAAGCCTTGATGTTTTTATTTCCAAAATACGCAAACACTTAAGTGCTGAGCCCAAAATAAAAATTGAAACTATTCCTACTGTTGGAGTAATACTAAGTGTTACAGAATAATTTTATTGTTTCTCATTCATTTTCAATACATCATTCAAAGCGGCCAAAGAAAATACTACGGGATACAAATCTTCGTAATACCACAATGAAGCAAAATAAAGACCTATAGGTGTAGCAGAAATCTCAGAAATATCCTTATCAATTAATTCATTCACTAAGCAATTTGCACCGGCATTTGCATTATCATGCATATTATATGCAGCGAATGTTCTTACTGCAAGTGAAGTTTCTTCAATACTTGATGCAACATTTACGTTACCTCCCCATCCCCCATCTGAGTTTTGAGCTTTGGTTAAAAAAGTAAGTCCTTTCTGAATCATATTTCCTAAATCCGGAAAATCATTTTTATTAAGCTCACTTAATCCTTTTAAAACCAATGATGTGCCATATACAGGATTTAAATGATTTTCATCTCCCTCATTACCGAACCAAAGCGGCAACCACGAACCATCGGTTCTTTGAACAGATTTCAAATACCGAACTGCTTTTTTGATTGATTTATTAAGTCTCTTTGAAAGTTTTGCATCAATAAAACTTTGCCAACATACAAATGCTCGCAATGCATGTGCTGTTATATCCGGGCAACTTGCATCAAAAGGAAGTTTTCCCCAACCTTTGCAAAATGTTGGTATTCCTCCGTCACCATTCTGAATGCCCATTAGCCAATTCAATGCTTGCGATGCAGCCTCAACATTTGCTTTATCTTTACCATCCAATCGTTTCAATGCCAGCAAAGCTCCAGAAGTGTCATCACCATCAGGCACGCCGCCTTGTTCATCAATCCATGCCCATCCTCCGGGTTTTGTTTTTGTGAATGGGTGAATTTTACAGTGTTGCTGATTTAATAACCAGATTTTTATTTGCTCCCTACTTTTTGTATCGATTTTATTAAAAGTTTCATCGCTAAATGAATTTACAGCAAGTGTAGTAACCCAAGTTGTAAGGCTTGTATCAATTGGCCAGCTCCCATCTTTGCGAATTGAGTTTTGCAAAAAACTTTCGGCTTTAGCACAAACTTCTATTTCCTTTTTATCGGAACCTACTAAACTCATTAATACAAATCCTGTTAAAGGAGCTGCCTCTAAAAAGCCACCATTATCGGGCTGCTTTTCTGCTAAGACTTTTAAAACTCGCGGAATTATTATTTTATTCAATACTCTGATAATCGGGATTCGACTGGTTTTCTTATTTTGCCGAACCAAACCAATTGCTATTAAAGCAGGGATTGCATAACTAACTACCGATAAATTAAACCACTTAAAAAAACGATCGGGTATTGCTGCAAACTGAAAAGGTAATTGTGGAACATAATTCCAGGCTTTATATCCCAATCGGTCTGCTAATGCGCACATGGCTAAAATTGGGACAGAAAATGTTCTATCTGTTTTATAATGATTTAATATTGCTTTGCTGATTTCTTGTGCTTCAAGCGATTTTAATCGCTGTAAAAGCCATGATTCTACTTTATCAATAGTACTCGAAAACTCGGGATCATCTTTTACAATACTCAATGCCGACCAACAAAGCAGTGTTGTGCTTAAATTACTTGCACTCTTAATTGAATCGCCAAATCCTCCGTCATCATTAATATTATTCTTTAACCAATTTAATCCTTGATGAATGAAATCTGCATTTGCATCTTTATCGTACATCCATAATCCGAAACTAGCTACGGCTGTCGATAAAGCACTACTTGAAAGTCTTCCATCCCAAACTCCATTATTATTTCTTGTTGAAAGTAAATGATCTTCGAGTTTTTTAACCGTCTGTTTTATATTTTCAATCTCAGTCTGTCTCATTAAATAAGTCCTAAAGCTAAAAGTGCATAATAAGTATATTCACAATCGGGGCGTGTATCAGCAACACTTCCAAAAAATCCACCTGAATTATCCCAATGCAAATTAATAAATTCAGTGCATTTATCAGAATACGGACTCATCGATTCCCCTGCCAATTTCAAAGCAAGTAATGTTGTTGATGTAGATAACAAATCGGCAATTGCAATACCATCTGTGGCTGTAAATCCTCCGTGTTTGATCCACATATTTTTTAGCCACAAAATTGTATTCTGATCTTTTTGATCCAAAGTCATTAATAGGCCCGCTGCTGTTGTGGTTGTAACTCCTGCCCTTGAGCCAGATTCATTTACAAAATATCCCTCTGGTTTTCTTAAATCAATTATTGATTCAAGCATCGACACTTCATTATTCGTTATACCCAAATCCTGATATAATGTCCAGGCAAGGAAAGTAGCATAAACACTTGCTTTATCTGCATTTTTGGAATCATGATTAAATCCATTATCCTTTGAGCGATACAATTCAATAATTCTTAACAGATCTTCATTCTCTCTGATTACTTTTTTAACTAATTTATTTCGAACCTGATTTTTGAAAAACTCAGATCGCGAAAGTTTCTTTGCTAATAATCCATCTTTAGATTTAAACTGAATTGCTAAAACCAATAGGTAAAATCGAAGTAAACTTGCAGCATGAACAAAATCAATTTCATTATTTACTGTCCATTTCTTTAAAAAGGATAATTGTTTTTCGATAGATATATCAAGATCAAATACAAAAGCCAAAGTATATCCAAAAACTGAATAGTAAGGATCCTGATTCCCTGCCCGATCAACAAAACCGCCATCAGAATGTAATTGTGTAAGCAAATATTTTTTAATATGATTTATTGCCTCATCGCTTAATTTATTTCGCGATTGCTCCAATGCTTCAAGAATACTATTATTTACTTCTAACATTGATTTTTAGCTTATTGTGGAAGTTCTACTATAATACGATTCAATAATCGATAAAGCAGAATCTTTATGTTTGGATCTTTTAATTGATCTAAAATATTTAGTGCTTGTTGCCTGTATTCCAAAAGCATTTTCTGTGCTTCGGTAATTGCACCCTCTTTTTTAGCCCATAAATACAATTCGGGTGCTGAAGAAATATCTCCTCTCTGATGACGCTTAACAAAGGATTGCATTTTCTTTGGAGATTTTTCTCCTAAAATTGCTAAAACCACCGATGGACGTAATGCGTTTATATCATTTATGTTGCTTTCCTGATTAAAATCATCAAGATCATCCTGAATTTGATAAGCAATTCCTAAAGCGGCACTATATTTTTCAAGGATCTCAAGCAATTTCTCATCTCCATTTGCAGCTATTGCTCCAAATTTTAAAGCAACCTCAAATGCAGGTGATGTTTTATTACTAAATATTTCTATTGTTTCATCAACACTTAGTGTATTTGGCTGTCGACGTAAAAGTAACTCCTGCCCCTGACCTACGCATAAATCACGATGCCCTTTCGAAGCAACAGCCAGAAGTTTTGTCATTTGTTCGGGATTAACTCCTGATTCAGAAATTAATTGATAACCATAAGCTACTAACAAATCACCTGTATTTAAAGCAATCGAGATATCATATTCTTCGTGTAAGGCAGGCTTATTATAACGTTCCGAATCATCATCAGCAATATCATCATGTACCAAGGATGCTTTATGAAAGCATTCAATAGAAATTGCCAGCTTCATTAAGGAATCATTATTAATGTCCTTATTTACATTAATTGATTTATAAAGTGATGCCATTATTAATGGTCGCCAGCGCTTCCCTCCTGTCTCTAACCATTTATTCGCTATACGCAATGATTCGTTCTCTACACCAAAAATCTTTTGTAAGTTCTCTGTTGAAAACCAAGTCTGTACTTCTTTACGAACATCTTCTAAATTAATTCTAATATACTCTTTGGAACTATTTTTTAAAGGGAGCATTTCATTTATCCATTCTTTATCTACACTTGAATCTTTGCAATCTGAATTAAAAAGAGGAATTCCTACAGATGGGATAGCTTCTTTAACAGATAATGGAAATGATCTTTCGAATGAATCGAGGCATCCTACACCTATTACACATTCTATTTGACCCGATGAAAGCAATAAACTTACCGCTCCTGTTCCTTCGCTAACGATAGAATGATAACCAAGTTCTTCGGCTGATGTAATAATTTCATCTATCATACAATTTCCACATTGCTCGCATAGTAATCCAAGCTCATCAATTTTTGCAGGGCAATTAGTTGAATGCCTTAGGCATTTTGGCAATAAAAGAATTCGTCTGTTATAAGGGATTTTTTCAACAATAGGCTGCCAAACATTATTATTAATAAGTACTGCAATTAGTTTTTGATATTGCTTGTATTCGCTAAATTCTATAATAAAATCAGCAGATATTTTTATTACCTCATCAAATTGCAATGGAGGAATCAACTGTTTGTCTGACACATATTCCTCAACCAATTGACGAAGCTTTTTCAGCTCATCAGCCGACTGAGGTACATCATTGCCTAAAATTATTTCTTTAAATCCTTCTTCTAAAAACATAAATTATAAATATATTTTCTCGCAAAAACCGCGAAATACTCGCTAAGAATTTGCAAAGATTTTTATAAATTATTTACTATTCTATGAATACTATTTTTCATTTTTTTTCTTTGCGCTTTTTGCGTTTTTCTTTGTATCCTTTGCGTGAAATATTTCACGTGTATTATTAAAAATTACCCATAAGCTCCAAATCCAAAGAACCAGTTTTTCTTTGCAAATCGATACATCCAACTTTTCTCAGGGATTTCTTTCCCTGCTATGTGATGCCCTGCACATTTTCCCATTTCATTTAATTCTGCAAAAGCAGAATCTCTTTTCGATGAATCGTAGGCCTTTGTATTCTTTAATATCTCATTCAATTTTACGGGATCGTCTAAAAGCATACAGCCACGTGTATATTTTGGGATTTCCTCTCTTAGTTCTTTAAGAAATTGTGAATTCTCAATTATCTCTTCCAATTGAGAACCATCTCCTGCATTCTCGCAAGCAAATTGTATTGGTGGGCAAAGTTCAATATCTCCTGCCGAATTTATATGATGACTAATACCCACTGCCCCGGGACACATTGCATTTCCATCCTGATCCCAATACGTATCAATAATCATTATGGGAGCTTTAGTTCGAATATTTACCATGAAACTTCGAAGTTCTAAAATCTCTTCTTCCGATAATGCTAAATCGGTATTTGGTCGGGCACCAACAGGTCGGTAAATATAATACCACAAATAATGTACACCTTTTTTAATGCATTTATTTACAAAATCTTCGCTTACAAGATCTTTAAAGTTTGATTTACACACGCTGGTTGCAACACCTGTCATTAACTTATTGTTGGTACAAGCATCAATTCCTGACATGGTACGATCGAAAACATCATTTGCGCCTCGCCTAACATCACTAACATCTTCGAGTCCCTCAACACTAATTAAGGGTGAAACGTTCCCAAGTTTACGTAGCTTTTTTGCGATATCATCACTTAATAATGTTCCGTTTGTAAAAAGCTGAAAATAACAATCGGGATGATTTTCAATAACCTCAATAATATGAGGATACATTAAGGGTTCGCCGCCCAATAATCCAAAAAAGTATGAACCTTTCTTTTTGCTTGAATTTATAATATTATTCAAGGTATCGGGTTTCATTCCCTGCGATTTATTATCGATTGTAATCCAACAACCTTGACAGGATAAATTACACTGATTGGTAACCGAAATCATTAGAAATGCCGGGAAAAGTTCGCCTTTTTTTAAGCGCTTTTTATACTTCGCAATTCCGCGCATTCCTTTCCAACCCATGTTATAAGCTAACTTAATTAACAGTCGGAAATCAACTTCCCGGAACATTCTTTTACTTAAGGAAAATATCACTATGTTTTTCTTTTTTATTAACAACAATTACAAGCACAATCTGAATTGTCCTCTTTTATTTCTTCTTTTTGTTTCTCTACTTTTTCATCCGTATTTGTCGAGCAACAAGCACGCTCTTGTTCAGCTAATTTTTCTTGATTTTTTAATAAAGGTATTTTTGATGATTTACGTCGATCGGCTAGAATTTTATAAACATCTTCGTTTTTCTGAATTTGCGCTATTACATCCTGAGAACTTTGAACTTCCATTTCTCCTTCGCCACCATCAATTGGACTCTCTTTAAACTTCGAAAAAATTATTGCTTGCTCAGGACATGTTCTGGCACATGCCGGACACATATCTTTACAATTCTCCGGCTTATCAACTATTACATTTCCAAAATCGTCGGTTTTGTAAACACTAAACAAACAAAATTCTTTGCACTTCCCACATGAACTGCAACGTAAATAATCAATAACAGGATACCATGAAACCCAATCATCATTGTATTCGATTGTGTTTTTTTTACCTTCTTTGCAATCCCAATCGGATACAATGCAAGCGCATTCATTATCCATATGGTATTTTTCAATATTGGTACAGCAAGCTCTAATTCCTGCTTTTGCAAGAATATGCTCCATTGCTCTTGATTGACATCCTAAAAGAATTGATTCCTCATGTTCTTTAAATACAAGTAAGGCATCCGGATTTTTTACTGCTACTCCACAAAGATCTTCAATTAATGTGTATCCTATCTTATTTTCATCGAGTGTACTCTTCCACTTTTCGACTCTATCTTTACTTATTTTTGCCCCGGATTTACACCCACAAATAAAAACCTGCTTCTGCATATATTCTCTTAATAAGTTATTTAGTTAAACAATTACAAACTGAAATTTTGATTACAATAGTATGTGCTTAGCGGATTTATTTACAAATTGAATACTCTTAATAATTATTGAATTGCATCTAAAATACATAGCCGCTTAGCACCTAACAACTCAATAGTCAATATTTGTATTTTAATATTCTATTACTTAAATGTTGTTACAATAATATGTAAAACAATCAAGTATTTACAATTTATTCGACCACTGTTAGACCAGATGGTTTAAATAACAATTTAGAGCATATGAATAACTTAATTTAAAAAAATATGCCCATCTTTGCTTTTTTCTTGCAAATTCATAATTTCAAAAATTCAACTTAAAACCATTACAATGAACATTACTGATTACATAGGATTTGCCGGCGTTTCCATGATTCTTATCGCTTACTTCCTTAACCTTACAAGTATAATCTCGAAGAAAAGCATTTCGTACTTATTATTAAATTTTGTTGGAGCAGGAATTGCTTGTTACGCTTCTGTATTGTTGAAATATGTGCCTTTTATTGTATTAGAGGGAATTTGGACTACGGTTTCATTTATTGCATTTGTAAATCAATTTTCAAAATCTCGAAAATTAAAACTGAGTAAGTTGAATTAGAAAGTCATTGAAAAATGATCAATTACCGATAGCTATGTACATTGACAAGTCTGAAGTTGCATTTTTTGCTTACGGGTTAACCCGTAAGTATAGAAAAAATACGCTATAACACTTAATTATTACCTTCATCCTGTAAATGTTATTGTCGGTTTTGCAAAATAATTTCCTTTTTTCCAGAACCGAAGTAAAATATCAATATCAGCTAAATACATTTTTCCTTCTTGCGCTTTAAAAAATGGCAATTCCGATTTAAAATTATCAATGCAATACATTACTAATTCGGTTGAAATTTCTTCTGTTATTAGCAATCGTATAATATGCTCTTCACTTTCATCTTTGTTAAAGAACGGATTGTTTATTGCAGGAAAGGCACTATTTACAGCTAAAGCAATTTCTATTCCACTTTTGGGATTAAAGAAAACCAAAGCACTATCTGCAACTTCCGAAAAATCTTTAGATTCTTTTTCCACACCAAAAAACCCGTCATTTTTGGCTCTTTGTTTAGCTTCTTTTTTCTCTTTTTCAGATAGGTTTAGCGTTTCATTAAAATACTCAGTATATTTTTTTACATAAGCATCTATTTTGTCTGACTTAACAAATGCAAGCTGTGAACCATTATTAAACTCTTTAAATGCATTGAATTGCTGCTCCAGAATGTCTTCCATATCATTTTCCTGATGGTCTAAAAAATTCACAGCCTTCCTGCTTTCTATCGAATTTTTCTCATCTAAAACCAAATCAGCATTAAATTCTAATTGAAAATATATTCCCGAAAACCACCATTCGTTTCTCCATTTTGCAATACCCAAAAACAAAATTGTATCAACATCTTTTAATGATTCAAAATTATCGAAAGACTTTTTCGTTAATTTAAAGGTTTTACTCGATGCAATATGTTCAATAAATACATCATTTTCATCTTGACCTTTATATAAGAAATATCCCCTGATTTTTTTAGATATATTAGTAAAATCTTTGCTTAATGGATGGTCTTCTCCTAATATTTTAGATGCCCAATCTTTACCCTTTAAGCATAATAATCTGGTATATGTTTTATGCAATGTAAAATCTCTGTTTTCGTTTAAATGATTAATAATATTCTCTTTATCTTTGTTTTCCTCAATTATTTCCAGTTCCTCATCTTTTAAATCAAGTGCAGCGTCAGGGTAAAACAAATAAGTTTTAAATAAGATATTATCAATAAGATTGCGCGCAATATAAAAGTCGGTTTCATTTTCATCAATTGTATAAAACGATTTTAGAAATTCGTTTTCGGGGGCATATTCCCAAGCTGCTTCAAATACACCCATTACTTTTTTAGCTGTTTCAGTAATAAGATCATTATGTGGAGATATAAATTCTTCATGCTGCACCGTATTAAGAAAATACCAAATTAAGAAATTAACATCTTGCAAGTTAATTTCCTCATCGTAATATTCGGCTAGGTTATAAAATGGCAATTGCTTGTTATACAGTTCGGTATGATATTTAACAAAGCTGTTCCAAATATTGGTTTCCGATATTAAATCCTCAAAATATGAAGTAAGAAAACAAGCCAGCATATCAATTTCATCATAATTTAAATATGTTTGCATTATGAAGGACAGTTTGTTTTTTACAATCCCCTGCTTTACTTGATTGCAAAGTTTTAAATAATAACTGTCGGTGCTTATTTGTTTGTCGTATGGTTTTAACTCTAACCATTGCTGAATGAATATTCTTTCCTTACTCATTATCTTAACCTTAATTTAATTAACTTTATATTAAACACAAGCCATTTACGAAGTTTAAAGATAGTAAAAATGCTTATTGCTTTTGCGATAAGTTGTTTTCATGACACTAATTACCATGTGCCAGCCGGAGAAAACAAAAAGTCAGTCGGATTATCAATATCATATAAAAACTTATACGCTTTAATATCTTTCTTACAGAATGGTTCTATGAGTTTCAAAATATTCTTATAGCTTTCTAATGTTAGAATACAGTAAAAAGTCTTATTATCATTACTAATTATTCCTTCGTCTGTTTTAAATAGTCCAAGAATTAAATTACAATTACGTGCTTCAATAAATTCGACTTGAGATAAGTCAAGTTTCTGTTTTTTATTTACAATTGTATCCTTAATTAAATCTCTAAATTGTATAGCTTGAGATTTATCAAAATTGTAGAGTCTAACGATGTTTTCTCCAAATTCATTTACATTTTCTATATAATCTAGTTCCATTTGGCAAATATAAAGTAAAAGACAAGGGTTTTGACATATAAAAATGCGATTGGGTTACTTGCTAAAGCTCATGAGATCGTTGCGCTTTGTTCGCCTTGCTTATTGATTCCCTTTCATCAAGCACCGCCTCCTTAAATAATTTTCGTTCTTCTTTACTTAATTTGAAAATATCATTTTTTTCTTTATTTTTCAAATAACTCACGCCGATCCTAAACATTTTTAGTGGGATCACACTTTCCTTATATTCAGCAAGTCTTTCCGTTAGCGTTTTTTCAATATTACTTAATCTTTCACTTTCATAATCCTCAATGTTTATCAAAATATTAAATAAAGAATCAGGCAGGGATTTCCACAATTGCTCGTCTTTTTTCTCTTTCAGCAACAACTTTATAATAAAACCAAAATACGATTTAATAAACTCTTCTGATCCAAACCTGAAAAGATTATAAAAAATATCATCTGTCAAAGAAAACATTAACAAATCATCATCTACTTTTTTAATGAGTTTTACTAAAAGCTCTTTACTTTTATTTTGGTCGTTTATCCTTACATTAGCACCTAACAAACTAAAGTTTGTATACATATTTTCAGCATTTAATTCCAGACCTTTATTAAAGGTCTCAAATGCATTATCAATATCACCTACTTCTAAATAAGCTAATCCCAGACCGTTAAAAAGCTCATCCTTTTCAGGTTTTATCTTAATAGCTTTCTGATAAGATTGTATTGCCTCTTCGTACTGTTTCATATTAGAAAATACACTTCCCAACGAATTAAAATACGTTGCATTTTTAGGATTAAGTTCAACTGCATTTTGGATAGCCTCAACGGCTTCTTTGTATTGCTCTACGTTAAAAAACGAAATTCCCAATCTGTAATAAGCATCTTCATTTCTAGGATTAAGTTCCACTGCATTTTGGAAAGCTTCAATAGCTTCCTTGTATTGCTCTAGGCTTAAGAAAGCAAGTCCCAATCCAAGATAAACTCCTTCATTTCTAGGATTAAGCTCAACTGCATTTTGGAAAGCTTCAATAGCTTCTTTATATTGCTCTATGCTTAAAAACGAAATTCCCAAGCTATTATAAGCATCTTCATTTTTAGGATTAAATTCCACTGACTTTTGGTAAGCCTTTATGGCTTCTTTATATTGCTTTAGATTTTGAAAGGCGTCTCCAAGCCCGTAGAAAGCAAATTCATTTTTTGGATTAAGTTCAACTACTTTTTTGTAGGCACCTATAGTCTCTTTATATTGCTTTAGATTTGAATATGCAATTCCCATTACCTGAAAAACCTCCACATCTTCTGGATTAAGCTTAACTACTTTTTGGAAAGCTTCTATTGCTTCTTCATAAAGTTCTAAACTTATAAATGCTAATCCCAATCCCCTAAAAACTTTTTCATTTCCAGAATTAAGCTCGACATATTTTTGGAAAACGTTAATAGCTTCTCTGAATTGCTTTAAGGCTAAATACGCTATTCCCAAACCATCATAAGCCGCTTCATTGTCTAGCCCAAGCTCAATTGCTTTTTGGAAGGCTTCTATGGCTGCTTTATATTGTTTTAAGTTTAAGAAAACAGATCCCAATCCGAAATAAGCAACTTCATTTTTAGGATTAAGTTCAACTGTCTTTTGGAAAGCCTCAATAGTTTCTTTGTATTGCTCTAAGTTAAAAAATGCAGATCCCAATCTAAAATAAGCTCCTTCATTTATAGGACTAAGCTCAACTGCCTTTTGTAAAGCCTCAACAGCTTCTTTGTATTGCTTTAAATTAAAGAAAGCTAAACCCATTTTATAAAAAAGATTATCGTTTTCAGGATAAAGGCTTGCCGATTTTTTATAGTACACAACGGCTTCTTCGAGTTTATTTTCTTCGATAAGGTCATTGCCTTTTTTGAAGTTTTCATAAGACGAGTCTATTTGTTTAAGCGCCCCCTTGTCAGATGAATTAATTATATTTTCAAGTTCTGTATAATTATCAATTTTTGTAAAAGCCTTGTGTGCAAATGAAATTTTCTCTCGTTCCAACTCACTTAGAACCAAACCATACATCATTGCTTCATTTTCGTATTTACCTTTTATCTCTTCGCATTGAAACCTTGCCCCATATTTAAACTTTAGGTATTGTTCCTTTAAAATTTTCCCATCGTAATAAGCACTTAAAAAATCAACGAACAAACTTGATATTCCATTAGGGTTTTCACTAATTTCAAAACATATTCGCATTAAAGGTTCCTTTAACTCATAATAAACATCTTTACCCGACTTGTTTTTATCAATCATACCTTTTTCAAAAAGCAAAGAAAATTGTTTACTAATAACATTAGGTTCTATAAAACATGCTACAGCTATTTCCTTTCCGCTTATTGCTCCACGATTCAAGCTTAAATGTTTTACAATTTTTTGTTGTTGCGGAGGCAGGTCATTAATAAATTGTTCATAGTATGGCTTTAAATCATTCATTACTTTTATAAAAATACCCGAAAGCTCAGATTTAAAATCTGCTTTCAAAAAGGAATAAAATGTTACAAGTAAACGATGGTTGCCTTCTGTAAGTTCATAAATCGCCTTAAGTTTACCTTCTAATTCATTCTTTTTAATTTCACTTGCCAGCTCATTATTGCCTTCGGTTTTTGCAATTACTCCCAAAAACTTTACGGTTTCTTCAAAGTTGAGTTTTTCAAGTTGAGAAATATTGAAGAAATTATAGAACGGATTTTTACTATCCTGTAGGTTAGCTATTAAGTTTTGACTGGTTGCAATTATAGTAAGGTTATTGTAAAGATGAATAAAATCACGAAGACTTCTTTCGCCCTGAGAATCCAGTGCTTTAAGGATTTTATCAAAATTTTCTATAAGAAGAATGACGATCCGTTTTTTAGCAAAATTCAGAAGAATATCTTTCACAAAGATTGTTCTTTTGTCGAGATCTTTTATTAAGGATGCTTCTGAAATTTGAGACTCTAGCGTCTCGCTTCCTGATTCTCCATACCTCACAAAAGCCCTTATAATACTAACCATGAGGTCTGTAAAATTAGCAATGCCCACTTCGTCTTCCGACATGTAAGCAATTACCGACTTATTAGATATTTCTTTGTTTTGTTTCAAACGATGATACAAAACTTTAATAAGATGTGTTTTACCACTACCTCTTGGAGCAATTACAAGCGATTGCCATGTGGTTGATTTTTTTGTTTTATTTACGCAGTTTTTCTCAATCTCATTTACAATCTCTGCCCTTACAGTTAAAGTTTGTTCGAGAATTTTAGGATCAACGCTCTTAGCTCCAAATGTTAAAAGTGAATTTATCATTTTAATATGCTTTATTTCTTTTCCACCATAATTTTAATAAAGAGTACTTAAAACCATAAGCTCTTTCCTCTTCTATACTTTCACGAAATAGATATCCATCGTTTTTTAGTCTTTCAATTTCTTTATTTATTTCAATACGATTAATTTCTGTTGTATTTGTTAGCACATTACTGGCAATTTCAGACTCTGTAACAAGCATAGTGCTTTTACTTACAAAATTTAAAATATAAATTGAAATTTCGTGACTAGGATAAAAATGCTCAATCCTATCGTAGAAGTGTTTAATACTTGCTTTGCCTTTAGTATCATTCACTATTTCCTCAAATGCATCTTCTATTTTTTCTATAATTGTATTTTTTCTTGATTTTGTTATTTTATCAAATACAATATCTATAAAATAAGGAATATTGTCTGACTTTTCACATATCATCTTTATTAATTCAACAGTCAAATCTAAATCGCAGCCTAGATTAAGGCATTTTCCAAAATAAATGGCATTTTCATCAGAGAACGATTCAAGCTCGTACACATCCATATGATTTAAGGGGTCTCCAATATTGTGTCCGGTATTTTTTATTTTGTCCAGTACTAAATCGATACCAATTGAACCGCAGTAAACAAATCTTATCTTTTCGAATTCATTTTCAAAAGTAATATTTCTAAAAAAACCAATTACTGCAGAAGCCTCATCATTTGGTAACTTATCAAGGAATATTGAAAACTCA
>WTBR01000082.1 GCA_013138975.1 Bacteroidales bacterium
AGAGAATCCATATAAACCAGAAGAACGATTATACAAAACAGGAGATTTAGCCCGTTGGTTACCCGATGGTAATATCGAGTTTTTAGGAAGGATTGATCACCAGGTAAAGATCCGTGGTTTTAGGATAGAATTAGGTGAAATAGAGAGTGTTTTATTAAAACATGAAAACATAAAAGAGAGTGTAGTGCTTGCCAGAGAAGAAAATGGTGATAAGTATCTATGCGCATATATAGTTAGTAAAGAAGAATTAATTCAGGAAGAAATACGTACTTATTTGTCTTCAAGACTTCCCGATTATATGATCCCATCTTATTTTATAGAGCTGAAAAAAATACCATTAACCACAAATGGAAAGGTAAATCGCAAAGCTCTGCCATCACCGGAAATAAAAGCAGGAGACGATTATGTAGCACCATCGAATGAGATAGAAGAAAAGGTGCTTGAAATTTGGTCAGAGCTGTTAAATATCGATAAAGAAGCTATAAGTGTAAATACCAATTTTTTCTCCATAGGAGGTCATTCGCTTAAAGCTACAGTGTTAGCAAGTAATATACATAAAGAATTAGGAGTTGAATTTCCATTACGAGAAGTATTTTTACATTCAACAATAAAATCTCAGGCAAGTCAGATAGCAAAAAGTGCAAAGAAAGAGTTTGTATCCATACCAAAAACAAAGGAACAATCGAATTACCCTTTATCTTCGGCACAGAAGCGATTGTATTTGTTACAACAGTTTGATTTAACATCAACAGCCTACAATATGCCCAATATAATTCCATTGGGAAAAGAGGCAGATAAAGAGAAAATAGAAGAAGTATTCAAACAATTAATAAATCGACACGAAAGTTTCCGTACAAGCATTGTTTTAGTTGATCAAGAGCCTTTTCAGCTTATAAGTAAGGATGTTGAGTTTAAAGTTGAAGAACTAAGTATAGAAAACACAGAAGTTAAACAGGTACGAAATAAATTCATAAAGCCCTTTGATTTATCAAAAGCACCTTTTTTACGAGTTGCTATAGTAGATATAAAAGGAGCGGATAGCTTGTTAATGATTGATATGCACCATATTATCAGCGATGGAACCTCGCATACAATCTTAGAAAAAGAATTTCTGACCCTGCTTTCAGGAGAAGAATTAGCTCCATTAGCATTACAATACAGGGATTATAGTCAATGGCAAAATAGTAAAGAGCAGCAAGAGCTTATAAAAGATCAGGAACAATATTGGTTAAGCAGATTTGAGGGCGAAATACCCGTATTAAACTTACCAACAGATTATATAAGACCTTCGTATTTGAGCAATGAGGGTAATATGATTACTGTTACACTGTCTCCAAAACAAACACGATTTGTTCGAAGTCTATGTAAAGAAACAGGGACAACCCTATATATGAGTATGTTGTCTATATTCAGTGTGTTGTTATCAAAACTAAGTGGGCAGGATGAAATTATAGTAGGCCTCTCAGTTGCAGGGAGAATACATCCCGATTTACAAAAAATCGTAGGTATGTTCGTTAATTCATTACCGATAGAAGTAAATCCAAATAAGAATAAATCATTTAATGACTTTCTTTTTAATATAAAGAGTACAACATTAAATGCTTATGAAAATCAAGATTATCAATTTGATGACTTGGTAAATAAGCTTAATATTGAAAGAGTACCCGGACGTAACCCTGTTTTCGATGTTATGTTAAATATGATTGATGCTTCCGGTGATAAGGAATTCCAATTTAATAATAACGAAGAATATCAGTTCACAGAAAATATAGGTAGACGATTTGATCTTACACTTAATGTAACGAATTCAAAAAATGAGATAATTCTCGGATTTCAGTATTATCCTAAAATATTTAAACCGGAAACCATAATTAGATTTGCACAATATTTTAAGAATATAATCACCTTACTAGAGAGAGATTCAAATCGTAAAATTTCTGAAATTGAATTATTAACTAAAGCAGAAAAGGAACTAATCCAGAATAAGCTGGGAGAAAAAGTAAATAGAGGCAGGTCAAAATTACCAATCTCTTTTCATCAGGAAAGAATATGGTTTATCGATAAATTTGAGAAAAACAATCTTTATAAATACAGTCCTATATATCATAATATTCCTTTGATATTAGGTATCGAAGGTAAAGTCGATTTTCTACTATTAGAAAAAAGTATACAACACATAATCTCAAGACACGATATTTTAAGGTCGAAATTTTATTTTGAAGAAGAGAAACTCTATCATGATATTTTAGATAAAGGAGAAATAAAACTTGAAGAAGTATTTACAACCGAATCAAAGAAAGATGAGGCTGTAAATAGTATAATAGATGCACCATTTGACTTAGAAAGAGACTTACTTCTGCGCGCAGCTCTAATAACAATACCTGAAAAAGAACAAGCCCTTGTTTTAGTGATACACCATATAATCAGCGATAGATATTCCTTAAAATTACTAGCCAAAGAAATATTAGAATATTATCATGCATTACGTACCAATAAACCCCTTGTTCAAGCCAAGCTTCCAATACGATTTACCGATTATATTTACTGGCAAAGAGAAACCTATCCGGAAATTAAAGAACATTTATTATCCTACTGGAAACCTCAATTAAAAGGGAGAGTGCAGGTTATAGAGATGCCTGAAGATACCAAAAGAGTAGCAATTCATATATTTAAAGCAGGCGAATATACATTTGATCTACCGGAATCATTAACAAAAAGCTTATATGATTATGCCGGCACCCATAATTTTTCAATAGATGTAATACTATTAGGGTTTTACAAGCTATTGTTAGGGAGATATACAAATCAGGAAGAAATAGTAGTTGGAACTAACGTAGAAGGCAGGGATAATGTCTTAACAAAACACCTGGTAGGTCCCATATCTAATTTAATAGTTCTAAGAAGTTTTATAGATTTCGAAGAAGATTTTATTACCTATATATCAAAGCTTAATAATACCATTAAAGAAGCTTTAGAATACGAAGAAATTCCATTCGACCAGCTTGTATCTGAAATTAATCCCGAGAAAGATATGAGCAGAACAGCCTTATTTGATTTTCTATTTCAATACGAAGAAATTGAACCGGAAGGTGAGATAGGACTTAATTATAACTCCTCAAATTTGGGATTAGGTAAGTATGATCAAAATTTGTTATTTCAAAAAAATGGAAACGGCTTAAGAGCTTTATTGGTATATAATACAGAATATTATAGAAAGGAATCGATACATGTATTTTTTGATCATTACATTCAATTACTAACAAATACATTAAAAAAGCCGGATCAAAAACTTTCCGAAATCGAAATATTAAGTAAAGAAGAGAAACATCAATTACTGTATGAGTTTAACGATACAAAAGCAGATTATCCAAAAGATAAGACCATTCATCAGTTATTTGAAGAGCAGGTAAAAAGGACACCTGAAAATATAGCCATTTCAAATAATGGTAATAGACTTACATATAGCGAATTAAATGAAAAGGCTAATGTTATAGCCCATCATATACGAGAGATTGGAATCGTTAGAGATGATATTGTAAGCATATTCCTTGATCGTTCCGTTGAGACCGTATATTCTATGCTAGGAGTGTTAAAATCAGGAGGAGCATACCTTCCTCTGGATCCTGATTATCCTGATGAAAGAATAGATTTTATATTAAATGACAGCCACTCAAAAATAGTAATAAGCACTAAAAATATCTCAGAAAGAATAGAGTTTGAAGGAAGTATAATATGTATAGAAGACTTATCCGTTTTAGAAAAAAACATTTCTAATATTGAGATAATTAATAAACCGTCGGATTTGTGTTATATTATCTATACATCAGGTACAACTGGTATGCCCAAAGGAGTTATGATTGAGCATAGAAATGCAGTTCGCTTATTTTTTAATGAAAAGTTTCAATTTGACTTTAGCGAAAAAGACGTTTGGACAATGTTCCATTCCCATTGTTTCGATTTTTCAGTATGGGAAATGTATGGAGCACTACTTTATGGAGGAAAATTAATAGTTATTCCAAAAATAGTAGCAAGAGATGTAGTTCAATATTATAAATTACTTAATGAAGAAAAAGTAAGCGTTTTAAACCAAACCCCATCAGCATTTTATAATTTATCGGAAATAGCCTTGCAGAAGCCGGGTAAATCCTTAGAGAATTTAAGGTATGTAATATTTGGAGGAGAAGCATTAAAACCAAATAAGTTGGCAGAATGGTTTAATATTTATTCCGATGTTAAACTAATTAATATGTACGGGATTACAGAGACAACAGTCCATGTTACATATAAAGAGATTGGCGAATACGAAATAGCAAATAATATAAGCAATATCGGAACCTCAATACCAACACTAACAACGTATGTGGTAGATAAAAACTTACAACTTGTTCCAAAAGGAGTTGCAGGGGAATTATTAATAGGCGGAGATGGACTTAGTCGAGGATATCTGGGAAGAGAAGATCTAACAAAAGAGAAGTTTATAAAGAATCCATATAAACCGGAAGAACGATTATATCGTTCCGGGGATCTAGTAAAGATGTTATCAAACGGAGAGTTGGAATATCTTGGACGAATAGATCATCAGGTTCAATTAAGAGGCTTTAGAATAGAGTTAGGTGAAATAGAGAACACACTGCTAAAACATGAAAGAATAAACGAATGTATTGTTTTGGCTAGAGAAGAAAATGGCGATAAGTACCTATGCGCATATATTCTTAGTAAAGAAGAACTCAACCATAACGACTTAAGAGCTTATATTTCAGCACAACTTCCGGAATATATGGTTCCTTCTTATTTTGTTGAGCTGGACAGTTTACCGCTAAATGCAAATGGAAAAGTAGATCGCAAAGCCCTGCCATCACCACAAATAAAAGCAGGAGATGATTATGTAGCACCATCCACAGAAATAGAAGAAAAGTTGCTTGAAATATGGTCAGAGGTGTTAAATGTAGAGAAAGAAGTAATAAGCACAACAGCAAACTTTTTTGCTATTGGAGGTCACTCTTTAAAAGCTACAATATTAACGGGAAAGATATTCAAGGAAATAGGTGTTGAATTTCCATTGCGAGAAGTATTTACACATCCAACAATAAAATCTCAGGCAAGTCAGATCACAACAAGTACAAAGAAAGAATTTGTATCCATCCCAAAAGCAAAAGAACAATCAAATTACCCATTATCTTCGGCGCAGAAGCGAATGTATTTGTTGCAACAGTTTGATTTGACATCAACAGCCTATAATATGCCTTATGTAATTCCAGTGGAAAAAGAGGCAGATAAATTAAAAATAGAAGAAGTATTCAAACAACTAATAAAACGACACGAGAGTTTCCGAACCAGCATTATTGTAGTTGATAGTAATCCTGTTCAGCTTATAAGTAAGAATGTTGCCTTTGAGCTTGAAGAAATAAGTATAGAAACTACAGAAGTTGAACAGGCACAAAATAAATTCATAAAGCCTTTTGATTTATCAAAAGCACCTTTTTTACGAGCAGCTATAGTCGATATAAAAGGAGAAGATAGCCTGTTAATGATTGATATGCACCATATAATAAGTGATGGAACCACACATGAAATATTAGAGAAAGAATTTGTAGCTCTGCTTTCGGGAGAAGAATTAGCACCATTACCTTTACAATACAAGGATTATAGCCAGTGGCAAAATAGTAAGGAGCAGCAAGATCTTATAAAAAATCAGGAACAATATTGGCTTACTAAATTTGAAGGAGAGATACCCGTATTGAACCTTCCAAGCGATTATGTTCGACCTTTAATGCAAAGTCATGAAGGAGCAACAGTAAGTTTTGTATTGAGCAAAGAAGATACAAAAAACCTTAGAAATTTCACGGAAAGAAATGAGCTTACATTGTATATGACCTTGCTATCTGTATATAGTATTCTACTATCCAAGCTAAGCGGGCAAGATGATATAGTTGTAGGAACACCAATAGCAGGAAGAAATCATGCCGATCTGGAGAATATTGTTGGAATGTTTATTAATACACTATCCATACGTACTGAAATAAAAGGAGAAGAAACTATACGAGAATTCGTATCAAGCTTAAAGCAGACCGTACTTGGAGCTTACGAAAATCAGAATTACCAGTTCGAAGATTTAGTAGACAAATTATCCGTAGAGCGAGATACCAGTCGCAATCCTATTTTTGATGTAATGTTTAATTTTATGAATCAAAGGGATTACAGTGGTGATTTAGTTGAAGAAAATTTTAATATTCATGAAAAAGTAAAATCCAAGTTTGATTTAAATTTTAAAGCAATAGATTTTGGCGATCAAATACTTTTAATATTTGAATATAATACCAGCCTTTTTAGTGAAAATTCTATTAATAGAATGATATGTAAGCTTGAAAAAGTACTTAAAGAAATAATTAAGGGAGACGAAAAATTAAAAATAAAAGAAATTGAAATAATTGCGGAGAAAGAAAAACAAGAAAAACTCACTTATTTTAATGAGAAACTGGAATGCCAAATTCGCAACAACACTGTTCAAGCTAGGTTGAATGAGATTTATAGTAAATTTAAGGATAAAATAGCCATTGAAACAGGAGATAAATATATTTCATATTCAGAACTGGAAGCTCGTAAGAAAGTTGTTTCAAATTGGATACTTGGTAAAGCCATTAAAAAAGAAAGTTTAGTAGGAATATTAGTCGATGATAGAGCACAAGTCATAATTTCAATTTTAGGCATACTTGATAGTACTTGCATTTTTGTACCCATAGATATAAACCTGCCGGCCAATAGAATAAAAGCAATGATTGAAACCGTAGGGATTAATT